>CAYFOA010000142.1:0-19852 GCA_964344575.1 uncultured Rickettsiales bacterium | reverse complement strand
CGCGTCCGACGACGACGACGCGTCCGACGACGACGACGCGTCCGACGACGACGACGCGTCCGACGACGACGACTCCGCCGCGCCCGCCGTCGTCACCTCGTGGACCTACGCCCCCACCGACGACGTCTTCCTCAACCCCGAGCGCGGCTTCTACCGGACCGCCACCCTGCTCGACGGCGGCCTCTTCCACGAGGGCTACTCGCTCGGCTTCACCTACGTCCGCCTCGACGACTACCGGACCTCCGACATCCCCACCGAGCTCCTCGACGAGCTCGACGTCGGTCTGAACGCGGCCCGCGCCGCCGGCCTCAAGATCATCCTGCGGTTCGCCTACAACTTCGGCCCCTGGCCCGACCCCGAGCCCGACGCGCCGCTGGAGTGGGTCCTCACCCACATCGAGCAGATCACCCCCCTGCTGGAGGCCCACGCCGACATCATCGCGGTCCTCCACGCCGGCTTCATCGGCGCGTGGGGCGAGTGGCACTCGTCGACCAACGACCTCCTCGACGACAGCGACGTCATCCTCGGCGCCCTCCTCGACGCCGTCCCCCCCGAGCGGATGGTCCAGCTCCGGACCCCGATGCTCAAGAACGACGTCTACGGCAACGTCCCCTTCGACGCCGCCGACGCCTTCAGCGGCCTCGACCACGCCCGCGTGGGCCACCACAACGACTGCTTCCTCGCCTCCGACAACGACTGGGGCACCTACCCCAGCGAGGCCGTCGACCTGTGGCGCGGCTACGTCGCCGCCGAGACCCTCTACACCCCCATGGGGGGCGAGACCTGCAACCCCAACCCGCCCCGCTCCGAGTGCGCCAGCGCGCTCGCCGAGATGGAGCTCCTCCACTACTCCTTCATCAACCACGAGTGGCACCCCGACGTGGTCGCCTCGTGGGACGACGGCGGCTGCCGCGAGGACATCGAGCGGTCGATCGGCTACCGCTTCGCGCTGACCGGCGGCGAGGTCGTCGCCACCCCCGGCGAGGCGACGGTCACCCTCACCCTGACCAACGACGGCTGGGCGGCTCCCTTCAACGCCCGCACCCCCCGCCTCGTCGTCGACGGCGAGGTCGCCGGGGCCGTGGACGTCGCCTCGGATCCCCGCCTCTGGCAGCCCGGCGCGAGCGTCACCGTGGAGGCGGTCCTGACGGGCCTCGCGGCCGGCTCCCACACCCTGGCGCTCTGGCTCCCCGACGACGCCGCCTCCCTCCAGGCCGACCCCCGCTACAGCGTCCGCCTCGCCAACGACGGCGTCTGGGACGACGTCAACGGCTGGAACGAACTCGGCGCCTTCGAGGTCCCCGCCGCCGAGTGAGCAAGCACGTCATCGAGCTGATGATCGAGCAGGGCCGCCACCGTGAGGCGGGGGACCTCCTCGTCCGCGATCGGAGGTTCGCCGAGGCGGGCGCGTGCTACCTCAACGCCCTCCCCGCCGCCGAGACGCCCGTCGACCAGCTCGACGACGACCAGCGCCGTGTCGCCTTCAGCGCCGCCGTGTGCTTCGAGCGGTGCGGCCGCCACGACCGCGCCGTCGGCCTCTTCGCGAACCTCGGCGAGGCCGACCGCGCCGCCGCGCTCCTCAAGCGCCTGGGCCGCCGGGAGGACGCCGCCCTCGCCCAGCGCCGCCTCCCCGTCCCCGGCAACCCGTGGCGCCCCGGCTACCTCAACGCCCTCGCCGAGGACCCCGTCGCCATCGAGACCGCCGACTTCGCGATGACGGTCGAGGACGACTCCTTCGACGTGTCCCCCGACGCGACCGGCTCGGACTCCTTCGACATCGAGGTGTCCGAGGACGTCAGCGGCTCCGGCAACTGGCTGTCCGCGCGGACGTCCAGCGAATCCTGGCACCTCCGGACCGACGAGCAGAACCGCGAGGTGGCCAAGGAGCTGGCCCACAAGTCGGAGGAGCTCGGCCTCGGCCCCCTCCGCCCCGGGGCGGTCATCGCCAACCGCTTCCGCATCGACGGCCCCCTCGGCGAAGGCGGCTACGCGGTCGTCTTCCGGGCGACCGACCTCGAGCTGGAGGAGCCGACCGCGCTGAAGCTCTTCAAGGGCGAGCAGCGCGACCCCAAGGCGGTCGGCCGGTTCAAGCAGGAGATGCGGATCGCCCGCCGCCTCGCGCACCCCTCGATCGTGACGACGCACGAGTTCGGGACCTGGAAGGGCGCCTACTTCCTCACGATGGAGCTGATGCGGGGGACCGACCTGGAGGCGTTCACCGTCGCCGCCGGCGGCACCCTCGAGCCGCACCTCGCCGTCCACCTCGTCGACCAGGCGTTCGCGGGCCTCGGCCACGCCCACGACCAGGACGTCGTCCACCGCGACATCAAGCCCCGCAACCTGTTCGTGCTCGAGGACGGCCTCACCCTCAAGGTGATGGACTTCGGCATCGCCAAGACGACCCAGGACACCGCCAACTGGACCAAGACCGGCCGCGTCGTCGGCACCCCCTGCTACATCCCGCCGGAGCGCCTCCGCCGCGGCCAGAAGGGCGTCACCATCGCGACGGACCTCTACGCGATGGGGATCGTCCTGTTCCGCGTCCTCACCGGCTCGCTCCCCTTCGACGACCGCGACATCGCCACCCTCTTCCACCGCGTCCTCACCGAGCCGGCCCCCCGCATGTCGGACTACGTCCCCGACGTCCCCGCGGCGCTGGACGACATCGTCGACCGCCTCCTCGCGAAGAAGCCCCAGGACCGCTACCCCACCGCCGCGGTCGTCCGGGACGCGCTGCAGAACGCCCTGTCCGACCCCTGGTAGCCTGCTCCTCCCCAAGGGAGCGCCCATGGCCCGGTTCCGTGTCCTCGTCCCGCTGCTCGCAGCGCTGCTGTTCCTGCCCGCCTGTCCCGAACCGGACGACGACGACGCCACGCCGGCGGACGACGACGACACGGCTGACGACGACGACACCAGCGACGACGACGACACCGGCCCCGACGACGACGACACCGGCCCCGACGACGACGACTCCACCGACGACGACGACTCCGGCCACGACGACGACGCCACGGCCGCCGACGACTCCGGCCACGCGGACGACGACCCGGCGAGCGACGACGACGACACCGGCCCGGACGACGACGACGACACCTCGGACGACGACGACACCTCCGACGACGACGACACGGGCGACGACGACGACACCTCCCTGACCGACGAGGACTGCTCCGTCGGCCCCGACCCCGACGGCGACGGCGTGTTCGACGGCATCGACAACGACGGCGACGGGGACATCGACTGCGACGACGCCGACTGCGCTCTGGAGCTCTACTGCGACCCGGAGATCTGCGACAACTTCTTCGACGACGACGTCGACGGCCTCCTCAACTGCGCCGACCCGGAGTGCTTCACCCACCCGCTGTGCAGCTTCGAGATCTGCGACGACGGCCTCGACAACAACGGGGACGGCCTCATCGACTGCGCCGACGCCGCCTGCGAAGCGCTCCCCGAGTGCACCCCCGAGGACTGCGGCAACGGCGCCGACGACGACACGGACGGGGACGTCGACTGCGACGACGCCGACTGCGCCGCGGACGTCGCCTGCACGGGGGAGGACTGCGCCAACGGCTTCGACGACGACGGCGACGGCGCCATCGACTGCGTCGACCCCGACTGCGCCCCCGCCGAGGTCTGCGTCCCCGAGATCTGCGACAACGGCGTCGACGACGACGGCGACCTCCTCCTGGACTGCGTCGACGACGAGTGCACGCTCGAGTCCGTCTGCATCACCGAGACGTGCAGCAACGGCTTCGACGACGACGGCGACGGCCTCCTCGACTGCATCGACCCCGAGTGCTTCGGCAGCCCCCTGTGCCTCGTCGAGGACTGCACCGACGGCATCGACAACGACCTCGACGGCCAGACCGACTGCAACGATCCCGACTGCGCGTTCGAGTCGGTCTGCTCCTCGGAGGACTGCACCGACGACGCGGACAACGACGGCGACGGCGACGTCGACTGCGACGACGCCGACTGCACCGGCGCGCCCGCGTGCGTGGACGAGGACTGCGAAGACGGCCTCGACAACGACGGCGACGGCTTCATCGACTGCGCTGACGACGCCGTCAACGACCCCCTCGATCCCGACTGCATCACCGCGTCCAACTGCGTCGCCGAGGACTGCTTCAACGGGCTCGACGACGACGCCGACGGCTTCATCGACTGCGCCGACGCCGAGTGCGCCGTCTCCGAGCCCGCGTGCGGCGTCGAGACCTGCTTCGACGGCGCCGACAACGACGGCGACTTCCTCATCGACTGCGCCGACCCCGACTGCATCGCGGGCGAGCCGGCCTGCACCCCCGAGGACTGCGAGGACCTGCTCGACAACGACGGCGACGGCTACGTGGACTGCGCTGACGCCGAGTGCCAGACCGAGACCGTCTGCCTCACGGAGATCTGCGACAACGGCATCGACGACGACGGCGACGGCTACGTGGACTGCGTCGACTCCGAGTGCGTGGCCGACCCCGCCTGCAACGTCGAGGACTGCACCAACGACTTCGACGACGACGGCGACGGCCTCATCGACTGCGCCGATCCCGACTGCTCCGCCGAGCCGACGTGCGGCGTCGAGGTCTGCGACAACGGCGCCGACGACGACGGCGACGGCTTCGTGGACTGCGTCGACAGCGACTGCGTCGTCGCCCCCGTGTGCCTCGCCGAGCTCTGCGACGACCTCGTCGACAACGACGGCGACGGCGCGATCGACTGCGTGGACGACGAGTGCTTCGCCGAGGAGATCTGCATCCCCGAGGACTGCTCCAACGGCCTCGACGAGGACGGCGACGGCAACATCGACTGCAACGACGACGAGTGCATCTACGACCCGAACTGCACCATCGAGGTCTGCGACAACACGATCGACGACGACGGCGACGGGTTCGTCGACTGCGACGACGTCGTCAACTGCAGCTCCTTCCCCGGCTGCGTCCCCGAGGTCTGCGACGACGAGATCGACGACGACGGCGACGGCTTCATCGACTGCGCCGACTCCGAGTGCGCCGGCGACCCCGTCTGCGTGGACGAGCTCTGCGACAACGACCTCGACGACGACGGCGACGGCTTCTTCGACTGCGACGACGCCGAGTGCGCCCTCGACTCGGCCTGCATCGACGAGGACTGCGACAACGCCGTGGACGACGACGGCGACGGGGCGATCGACTGCGCCGACTCCGAGTGCGTCACCGAGCCCGCCTGCATCGCCGAGGTCTGCGACAACGGCACCGACGACGACGGCGACGGGTTCGTCGACTGCGCCGACCCGGAGTGCGACGCCGATCCCATCTGCGACACGTCCGAGATCTGCGACGACGGCATCGACAACGACGGCAACGGCGACGTCGACTGCGACGACCCCGCCTGCGTGGGCGACTCGAACTGCACCGTGGGCGGCGACGAGGACTGCACCGACGGCCTCGACGACGACGGCGACGGCCTCGTCGACTGCGTGGACCCCGACTGCTTCGCCGACCCGGAGTGCGTCCCCGAGGTGTGCGACGACGGCTTCGACAACGACGGCGACGGCGACCTCGACTGCTCCGACGACGAGTGCCTCACCGACCTGAGCTGCCAGCCCGAGATCTGCGACAACGACAACGACGACGACGGCGACGGCGACATCGACTGCGACGACAGCGACTGCTTCTCCTCGTCCGACTGCTCGATCGAGGACTGCACCAACGTCCTCGACGACGACCTGGACGGGCTGATCGTCTGCGCCGACCCGGACTGCGCCACCGAGACCGTCTGCATCCCGGAGGACTGCACCAACGGCGTCGACGACGACGGCGACGGCGAGGAGGACTGCTTCGACGAGGAGTGCCTCTTCGACCTGAACTGCAACCCCGAGGACTGCGACAACGGCTCCGACGACGACGGCGACGGGGCGGTCGACTGCGACGACGACGACTGCGCCTTCTTCACCGAGTGCACCGACGAGGACTGCCTCGACGGGGACGACAACGACTTCGACCTCCTCGTGGACTGCGCCGACCCCGAGTGCGCCCTCGACCCCTACTGCGCCGACTGCGCCATCGCCGAGACCCTCGGCTGCGCGGACGTGGCCCTCGGCGACAACAGCGACACGGAGATCGCCACCGACGCCCTCGACGGTTACGCGTGCGGCGGCTGGGACGCGTCCGGCCCCGAGGTCTCCTACGAGTTCGTCGCCGAGGAGACGGGGACCCACGTCTTCCTCCTGACCGGCCTGACCGCCGACCTCGACCTGTACGTCCTCGACTCCCCCACCGGCTGCGACGAGTCCGACTGCGTCGCCTTCGGGGACCAGTCCGTCAGCCTCGACGCGACCGCGGGCGAGGCGTACGTCCTCGTGGTGGAGGGCCGCTTCGGGGCGACGTCCGAGTTCAACCTCGTCGTCCTCTGCCCGAGCGACCTCGTGGAGGACTGCACCAACGGCTTCGACGACGACTTCGACTCGTTCGTGGACTGCGCCGACAGCGACTGCGCCTGCCCCCTCTCGTGCGCCACCGAGGACGTCGCGGCCTGCGACGACAGCCTCGCGGGGACCACCGTCGGCGCCGAGGCGGTCATCGACCTGTGGGGCTGCGGCGTCCCCGAGACGGGGCCCGAGGCGCTGTACGAGTTCACCGCCCCGGCCGGCGGCGGCGACGTCACCTTCGGGCTCGCCATCACGTCCGTCGCCGACCTCGACCTCTTCGTGATCGAGGTGGCCGACGACGCCTGCGACCCCGACGACTGCATCGCCTCGTCCACGGGCAGCACGACGAACACCGAGTCCGTCACGATCAGCACGGTCGGGGGCGAGGCGTACGTCGTCGCGGTGGACGGCTTCGACGGCGACGAGGGGACGTTCGTGCTCGACGTCACCTGCCCCACGACCACCCCCGAGACGTGCGGCAACTTCCTCGACGACGACGGCGACGGCTTCATCGACTGCGACGACAGCGAGTGCTTCGGCGACCCGTCCTGCTCGGTCGAGGTCTGCGACAACGACTTCGACGACGACGGCGACGCCTTCATCGACTGCCTCGACCCGGACTGCCTCTCGGAGCTGCTGTGCGTGCCCGAGGACTGCTCCAACGCGGTGGACGACGACGGCGACGGGGACGTCGACTGCGCCGACGACGAGTGCGTCAGCGAGGTCGTCTGCGCGCTGGAGGACTGCGACAACGGGGTGGACGACGACCTCGACGGGGAGGTCGACTGCGACGACGCCGAGTGCGTGCTGTCCGACGACTGCACCCCCGAGGTGTGCGGCACGACCGAGGACTTCGCCTCGTGCACCGACACGGGTCCCTTCGAGGGCGACACGATCTTCGGCGACAACGACGTCAACGTGTACTCCTGCACGCTGCTCGAGGCGCCCGGCGAGGAGCTGATCTACGAGGTGACGTTCGACCTCCTCGTCGAGCAGTCGCTGACGGTCACCCTCGAGATCCTCGAGCCCGTCGACCTCGACCTCTACGTCCTCGGCGAGACCGACTTCGGCTGCGATCCCAACGAGTGCCTCGGCGCGTCCGACTCCTACAGCGACGCCGTCGAGGAGGTGACCGTGGTCGCCGAGCCGGGGTCCGTCTTCTACGTGGTGGTCGACGGCAAGGTGGCGGGCGACTCGGGGGCGTTCGAGCTGAGCGTCTCCTGCGCGACGGTGGACGCGGAGATCTGCACCAACGGCCTCGACGACGACGGCGACGGCGACTTCGACTGCGCCGACGACGACTGCCTGTTCGACGAGGTGTGCGAGCCCGAGCCCGAGGACTGCGCCAACCTGCTCGACGACGACCTCGACGGGGACGTCGACTGCGACGACGCCGACTGCGCCCTCGAGGAGGTCTGCGTCATCGCGGAGGACTGCGGCAACGGCGTGGACGACGACCTCGACACGCTGGTCGACTGCCAGGACCCCGAGTGCGCGGGCGACCCCAACTGCCTCTTCATCGAGAACTGCGTCAACGGCCTCGACGACGACGGCGACGGGCTGATCGACTGCGTGGACGGCGACTGCTTCGGCGGGCCGCCGTGCGACGTCGAGCTCGACTGCTTCAACGGGTTCGACGACGACGGCGACGGGGACGTCGACTGCCTCGACGTCGACTGCCTCGTCATCCCCGGCTGCACCGACGAGGTGTGCGGGGACCTCATCGACAACGACGTCGACCTGCTCACGGACTGCCTCGACCCCGAGTGCTTCAGCGACCCGTCCTGCATCGTCGAGATCTGCGGCAACGGGCTGGACGACGACGGCGACGGCGCCGTGGACTGCCTCGACAGCGAGTGCCTCACCGAGTCCGACTGCGTCGCCGAGGTGTGCACCGGCGGGGTGGACGACGACGGCGACGGGGACGTCGACTGCGCCGACAGCGAGTGCGTCACGGACCCGTCCTGCATCGCCGAGGTCTGCGACAACGGCGTGGACGACGACGGCGACGGGGCGACGGACTGCGCCGACAACGAGTGCAGCGGCGACCCGGCGTGCGCGACGTCCGAGATCTGCGACAACGGCAGCGACGACGACGGCAACGGGGACGTGGACTGCGACGACGTCGCCTGCCTGGGCGACCCCGCGTGCAGCGTCGGCGGCGACGAGGAGTGCGACGTCGTCGGTGACGAGGACGGCGACGGGCTCGCCGACTGCGCCGACCCGGACTGCTTCGGCGACCCGCTCTGCGCCGTCGAGGACTGCGGCAACGGGCTGGACGACGACGGCGACGGCTTCGCGGACTGCTCCGACAGCGACTGCGGCGCGGACCCGGCGTGCATCCCCGAGGTCTGCGACAACGCGATCGACGACGACGGCGACGGCCTGATCGACTGCGGCGACGACGAGTGCGACACCGCGCCGGCGTGCGAGGCGGAGGACTGCACCGACGGCATCGACAACGACGGCGACCTGCTCGTGGACTGCTTCGACCCGGACTGCCCGCTGGAGCCGGAGTGCATCGTCGAGATCTGCGACAACGGCATCGACGACGACGGCAACGGCGACCTCGACTGCGACGACGCCGACTGCGTCAGCGACGTCGCCTGCACGGGGGAGGACTGCTCCGACGGCGCGGACAACGACGGCGACGGCCTGGTCGACTGCGACGACGGCGACTGCGACTTCTTCACCGACTGCATCGCCGAGATCTGCGACGACGGCGCCGACGACGACGCCGACGGGCTGATCGACTGCGACGACGACGAGTGCGTCGCCGACCCCTTCTGCCTCGTCTGCGCCCCCATGGAGGAGGTCGCGGAGTGCGGCGGCGTGGTCAGCGGGGACACGGGCGAGTACGAGTCCGACGCGCTCGACGACTACGGCTGCGTGGGGTGGGACGCGTCGGGGGCCGAGCAGGTGGTGACGTTCACGGCGACGGAGACGGGCGTCCACACGTTCCTCCTCGCGGGGCTCTCCGAGGAGCTCGACCTGTACGTGCTGGAGGGGACGGTCGGCTGCGACGAGACGGCCTGCCTCGCCGCCGGGGACCAGTCCGTGTCGGTCGACCTCGTCGCGGGCGAGGAGCTCGACCTCGTGGTCGACGGCCGCTTCGGCGTGACCGGGGCCTGGAACCTCCACACGTTCTGCCCGTCGGACCTCGTCGAGGACTGCACCGACGGCCTCGACAACGACCTCGACGGCGAGATCGACTGCGCCGACGCGGACTGCGATTGCCCCACCGAGTGCACGACGATCACGGCGCTCGGGTGCGGGGGGAACGTCCTCGGCGACACCACCGGCGCGGACACGCTCTTCGACGTCTACACCTGCGGCAGCGTCGCGGCGGGCCCGGAGGAGTACTTCGAGGTGGCGGCCCCGAGCGGCGGCGGGGACGTGACGTTCCAGCTGGCCTCGCTGTCGTCCGCGGACCTCGACCTGTACGTCATCGACCTCGCCACCGGCGCCTGCCTCGCGGACAACTGCGTGGCCTCGTCGACGGGCGCGGACGCGGTCGAGTCGGTGACCCTGTCGACGACCGGCGGCGAGCTCTACGCGGTCGGCGTCGACGGCTTCGGGGCGGGCGACTCGGGCGCGTACACGCTGGACGTCATCTGCCCCTCGGTGGTGGTCGCGGAGGACTGCACCGACGGCGCGGACAACGACGGGGACGGGAACGTCGACTGCGACGACTCCGAGTGCTTCGGCGACCCCGCGTGCACGGCGGCCGAGGACTGCGACAACGGCTTCGACGACGACGGCGACGGCGCGATCGACTGCGACGACGCGGACTGCGCGAGCCTGCCGGTGTGCGTCCCCGAGGACTGCTCCAACGCGGTCGACGACGACGGCGACGGCGACACCGACTGCGCGGACAGCGACTGCCTCGGCGAGCCGGTGTGCGTGCCCGAGGTCTGCACCGACAACCAGGACAACGACGGCGACGGGGACGTCGACTGCGACGACCTCGACTGCGCGGACCAGCCGAACTGCGCGGTCGCCTGCCCGCCGCCCGTCTCCCCGATGGACTGCTCGTCGGCGACGATCAGCTGGTCGACGATCGGCGGCACGAACGACATGCCGGCGTACGGCTGCGGCAACGCGGCGGCCGGCCCCGAGGCGGTGTTCGAGCTGACCAGCGACATCCCCCAGGTGATCGACCTGACGCTGACGACGCTGACGAGCGGCGTGGACCTCGACCTGATGCTGATCGAGCCCGCCCCCGGGTGCACCACGGACGCGTGCGCGTTCGCCTCGACGTCCACGGATCCCGGCGGCGCCACGCTGTCGTTCGTGGCCGGCGGCGGGGCGGAGTACTACGTCGTCGTGGACGGCAAGACGGCGGCGGACGAGGGGGACTTCGAGCTCGACGTCAGCTGCGGGACGACCCCCTCGGTGGAGTTCTGCAGCAACGAGATCGACGACGACGGAGACAGCCTGATCGACTGCGCGGACGACGACTGCACGGGCTCGCCGCTGTGCGTCCCCGTCCCCGAGCTGTGCGACAACGCGTTCGACGACGACGGCGACGGCTTCGTGGACTGCGACGACGTCGAGTGCTCCGGGGACCCGCTCTGCGTCGTCGCGGAAGACTGCAACAACGGGCTGGACGACGACGGCGACGGCGACGTCGACTGCCAGGACGCCGAGTGCGTCTCGGACGCGAACTGCCTCCTGATCGAGAACTGCAGCAACTCGGTGGACGACGACGCGGACGCGCTCGTCGACTGCATCGACGACGACTGCTTCGGGACCCCGGAGTGCTCGACCGAGGTGAGCTGCAACAACGCGTTCGACGACGACGCCGACGGCCAGGTGGACTGCGAGGACAGCGACTGCGTGACCTCCCCGGTGTGCGCCGTGGAGCAGTGCAACAACGGCCAGGACGACGACAACGACGCGCTGATCGACTGCTTCGACCCCGACTGCCAGCCGAACCCGGCCTGCCCGGAGGACTGCACCGACGGCGTGGACAACGACAGCGACGGGCTGACGGACTGCGCGGACGGCGAGTGCAGCGGCCCGTCGTGCGCGGAGGACTGCGACGACAACATCGACAACGACGGCGACGGCGCGACGGACTGCGCGGACGCGGACTGCACCGGCGGCGACTGCGACGCGGAGGAGCTCTGCGCCGGCGGGATCGACGAGGACGGCGACGGGGCGGTGGACTGCGCCGACACGGACTGCGCGGCGGAGGCGGACTGCCTCTTCGAGACGTGCACGGACCACCCGGAGGTGGCGCAGTGCGGGCAGGTGCTGACGGCGGTGATGACGACGGGCGAGGTGACGGCGAACGCGTGCGCGGGCGGGGGCACGGGGGCGGACAACTGGCACCGGTTCACGTCGCCGGTGGAGCAGCTGGTGTCGGTGACGCTGTCGCCGGACACGGATCCGGCGGACCTGCACCTGGTGCTGCTCGTGGACGACGGCGCGGGCTGCGACCCGACGTCGTGCGCGCAGTCGATCGCGTCGGCGGAGCTGGAGGAGACGCTGTTCTTCGCTGCCGCGCAGGGGCAGACGTACTGGATCGGGGTGGACGCGGACAGTCCGTCGGACGAGACGGGGTACGCGCTGACGCTGGACTGCGAGGCGCCGCCGATCGTGGAGGTGTGCGGCAACGGGATCGACGACGACGGCGACGGCGACGCGGACTGCGCGGACGAGAACTGCCTGACGGCGGAGGCGTGCGACCCGGCGGAGGAGTGCGGCAACGAGCTGGACGACGACGCGGACGGCCTCGTGGACTGCGCGGACGGGGACTGCGCGTTCGACTCGGCGTGCATCGCGGAGCAGGACTGCGCGAACAGCGCGGACGACGACGGCGACGGGCTGCCGGACTGCCTGGACCCGGAGTGCGCGGACGATCCGGCGTGCGTGACGGGGGAGGACTGCTTCAACGGGTTCGACGACGACGGCGACTTCCAGGCGGACTGCGCGGACAGCGACTGCGTGAACTCGTCGGCGTGCCTGGGGGAGACGTCGTGCACGGACGGGTTGGACAACGAGGGCGACGGGGACACGGACTGCCTGGACAGCGAGTGCGCGACGGCGGTGGCGTGCGGCGGGTCGGGGACCGAGGACTGCGACAACGGCCTGGACGACGACGGGGACGGGTCGGTGGACTGCGCGGACTACGACTGCGGGGCGACGACGACGTGCTCGGGGGAGGCGTGCGGGGACGGGCAGGACAACGACTTCGACGGCCTGGTGGACTGCGACGACCCGGACTGCGCGGACGAGGGGAACTGCGTGACGCAGTCGTGCCCGGCGCTGACGACGCTGGCGTGCGGGGGGTCGGTGAGCGGGACGCTGAGCGGCGGCAGCGGGGTGGACTACTACGGCTGCGGGGTGACGTCGTTCGGTCCGGAGGTGGGGTACGAGATCCAGACGCCGGTCGACTTCGCGACGACGGTGTCGCTGACGCTGACGCACGACCCGGACATCCAGCTGGACCTGGTGATGGCGGGCGCGCCGTTCATCACGGGCTGCGCGCTGGACAGCTGCTACGGCTTCAGCGCGACGGGCGAGAACCCGGAGGGCTTCGCGGTGGGCGTGTCGGCGGGGCAGATCGTCTACGCGTTCGTGGAGGCGGCGTCGATCTACGACGCGGGCGACTACACGCTGGAGGTGGTCTGCGACGCGCCGGTGGAGGAGGACTGCAACAACGGCTTCGAGGACGACGGCGACGGGAACATCGACTGCCTCGACGAAGACTGCGCGACGGACCCGGACTGCGTGGACGCGGAGACGTGCGGCAACGGCGTGGACGACGACCTCGACGGCGCGATCGACTGCGGAGACCTCGACTGCCAGTCCGTCTGCGTGCCGTGATTGCACGAAACTAAAGTATTACTTAATATACCTGCATGGCCGAGGCACCCTCGCCCGACTGGGACCAGCTGTTCGAGACGGCGGCTGCCCAGGACGGTCTGTTCACGACACGGCAGGCGGCCGAGGCCGGCTACTCGCCGCAACTCATTGCTCACCACCGGGGCGCGGGCCGAATGATCCGCGTTCGGCGCGGCATCTACCGACTCGTTCACTTCCCGGCGGGTGACCACGAGGAGCTGACGGCCTTCTGGCTGTGGTCGGAGCGGGCCGGCGTCTTCTCACACGAGACCGCCCTGGCGCTGCACAACCTCTCCGATCTGCTCCCGGCGAAGGTCCACCTGACCCTGCCGGAGTCCTGGAGGAGGCGCCGCCTCCGGGTTCCCGAGGGTCTGAGCCTTCACTTCGCGGACGTCGGGGAGCGCGAGCGAAGCTGGTTCGGCCCGGTCCCTGCGACTGCCCCGGCCCGGAGCCTCAACGACTGCGCGGTCGCCCATCTCGCGCCCGACCTCCTCCTCCAGGGCGCCCGCGACGCCCTCCGTCGCGGGCTGGTCACCCGCGACGAGCTGCCTGCCGTCGCCGCCGCGCTGGAGCCCTTCGGTGGGCTCGCCGCGTGACTCCTCGCACCTACGCGACCCCGGCGGCGTTCAAGCAGGCGCTAGAACAGCGTCTCCGGACGGCGACCGCCTCCGGCGCCGACCTCGCCCGACGCCGGCAGCTGCTGGTGTTCGATCGGTTCCTCGCGCGGGTCTTCGAGGAGCTGGGCGATGGGGTGATGCTGAAGGGTGGGCTCGCGGTCGAGCGGCGGATCGAACGGGCGCGGACGACGAAGGACGTGGACGTCCGCGTGCTCGGATCGCCGGAGGTGATCCTCGAGACGCTCCGCGCGGCCGCCCGGCGCGACCTTGGCGACTTCATGGTGTTCACCATTCACCCTGATGAGCGCCACCCGGAGATCCAGGGCGACGGGATGAGGTACGACGGGATGCGCTTCAAGGCTGAGTGCACGATCGCGGGCAAGATCTACGGTGGCCCGTTCGGCGTCGACGTCGCGTTCGGCGACCCGATCCTCGGCGACCCCGACACCCTCGTGGCCGCCGACGTGCTCGCCTTCGCCGGCATCGCGCCGCCGACCCTGCGGGTCTATCCCATCGAGACGCACATCGCAGAGAAGCTCCACGCGTTCACCATGCCGCGCAAGCGCCCCAACTCGCGGGTCAAGGATCTGCCGGATCTCGCCCTCATCGCCACGGCCGGCCCGCTCGACGCCGGGCGTGTGAGGGACGCGATCGGGCAGACCTTCAGCTTCCGTGACACCCACGAGGTCCCGGGCTGCCTGCCGGACCCGCCCGAGGCCTGGGAGAAGCCCTACGCCGCCATCGCCCGGAAGGACGACCTGCCTTGGCCCTCGCTCGCGGAGGTCACGGCGGCGGCGCGGTCGTTCCTCGCCCCCGTGCTCGCGGGCGACACAGAAGCTCGTTGGAGCCCCACGACCTGGTCGTGGACTCGACGCTAGCTCAGTCGCTCAGCCGCAGGCAGCCTTGCCTGGCTTCTTGCCCCTCTTCGAGACGGAGTGCCTGCTTCGGCCGCGCCCTGCCCGTGGCATCGTGCGGCCTCGTGGCCGGCGCTTCCCAGGTCACCGTCCCGACGCCGTCGCTGACGTTCGAGGCGTCGGCGGCGGGGCCGGAGGACGGTCCGCTCGTCCTCTGCCTTCACGGGTTTCCGGACACCGCGCGCTCGGGGGATGCGCTCCTGCCTCGGCTCGCCGACGCCGGCGGCGTCGTCGGTCCGCAAGAACGACTTCGCCCTCCTCGACCGCCTCTACCGGCAGTGGTCCCCGAGCTGGGACTACGACGACGCCGAGATCCGCCCCACGAAGGACTGCTTCGCCCACCCCGAAGCGCTCGACGCGGCCCTCGGCTACTACCGCGCCCTGCGCCGCTGGTGGGGCTCCCGCAAGCTCCTCGGAAGCAGGACGGAGGCCCGCGCGCTCCTCTTCGCCGGCACCGGCGACGTCCTCCCCCCCTCGGTCTTCGAGGCGTCGAAGGAGTGCTTCACCGAAGGCGCCGACCTCGTCGTCCTCGACGGCCCCGGCCACTTCCTCCACCGCGAGGCCCCGGACGTCTACGCAGACGCCGTCCTGCGCTGGCTGAAGACCGCCGCCTGATTCAGAGCCAGTGCGTCGCCGTCGTGCCTTCCGGGTGACGGGCGATGAGCTCGTCGAGGGCGATGAGGAGGCGCCCGATCGTGTCTCCGCGACCGCGCGGGAAGCGCCGGTTGCTCGTGAAGACGATGCCTGCGTGGGCCCGTTCGCCTGTTCGCCACGTCGCGTCCAGGGCCGCGAAGTCGGCGACGTTCTCCGTCACGACCGCCCGGCCCTCGGCGGCCGCAAGCTCCAGCACCACATCGTCGGTCGCGCCGCGCAGGCCCTGTACCTCCGGGACCGCGACCACGTCGTGCCCGCGTTCGCGCAGCTGCGCCGCGATCGCCGGCGCGAAGTGTTCGTCCAGGAGGAGCTTCACTTCAGGACGTCGGCCCGGGCGCGTGCCGCCGACTCGGCCTCCGCGGCGGCGCGATCGATCCGCTCGATCCAGGCGTCCACCTCGTCTCGGAACGCCGCGTAGTAGTCCACCGCGACGCTGACCTGCCCGGCCGGCAGATCGAGCCACGCCGCCGCGTCCGCCACCCGGGCCTCGCCTCGGGCGTCGACGTTCTCGACCACGCGGACGATCTCCCAGACGTCCGGCCCTCCCGCCACCGCCGCGCGCCGACCCGCGGGGCCGTCGCGGAACACGATCCCCGGGTGGGCGTCCATCCGGACCCCCTCCTCGAGCAGGCGCTGCACCAGGGCCGAGCGGCTGGTGCCGTCCCGGCGGGCGACCTCGTCCAACGTTGCCCGGGTCTCGGGTTCGAGGCGGATCGAGATGACGTCTGCAGGCATGCGCTCAGCCTAGGTCCGACTACATTCGATTACAAGCGACTACCGCGGTCCCCCTATACTGCCGCGGACGCCATGACGGACGCCGGGGACCTGACGCTCGACCGCATCCTGCGAGCCGCCGGGGCGCTGCCTCGGGAGGTGCTGATCGAGCTCGCCATTCGCATCTGCGAGGCCGTCCAGGCCAACTGGGACGGGGCCGGATCCAACCTCGGGGAGGCGCGCGACCTCGAGCCCGGGACCATCCACGTCCGGCCCGACGGGACCGTCTCCGCCGAGGACATCGGGCTGTCGTCGCCCGGCACCCCCGCCGGGGACCCCAACGCCGTCTACCGCGCCCCCGAGGGCATCGAGGGCCACTCCGGACCCCGCGCCGACGTCTTCGTCCTCGGCGCCATCATCGCCGAGATGGCCAACGGCGAGGCCCTCTTCACCGGGCGGCGGGCGCGGTCCGGGGACGCCATGACCAAGGGGCTCGACCGCCGGCTCAAGGGCGCCGGCATCCCCGAGCTGCACGACAAGGCCACCCGCGGCTTCGGCACCGTCCTGCAGAAGTGCCTCCGCCTCGACCTCGCCGAGCGGTGGCAGTCCCCCGGCCGCGTCGCGCGCGAGCTCCGCATCGTCCAGATGGAGGCCAACGTCCCCGAGGCCGACCTCGAGAGCTTCCTCCTCCAGGCGTCCTCCGCCACCGTCGGCGGGCCCCACAAGGTCGATCTCACCGACGACGGGCTCGACCTCGGGAGCATCGAGGAGGACGAGCACGGGGGCTGGGCCATCTCCGTCGAGGAGCCCACCGAGAAGGGGCGGGACATCGAGCTCCAGGAGGCCACCGCCGACCACGAGGTCCCCGGCGAGTCCGGGTGGGCCAAGGCCGTCCCCGACCTCCCCCCCGCCGGCCTCGAGAGCGACGCCCAGATCCGCGAGCGGCTCAACCAGGTCCGCGTCACCTCCGTCGACCGGACGTCCGATTTCAAGACCCTCGAGGAGGACCCCACCTTCGGCAAGGCGCTGAAGTGGTTCCTCAAGCGGGTCGCGATCGTCGTCTTCCTCCTCCTCCTGCTCGTGTTCGCCGTCCTGTACCTCGGCGTCTTCCCCGGCGGGGCCGAGCGGCAGGTGGCCAAGGCGTGGTCCGCGCTGCCCCCCGCGATCACCGACAGCGTGCCGACGGACGGCCTCGTCGCGTGGTGGGCCGAGCGGCCCGCGCAGGACGTCGGCAAGCCCCTGGGGACGTGGCTGCTCGGGGTCATGTCCGAGGACTGGCGGCGCGAGCTCGCCGAGGAGCCGCCGACCCCGCCCCCGACCCCCGGCGACGTGACCGGCGACGGCATCGTCACGTCCGTCGACGGCTGGATCGACCTCGCCGAGAACCTCGAGGGCGAGGGGAACGGACGGGTCAAGCTGTCCGTCCAGTTCGGCGGCCGCTCGCGCGGGGACCGGGTCCTCGTCAAGGCCTACGCGGCGGCCGCCGAGGGCGACGCCGTCGTCGTCGGCGAGGGGGCGGCCGACGGCGCGCTCGTCCTGCCCGCGGCCCACTACGACCTCGAGCTGACGTACCGGGAGGGCGAGTGGACCGAGGCGACGACGGGGTGGGTCCGCGGCGTTCACGTCCACCCCGCCTACGAGTCGTCGTACGTCGTCAAGCTTGACGCCGACGTCGGCTTCCTCGACGCCGAGATCGAGGTCGTCGCGGGGACCGAGGAGGAGGAGGGCGACCCCGACGCCGAGGACGTCACCCGCTCCATCGAGCTCCGCGGGTGGCCCGAGCCGGCGGGGGAGACGCCGTCGGGCGAGCCCACGTTCACCGCCGCCGCGGGCCCCCTCATCGGCCTCGCGCCCGGGCGCTGGCGCGTGCATGCGACGCTGACCGAGGAGGGGCGGGCGCCGACGACGGCCGAGTTCCGGAACGTCCGCGTCGACAAGGCCGACCTCACGAAGCTCCGCCGCACCGACCTCCGCCGCGGCGAGCCGCTGAACCCCGAGGGGCCCGGCCTCCGCATCTCCGCGACGAACGGCGGCAAGGCGGTGGACGAGTGGACGCGCGTCCTCGCGTTCCCCCCCGGCAACAAGCCGTCCAACGGCGACGTCCCGTCCGCGTCGGGCCCCGCCGCCTACTACTTCGACGTCCCCCGCGGCCGCTGGGACGTGTACGCGGTCTACCTGCCGAACCCCGACGACCCCTCGCTGCGGGCCGAGCAGATGCTGGAGATCGAGCTCGCGCCGGGCCAGATCGTCAAGCGGACCGTCGAGATGGGGCTCCCCATCGCGCACCTCTCGGCCGAGCTGTGGGCGGGGACCGAGGACCTCACCGAGGGCCTCCGGATGGTCGTCATCAACCGGGGCGCGCAGTTCGAGGCGGCCAAGCGGCTGGTCGACGAGGAGGGCGCGGGGTGGCACCCGGTGGAGCCCGGGACCTACGACGTGTACCTTCAGGCCGAACTGGAAGAAGGCTGGCGCACCGTGGTCTACGAAGGCGTGGAGATGAAGGCAGGGGACCGCTGGAAGCGGCGCATCGAGCGCGATCGGGCGGAGTGGCGCCAGCAGTGATGCGGGCCGAGGAGCGACGCGACGGCGACCGCCGTCACGCGGACCGGCGCGCGCGTCGGGAGCTCGGTCCGCCGATCATCACGTTCGAGGACATCTGGAAGGCGTTCGGGAAGAACTCGATCTACGAGGGGCTCGACCTGACGATCTGCCAGGGCGAGACGATCACGATCGTCGGCGGCTCCGGCACGGGGAAGTCGGTCCTCCTGAAGTGCCTGCTCCGCCTCCTGCTCCCCGACCGGGGCCGCATCACGGCGTTCGGCGAGGAGGTCACGGGCCGCTCCGAGAAGGACATGGACCCGATCCGGTCGCGCATCGGGATGCTCTTCCAGGGCGCCGCGCTCTTCGACTCGATGTCGACGTACGACAACATCGCCTACCCGCTGCGGCAGCACGGCTGGAAGGACGAGGCGAAGATCGCCGACAAGGTCGCCGAGGTCCTCGACATGGTGAACATGCCGGGCATCGAGCAGAAGTGGCCGGCGGAGCTGTCGGGCGGGATGAAGAAGCGCGTGGGGCTGGCGCGGGCCATCGCGATCGAGCCCGAGGTCATCCTCTACGACGAGCCCACGACGGGGCTCGATCCGACGAACGTCAAGCGGATCGACCAGCTCATCGTGGACATGCAGGCGCGGCTCAAGGTGACGTCGATCGTCGTGACGCACGACATGACGAGCGCGTTCCGGGTGTCCGACCGGCTCGCGATGCTCTACGACAAGAAGATCGTCTGGTGCGGCTTCAAGGACGAGGTCGAGTCGGCGGACAACACGGTCGTCCAGGACTTCATCAACGGCAACATCGGCGAGTGACCGCGCCTACGGGCCGACCTCGCCCTTGACCTGCGCCAGGGTGTTGCCCGCCGTGAACACGACGGAGCCCGCCAGGACCCGCACCGCGTAGCCGGCGTCCCCGCCGTCGCCGGGGTTGCGGCCGACCGAGGTCGAGTTCGCGGGGTCGTAGGCGCCGCCTCCGCCTCCGCCGCCCCAGCCCCCGCCGGCGCCGCCCTGGCCGCCGCAGCAGCCGCTCATGATCGTCGGGTCGCCCGCGCCGCCGCCGCCCCCGCCGCCGTCGCCGGGGGGCATGCCCTTGAGGCCGCCCGTGCCGGGGGTCCCGTCGTAGTTGGCGCCGTCGCCGCCGGGGAC
>CAYFOA010000141.1:0-19933 GCA_964344575.1 uncultured Rickettsiales bacterium | reverse complement strand
GCGCGAGGCGGGATCAAACGGCGGTTACGAGATCCAGATCAACGGGATGGGACACGAGCGGTCTGTGAACGGATTGACTCCAGCGGTTCTTAGCCGATCCCATGAGGGGGTCAGTCTTCCCCCCCACGGCGGGTTCACAGGCACGAACCCGCATAAGACGTAGGACAGAGGCAGCCCGTACCGCTCGGGCTGCCCGTGGAGCCGGCGAGCACCGGGTGGTTCGACCTCGAGGATCCCGACGACCGCGCCAGGCTGGCGGAGCCGAAGCTCGCCCTGCAGGGACTGCGCGGGTTGGTCGCCTTCCATCGCCTCGACGACTTCGACCTGGCCGAGGTGGGATCGATCAGCGGGAGGTCCGGTGGCTGCGGGGGAGGGTTCGCTCGCTCCTCGCTCGCCGTCGACGACTCCGAGAGCGCGCGCCGGCGCCGGGACTTCATCGCCACCTTCCTGGAGATGGGCGGGGGCGTCCCCGCGGCACCGCCGACGCCGGGCTTCGAGGGGCTGCCCGGCGGAGGCGGCGGCTACGCGGCGGGCAGTGGCGGCATGGCTGTTGGAGTCGCGGGCTACGTGATCATCGTGGGTCACGCGGCAGATGGCGGGAACGACCCGGGCAACTGCACGAGCAAGCGTGGCGACGACTACTGCGAGAACGGCCAAGCCAAGACGCCCGGAGGGAATGGGCGAGGGAGCGGCGGGTCAGGACCCGAGGGCGAAGAGCCGGAGCCGGAGGCAGATGATGACGACGGAGACCCTGGCTACGACGACGACCACGACGACCCGTCCAACGAGGGCATGGATTCCATTCCGGGAGAGCTTGACCCAGAGGCCGAAGGACGCGCCATGGCGTCCGCGTTGGGCTTCTTCATCCCAGTCGGCAAGGGAATTCAGTGGTGGCAGAAGTGGCGTGTCGCACGGGCGGCTGCGAGTACGTTGGGAAGACTGGTTGACCCGAAGACGATTCGGTTCAGCCAGAGCAGCATCGGACGGACATTCAAGGACGGCCGGACGGTGAAGTCCATGATCGAAGGTCTGAGGAGTGGGGCGTTGAAAGCGGATGATGTCAAGCCCATCCGCGTCTACAAGCGCGACGGGAAGGAATACACGCTCGACAACCGTAGGCTGTTTGCGTTCCAACAGGCCGGCGTGAAGATTCGGACCGTGCCGGCGTCGGCCGATGAGATCGCCTCCGAAGCGTGGAAGCACACTACGCAGAACGAGGGAGCTTCGGTCGTGGTCCGTGGAGGTTTGTGATGCTCAAGGACAGGGGCCGATCTGTGGCTACGCGAGATGACCTAGTCACCTTCCTCGCGGAACTTGCCGAAGACTGCGGCAGGTCCGATTCGGCTTGGCCGAACGACACGCTCGAGTCGTTCCTCCAGGGGGCTGCAGGGTGGGCGCAAGACATGGATGGCTACTACCGGAACCTTGGCCGAGACCCGGCTGATGTCTCCCCTTGGCAGGTTCTGGCTGACGTCCTGATGGCCGCCCGGGTCTACGAGTAGCCCGGGCCTCCCTCGGCCCTTGGAAATCCGTTGAAGGAACACGACAATGCATCCGATATGGGGAGATCCGTACGTCGCGGATCTGGATGGGAGTTCCCCGATGGTGTTCCGACTCGTTGCCTGCCTTCTGCTGATCGTCCCGCTGACCGCCACCTCGGCGTTCGCCGCGGACTACAAGTCCCGCGCTCACGACTCTCACCCCGAGGAGGCCGTCGTCCTCGACGGGCTCGTCGGTGAGGTCACGCTGCTGAAGATGTCCGTCCGCGCCTGCTCCGGCGAGGTCTGCGACGACCTTCAGGGCGCCGCCGGCGCGCTCGCCTCCTCGATGGACGAGCTCTGGCGCTACGTCCACGCCCCCAAGGGGAAGCGCGACTCCATCGACGACCTCTGGCGCGACATCGAGGACCACGCGCTCACCGTCGACACCTTCATGCCCCGCTCCTCGCTCCCCGAGATCGACGCCGTCATGCGCGAGTGGGCGGGCACCCGCGAGCGCCTCGCGCGCTTCAAGCGGACCATGCGCCAGCACGCGGGCCCCGGAGCGACCGCTTCGTCCCGCTGAAGTTCCGGTAGCATCCCTCTCAGGAGGGACCCTTGCCCCGACTTCGCTGCTTCCTGTTCGCTGCGCTGCTGCTCACCCCCGCCCTCGCCACCGCCCAGGAGGCGCGCCTCGAGGCCATGGCGGGCAACGGCCTCCTGGTCGAGGACGAGAGCAACCTCTTCCTCAACCCCGCGCTGTCGGCCGTCCATGCCAACCGCGTCTTCTTCAGCCTCGGCGTGACCCGGGCCGGGGGGGTGCTCGGGTTCGACCCGCACGGCGGCGGGTTCGTCCGCCTCACCGACGAGGTCACCCTCGGCGTCGTCCTCAACCGCAGCCCCAACAGCTACGGGTTCGACCACGCCTTCATGCCCGTCCTCGGCGCCTACATGCCGGAAGGGCCCGGCGGACCGATCGGCGGCCCCGACGGACCGACCGAGATCTCCGCCCCCCTCCGCTTCCCCGCCGACGTCTTCCTCTCCTTCGGCAACCCCTGGAGCAAGCTCCGCCTCGGCTTCAACCTCTACTACGCGGGCGGCGCGGCGCGGACCTACGAGCTGTCCGACACCGACCAGGACGGGCTCGAGGAGTCCCTCGTCGCGAAGGCCCAGACGCACGTGATCAGCGGCACTGTGGGCCTCTCCGGGGGGTCGCTCGCCGACCGGCTCCGGGGCGAGGGCTGGCTCCGGGTGACGTACGCGACCGCCTGGAGCGACCAGACCGGCGAGTTCGAGGTCGCGGGCGGCGAGCCCGAGCCGACCGTCGACCGGATCGTCTCGATGGACCGCGACATGCGCCTCGGGGGCGGCGCGCGGTTCCACATCGGGGACGTCGAGCAGGGCCTCGTCGTCAGCCCGGGGATCGAGTACGACCACGCGTTCGGCGTGTTCCGGTTCGACGACAACCTCGTCGCCGACCCCGACGACGACGCCGAGAACGCCCAGCGGAACGCGTCCGCCAACTACGCCCGTGCCGGCGTCGGCGTCACGTACCGCAAGGACGGGCTGCAGCTCAGCGGGACCGCCGCGCTCCAGGTCCAGAACCTCCAGGTCATCGACACCGTCTCCATCAGCGGCGGCATCGAGCAGGTGACCACCAACGACGTCAACCTCGCGCTGCCGAGGCTTTCGATCGGGGCCGAGTACCGCGCCCTGCCGTGGCTGCTCGTCCGCGGCGGGATCGCCTCGGCCGTGGTCGGCGGGCGCGACATCTCCAGCGTCCTCAACGCCGAGGGGGACGCCGACGATCCGTTCGAGACCGAGGTCGTGCAGACGATCGTGCCGAGCGACGTCGCCGTGAGCCTGACCGCGTCGACCGGCGTCGGCGTCGAGCTGAAGATGTTCCGCGCGGACATCATCGTCGGTGGCCTCTTCCTCCCCGGCGTCCCCGAGCCGAACCTGTTCACCCGGGCCGACCTGACGTTCCGCTGGGAGTGATGCCCTAGATGCCCCGCCCGGGTGACCGGCTCGGGCGCTACGTCCTGCTCGACCGCATCGGCGCGGGCGGGATGGCGGAGGTGTTCCTCGCCCGCCAGGAGGGGCCGGCGGGGTTCGCGCGGCGGGTGGCGATCAAGTTCGTCCGGCCGTCGGGGGACGAGGCCGAGGCGCTCCAGTCGCTCATCGACGAGGCGCGGGTGGCGGCGCAGCTGCAGCACCCCAACGTCGTCCAGGTCATCGAGCTCGACCGCTACGAGGACGGCTTCTACCTGGTGATGGAGTTCGTGCAGGGGTGGCCGCTGGACGACCTGCTGAAGCTCGCGCGGGCGAACGACCGGCCCGCCGATCTCGAGGCCACCGTCGACCTCGGGCTGCAGCTTCTCGACGCGCTCGGGTACGCCCACGACGCGCGGGCCGAGGACGGGAGCGCGCTCCGGGTCGTGCACCGGGACGTCAAGCCGAGCAACGTCATCGTCGACGGCCGCGGGCTGGCGAAGGTGGTCGACTTCGGGATCGCGTCGGCCGAGTCGATCGAGCGGCGGACGGCGACGGGGATCGGCAAGGGGACGCCGGGGTACATGGCGCCGGAGCAGCTCCACGGGCGGCCGGCCGGACCGGCGGCGGACCTCTTCGCCGTCGGGGTCGTCCTCCACGAGGTCGCGACGGGGCAGCGGCTCTTCACCGCGGACAACTTCATGGCGCTGATCACGCGCCGCACCGAGGGCTACCGCGAGGAGGACAGCGCCGTCCTCACGGCGTCCATGCCGACGCTCGCGCCGGTGGTCGCGCGGGCGCTCGCGGCCGAGCCGGACGATCGCTACGGCTCGGCCGCGGAGATGGCCGCCGAGCTGCGGGAGGTCGCCGCCCCGTCGCCGCGGACGGCCCTGACGGCGTGGATGACGCGGGTGCTCGGGGACGACCCCGTCGAGATCCTCGTCAGCGCCTCGCTCGGCGGCGGCGGGCCGACGCACGTCCCCGTGGTGCCGACGGCGGCGGTGGACGGCAACTGGATCGAGTCCGCGGACGCCGGCGACGTTCCCGCGACGCGGCTCGTCACGCCCCGGCCGGGGGCTTCCGGCGGCCACGCGGACGCGACCGCCGAGGACGCCGACACGGTGGCCGACGACTCGCTCGTCACGACCCGGCGGTGGAAGCACGCCGGGCCCGTGCCGGTGGTGCTGATCATCGGGCTGTGGGCGCTGATGGGGTGGGTCGTGTGGATGATCTGGCCCGAGGCGCCCCCGCCGGCGGAGGCCGACGCCGTGACGCCCTCGGCGACTCCGGAGACGACGCCCGAGCCCACCCCCGAGGGCGAGGCGACACCGGCGCCGGCGGGCGGAGCGACCCCGGAGGCGACCCCCGCGCCCGTCCCCGCGCCCGAGGAGGCGACCCCGAAGCCCGACGCCGAGGCGACGCCCGCCCCCGCGGCCGCATCCGCTGGCGAGGCGACCCCGGAGGACGCCGCCGAGCCGACCCCGTCGGAGGTCGCGGCCGCTGACGTCGCCCCGGGTTCGCTGTCGGTCGCCCTGATAGGATTCGGAGGCACGGTCGAGGTCGACGGCTACGGCAGCCGCGCCGCCCCGACCGGCGAGATGCGGGTGGCGGCCGGCGTCCGCACCGTCCGGCTCCTGTCCCGCGAGGGGGGGCTGCTGGAGACGGTCCGGGTGGAGGTCCGCAGCGGAGAAGTCAGCCGATGCGCGTGGCGGATGCAGGACGGTCAGCTCGTCGCCTACCCCGATCCCGGCGGAGCGCCCTGCCGCTTGCGCTGACCCTCGCGCTCCTCGTCCCCACGTTCGCCGCGGCCGCCCCCCAGGCCGATCCGGACGCCCAGGCGGTCGCGGGCGCGTTCGTCGCCTACGGACACGCCGACGAGGACCCGAAGAGGACCCTCCGGCGGGCCCGCAACCTGCTGCAGCGGGCCGGCGCCGGCGTCTACGAGGCCGAACAGATCACCCTGTTCGACGACCTCGCCCCCGACGCGCCGACGTGGCTCGGGCCCGCGGAGCGCGTCGCCTGCGCCGACGGGGCCGCGACCCCCGCCCCCCTCGGCCCGGCGCTCGCGACGGCGTCCGACAACCTCCAGTTCGGCCGCCTGGAGGAGGCCCGGCGGAGCCTGGAGCAGCTGACGTCGTCGCTGCCGTGTCGCACCGAGGTCGTCTCCGGCGCGGAGCTGTACCAGCTGTGGTTCCTCCGCGGCGCGCTGGAGTACCTCGAGGGGCGTCCGGGAGAGGCGCGGACGATGCTCGCGCGGGCCGCGATCGTCGACAACGCCGCGCCCTTCGACGAGAGCTTCCCGCCCGCCCTGCACGACCTCCTCGTCCAGGCCAAGGACGAGGTCCTCCGCCGCTCCGAGGCGCTGGTCGTGGTGGGGTCGCCGCGGGCGGTCTACGTCAACGGGCGGGCCGCGGGGCGCGAGATCACGGGGTTCGCGATGGTCCCGCTCCGGGACGGGAGCCACCACCTCGTCCAGTTCGAGACGGCCTCGGGGGCGATGGACAGCAGGCTGGTCCGCCTCGACGGCCAGCCCTTCCGGGCCGACGATCCGGTCGCCGCGGTGCTCGATCCGGACGCCCTGCGGGACCAGCTCAGCCACGCCCTGCCGGGGCAGGGGCCGGCGTTCGGCGCCCTCGTCCTCCACGCCTGGATGGCCGAGCAGCGCCTCCCGTGGGTCCTCCTCGTCGACGCGACGGGCGAGGCCGGTCCCGGCGACCCTGTCGTCTTCCAGGTCCACCCCCTGAGCCCGGACATGACGGTCTACGAGGGCCGGCCCACGCGGGGTGACGCGTTCACCAAGCGGGTCCGGCTCGCGGCGTACGCCGGCTACCGCGCCCAGCAGGGGGGGACCGGCCCCGAGGACGCGGCCCGCAGCTACCTCCAGACGCAGATCGGCGTCTGGGTCCCCATCCACTGGGTCCTCCGCACGGGCGTGACGGTCCAGCTCGCCTACACCCCGAACAACCAGGGCGACCAGATCTGCTGCGCCCTCCCCGAGATCGGGTTCCGGCTGCGCGGCGAGTGGCCCACGGGGCGGCTGCGGCCGTTCGTCGAGGGGGCGATGCTGATCGGCTGGCCGTTCAGCCACGACCCCGAGGCGCCGGAGACCTCCGGGGTCAACCACCCGGTGTGGGGGTGGGAGACCGGGGTCGGCCTTCTGTGGACGCCCGGGCAGGCCCGCCGGATCGGGATCAACGCGGCGTTCCTCGCGGGCCGCGAGAGCGAGATCCTGGGGTGGCTCAAGCTCCAGGTGGGGGTGGAGATCCGGCTGTGAGGACGGCCGCCGTCGTCGCCCTCGCGCTCCTCCCGGGGCTCGCCGCGGCCGCTCCGATCCGCGTCCCCACCGCCGACCTCCCGGGGATCGTGGGGACGGTCGAGGACGGCCGCTTCGGGCGCCGCGCCGCCGCCGGCAACCTCAACGACGACGCCGCCGGCCTGCCCGACCTCGTCGTCGCCCAGGCCGACCCGCCCGCGCTCTTCGTCTTCTTCGACCCGTTCCCCGACGACGCGCTCCACCCCGCGTCCATCCTGTCCCCCGCCGCGCGCGACCTCCAGATCGAGCTCGACCCCGACTCCGGCCTCACCGCCGAGATCGCGATCGGGAACGTCTACGGAGGCCCCGACTCGGCCCCCGACCTCGTCGTCTCCAGCCCCCAGGAGGACGGGCTCCTCGGCGCCGTCCGGATCTACGCGGGGCCGCTCCCGGCCGACGGGATCCTGGCCCCCGAGGACGCCGACTTCGTGCTCCACGGCGAGCTCGTCAACGGTCGCCTCGGCGACGAGCTGACCATCGGTGACCTCGACGGCGACGGGAGGGAGGACCTCGCGATCGGGGCGTCGCGCACCGACCTCGTCGACCCCGAGCCGGTCGGCAACACCGGCCGAATCCACCTCTTCGCCGGCCGCAGCGCCGCCGACTGGGCGTCGGTGACGTCCCCCGAGGACGCCGACGTCCTCCTCCAGGGCGAGGGGGGAGACTACGCAGGCTTCTACCTGGAGGCGGTCTCGCTGGACGGCGGCGACGTCGCGCACCTCTTCGTGAGCCAGGGGTACAACCTCGCCGACGCGTCGATCGCGGTGCTGGAGGACCCCTTCGCCTGCGCGACCTCCGCGGACGTCACCCCCACGACCTTCCCCGAGCCGTGCCTCCTGTCGGTCGTCCCCCCGCGCGCCGCGGCGATCCACGCCGTCCCCCCGGGCCAGCCCAACGGCGGGGTCTGGCTGGGCGACTGGGGGGGCGTGTTCCTGACCTGGACCGGCACCGGGTCGGTCGACTTCTACCCGTCGGAGACCGACTGGAGCGACGACCTCGTCGTCGAGGCGGGAGGGTCGGCGGTCCTGCTCGGGGACGCGAACGAGGACGTCGGCTTCGGCTGGTCCATCGACAGCGGCGACCTCGACCGCGACGGCAACGACGAGGTGGTCATCGCGAGCCCGGCGTGGGACGACGCCACCGACGTCTTCAGCGAGGACGCCGTCGGCGCGGCGGCGGGGGCGATCGTCGTCATCGACGGCTGCCACCCCACCGGGGCGACGTCCCCCGAGGACCCCTGCGCGGCGCCCGCCGCCGGGCCTCACGACGTCAGCGAGCTCGCGACCCACCGGGTCACCGGCCGCCAGCGCTACGAGGGCAGCTTCGTCAGCGTCCTCGACCCCGGGATCGAGGACCAGGAGCGCGTCCTCGTGGTCGCCGGCCGCGTCCTCGTCCTCGCCCCCCGACACGACGCGCCCGTGGCCGACGACGCCGGCGCGGTGTTCGTGTGGCAGCCGTACGTCGACGCCGACGGGGACGGCGTCCGGGCCGAGGACGACTGCGACGACGCTGATCCGGGCCGCAGCCCCGACCTCGCCGAGGACCCCTGCAACGGGATCGATGACGACTGCAGCGGGGCGGTCGACGCGACCGAGACCGACGACGACGGGGACGGCTTCGCGGAGTGCGACGACCCGCCCGACTGCGACGACGCCGACCCCCTCCGCGCCCCGTTCCTGGTGGAGGTCGCCTGCAACGGCGTCGACGACGACTGCGACGGCGTCCTCCACCCCCTGGAGACCGACGACGACGGCGACGGCTTCACCGAGTGCGGCGGCGACTGCCTCGACGTCCCCGTCCCCGACGAAGACGACGGCGCGGGCGGCCCCTCCCCCGACCCCGAGGACGTGTTCCCCGCCGACGGTCCCGAGGCGAGCTGCGACGGCGTGGACGACGACTGCGACGGCGTCCCCGACGACGGCTTCGACGCGGACGGCGACGGCGTCCCGGGGGACCTCGGCTGCACCTCCCCCGCGGGCGTCGACTGCGACGACGGCGACCCCTCGGTCCGCCCCGGGCTCCCCGACGGACCGGACCCCGCGGACGTCGACTGCGACGGCAGCTCCGACTGGCCCGGCGGCTGCGCCTGCGACGCCTCCGGACCGCCCCCCGCAGGCGCCGTCCCCGCCCTCCTCGCCGCGCTCCTCCTCCTCGCCGTCGGCCTGCGCCGCCGCCCCCGCCACCTCCGCCTCCTCGGCGCCCTCGGCCTCGCCGCGTGCCTCCTCGGCCAAGTCGTCGTCCCCCTCGACGACCTCCCCATCCTGGCCGTCGGGGAGCAGAACGACCACCTCGCCGACCCCTGGTGGCCGGGCGAGCTGCTGACGCTGGAGGGCGACCTCTACGCCGGCATCCCCTGGCGCGGCGCCGGCGACGGCGTCGTCGTCCGCCTCGAGGGCGCCGAGGCGGACGACCTCCCCGCGGTCCTCACTGCGAGCTGGGAGCTGTGCGTCCCCGCGCTCCCGGACCGCCACCTCGGCTACCGGATCGCCACCGGAGACTTCGACGACGACGGGCAGGCGGACCTCGCCCTCGGCGCACCCGGCAGCGGCGCGAGCGATCCGTCCGCGGTCTGGTTCCAGTCCGACGTCGTGGGGACCGCGTCGGGCGGCGCCTGCGACGAGCGGGCCGACGGCTTCACCAGCCAGCAGAGCCTCGGCTCGGACCTCGCGGTGGGCGACTTCGACGGCGACGGGATCGACGACGTGGTCGCCGCCAACGCCAGCGGCGCGAACCTCTTCGGGGCCCTCCGCTTCTACCCCGGGGGGCCGGACTTCTTCGCCGACGACGCCTCCGCGACGATCACCTCGAGCTGGGGGAACAACGCGATCGGGCTGTTCGCCGGCGCGGTCGACCTCGACTGCGACGACGACCTCGACCTCGTCACGTCCGGCTCCGGCTACCCGCTGGCGTTCCTCGTCAACGACGGCGGGGGCTGGGAGGGAGGGGCGATCGGCGGCGTCGACCACTTCCTCAGCGGCGGCTCGGCGGCGGGCTACTACGGCAACGGCGCGCTCCAGCTCGCGGACGACCACCCCACCCTCGGCGACGGCTGCCCCGACGTCCTCCTCACGCTCCCGTCCCACGACGAGCACCGCGGCGCCATCGCGCTGGTCGAGGGCGGCGACTTCGCCTCCGGCCTCGACCTCCCCGGCGGCGCATCGGCCCAGCTCCACGGCGCGGGCACCGACGACCAGGCCGGCTTCGCGGTCCTGCCGGTGTGGTGGACGGCCGATCCCGCGACCCACCGCTACCCCGACCTCCTCGTCGCCGCCCCCCAGGCCGAGTCCGCCGCGGGCGCCCCCGCGGGGGTCGTCTACTTCGTCCGCTCGGGGGTCTGGGACGCGTCCCCGTCCAGCGATCTCGAGGACATCGCGGAGGTCCGCGTGGAGGGCGGCTTCCACGAGGACTTCCTCGGCGCGGCGATGGCGCTGTGGACCGACTTCGACGGCGACGAGCGACCCGACGCGGTGATCTCCGGCGCCGGCTACGACCAGCCCGACCGGCCCGCCTCGGGCGGACTGTTCGTGCTGAACAGCGCGGGCTTCGCCGACGAGGACGCCGACGGGGCCCTGGCGATGCGTGACTGCGACGACGCCGACGCGACCGTTTCCCCCGAGGCGGCCGAGGTCTGCGACGGCCTCGACAACGACTGCGACGGCGACGTCCCGTCCGACGAAGTCGACGCCGACAGCGACGGTGTTCGCGGTTGCGACGGCGACTGCGAGGATCTCGACCCCACCACGCTCCCCGGCGCCGATGAGCTGTGCGACGGCCGGGACAACGACTGCGACGGGGCGCTGGACGCCTCGGAGGCGGACGCGGACGCGGACGGGATCCGGGCGTGCGACGGCGACTGCGACGACGACGACCCCGCAGCCGGTCCCGGCGCGGTCGAGGTGTGCGACGGGACGGACGACGACTGCGACGGCGCGACCGACGAGGGGTTCGACCTCGACGGCGACGGCGTCACCTCCTGCGCGGACGACTGCGACGACACCGACCCGACCGTCCAGGCCTGCGGGGACGACGACCCGGACCCCTTCCCCGGGGGTTGCACGTGCAACGCGAGCCCGTCTCCGTCCCCCACTTGGCTCGCAATCCTGGGGGGCTGGCTAGCGGTCTGCCGCCGCCGCCGATAGGCTGGCCCCATGCGCAGCAAGATCATCGTCCAGGCCATGCTCGAGGCTGGGTTCTGCGACCCGAAGCAGCACAACCCCAACGACTTCATCACGCACACGACCAACGCGTCGAAGCGGCTCGAGGAGGCGCTCAAGACGGTCAAGGCTCACGAGGCGGTGGCCGACCTGGTGGCGTCGATGTTCGAGACGGGGTTCTGCGGCAAGGACCAGAAGGATCCCAACGAGTGGATCATGTTCGCGGAGACCGCCGTCGCCGAGCTGAAGGTCGTCGGCTAGCCCCGACCTAGTGCCCGCCGCCTGAGCCCTTGGGCTTGGCGTTCCAGATCCTCGACGCGAGGATCGCGCCGATCGCGGCCATCGGGATCATCGCCACCGGCCACCCGATCCAGTTCGCCGGATCCACCACCGGCCCCGTCAGCGCCCCCTCCGCGTCGAACTGCTCGCGCGGCAGGATGATCGCGTACGTCCCCGACATCACCGCGGTCCCCAGGTAGACGAAGCCGTCGATGACGCCGACCGCGATGCCGACGTTCTTCTTGCCGCCGAAGTCCATCGACGCCGTGCCGCTGAGCATCCCGTGGACGCCGATGACGCACATCGACATCCCGATCACGAGCCAGCCCACGATCTGGGTGTCGTAGGTGAACGTGAGGAGGACGGCCATCGCCAGCATGGCGCCGTACAGCAGCCCCGCGACGGGCCCGCGGCGGCTCTGGAAGACGTGGTCGGAGATGATGCCGGCGAGGACGCCGCCCAGGATCCCGGCGCAGCAGAGCAGCAGCCCCCAGTTCTCGTAGACGAAGTCACCCTTGAGGTGGAGCACGGTGTCGGTCTGCTTCGCGAAGGTCCGGTACCACTGCATGATCGCCTGCCGCAGGAAGCCCGAGCAGAACTCGATCAGCGCGATGGTGAGCACGATCGGGTTGGTCAGCATGCTGACGAAGACCCAGTAGACGCGCGTCGCGACGACGAGGAACGCCTTCACGCGGGGACGCGGGTCCAGCGCCGGCAGCCCCAGCGACATGACCGTGTCGTTGATCTTCGTCCACAGCTCCTCGTCGCTGACCTCCTCCTTCATCCCCGACGACGCGTCGGCGGTGTCGAAGTCGGCGACGCCCGCCTCGCCCGGCGTGTTGCGGACGAGGTACAAGTCGATGACCCAGAAGGCAGCGAGGAGGATCGTGGGCATCAGGAACACCCACGCCAGGCCCAGGTGCTCGAGGATGAGGTAGCCCCAGTCGAACGCGAAGTAGATGCCGAGGCTGATGAGGATGCCGAAGATGGCGCCGAACACGCCCCGCTCGCGGACGTGGAACCAGGGCGCGTTGACCTTGACGATCGCGACCGCGCCGAAGCTCTGGAAGTACATGTTCAGGCTGTACAGGACGCTGTACACGACGACGAAGTGGTCGCCCACGAAGCCGTGCATCGGCCCCTGGTTGAGCAGCGTCAGCGCGCCCAGCCCCATCAGCAGGTTCAGCACCGCGGCGCCGCCGGCCCCCATCAGGATCGAGAACTTGCCGCCCAGGCGGTCGGTCAGCGGCCCGTTGATGAGGAAGCTGCAGCCGTAGACGATCGTCCCGAACATGAAGATGAGGCCGAAGTCCTCGTTCCCCATCAGCGCGGTCCCGTCCGGCCCCTTCATCTCCTCGAAGGCGAACTTGCTGACCTTGAGGTTGTAGCGGCCCATGTACAGGAACGCGTACGTGAGCCCGAGCGGCAGCCAGTTCATGACCCGGCGGGTCTTGAACGCCTTGTCGTGGTCCACCGCTTCGACGTTCGGCAGCCGGGCGATGACGACGGTGACGACGAGCAGCAGGATCGCGATCGGCGCGAACTCCTTGGCCCACCCCATCAGGCCCCCGGCCTCCTCGGCCGCCTCTTCGGCGGCGAGCGCCAGCGACGGCAGCAGCAGAACGACGGATGCGGGCAGCAAGCGCAGCAGGATCGACATGGGCTCCTCCGAAGGGCGCCGACCCTACACGATCTTGCGGCGCTTGCGGCGGCGTGTTAGGCCCCGCTCCGTGGGTCTTCGCACACTGCAGGGAGTGCTCGACGCGATCGCCGCCAGCGACGCGCTGCCGATCGTCGTGTTCGACCTCGACAGCACGATCTTCCTCGCCCGCAGCCGCAACCTCCGCATCCTCCGGGACTTCGCCGAGTTCGGCCGCTACGACGGCCTGCCGGAGATCGCCGCGTCCCTGACGTTGGCCGATCTCGGGTACGAGGTGGACTACCCCCTGGCCCAGCGGGGCGTCCTCACCGACGAGCTCCGGTCCGACCTCCGCGCCTTCTGGGCGGAGCGGTTCTTCACCAACGACTACTGCCGCCACGACGCCGCCACCGCCGGGGCGCCGGAGTTCGTCCGCGCCTGCCACGACGCCGGCGCGCTGATCTACTACCTGACGGGGCGCCACGTCGGCGGCATGGCCACCGGCACCGTCACCGCGCTCGTCCGCGCCGGCTTCCCGCTGTTCCGCGGCCGCACCGTGCTCCACCTCAAGCCGTCCTTCGACATGCCCGACGGCGCCTTCAAGGAGCAGGCCGTCGCCGACATCGGGAGCTACGGCGGGGCCGTCGTCGCCACCTTCGAGAACGAGCCCGGCCACGCCGAGACCCTCCGCCGCGCCTTCCCCGCGGCCTCCCACTTCCTCCTCGACACGGTCTGCAGCCCCACCGCCCCGGATCCCCACCCCGAGCTGGTCGTCATCCCGGACTTCACAAAGGCCTGAGCCGGAACATCGCCAGGGGGTGCTCCAACCCCTTGAGCTGTCGCTCGAACGGCTCCGCGAACCAGCCCCGATCGCGCAGGACGGCGCACGCGTCCGTCATCGCGGAGACGTGCCGGGTGACGACGATGTCGCCGCCCTCGCTGCACGCCTCCACCCGCGCCGCCGTGTTCACCGTCTGCCCGAAGTAGTCGAGCCGGTCGTTGAGGGTGACGACGATGCAGGGCCCCTCGTGCAGTCCCGACTTGAGGCGGACCGGCTTGTACTCGTGCCCCATCGCCTCCAGCCGCTCCCCGAGCCGGACGTGGAGCTCGTGGGCGGCGCGCATGGCGTCGTCGGGGTGGACGAAGGCGGCCATCACCGCGTCTCCGATCGTCTTGACCGTCGCGCCCCGGCTGTCGCGGACGATCTCCTTGAGGACGTCGAAGTGGTTCCAGACCAGCCGGAACGCGCGGGCGTCCCCCAGCTCGCTGTACATCGCCGTGCTGCCGACGAGGTCCGTGAAGAGGATCGTCACGCTCTGTACGGACAGCGCGATCCCGCCCGCGAGCATCTGGTCGCTGAAGAGGTCGCGGAACCGCTGGTCGGCCACGAGCTCGCAGCCCGCCAGGGCGTCGTCCGCCCACCGCGCGTCCTCGATCGCGACGAGGACCCGGCGGGTCGTCCGGTTGCGGACGAAGAGGTCCGCCGGCGCCCCCGGACGGAGCACGACGTCCTCGCCCGCGAGCCCCGTCGGGTTGACGTACAGGGTGGCCAGGTCCTCGGTGGTCGCCTCGGCCTCGTCGTCGGCGCGCAGCCAGCGGACGTCGTCGGTCCCGGTCACCCGGATCCGGTAGCGGCCGGCGGGGACGTCGATCCGCGGCGTCCACTCCTCGTTCGGCTCCAGGAGCCGCTGGTAGAGCACGTGCGGCGTCGTCCCCGGACCCGCCTGGCAGTACGAGCCGGGCTCGACGCGGCGGATGTCGGGGTGGGGCTCGAAAACGACCTCCAGGACCCGGTCGAGGTCCACGTCGAAGTCGAGGTTGCACGACGGGCAGTAGCTCGCCGCGGGGACGTCCGCCAGCGAGGCGAGGTTGCTCTTGTCGCCGCGGCAGTGCGGGCAGATGACGTCCCACCGGAGCTTCAGCAGCCCCACCGACGTCGCCGCGAGGCAGGCGTCGGTCGTCTCGCGCCGGTCCGTGCCCCACCGGTGGGCCAGGGCGTGCGGCCGGATCCGCTCGACGACGTCGTCGGGGGCGGTCAGGACGAGCTCGCCGAGGCGCTCCGCGATCTCGGTGTCGAAAAGCCCCTGCGCCCGCCGCACGAGCGCGTCGACCTTGCCGATCTCGGCCGACGTGGCCCGCCGCGGCTCGACCGGCGACAGCGCGAACTCGGGCAACGTCTCCACAGTCGTGGCCGCCCGCAGCCGGTCCTCGAGGTACTCCCGGCGGAGCGGCAGGACCTCCCGGCCGAAGCCCCACACGAAGAGCTTGCCGAGCAGCCCGCGCCCCTCCATCCAGAACGAGGAGCGGACCACCGAGCCGTCGCCGTCGGGTTCGATCTCGACGCCGTGGACGACGCTCCGGAACGGCCCCTTGTCGTACGTCCGGCGGATCTCGAACCGCCGCGGGTACTCCCACGACGCGGTGAACTCCTCGCCCTCCACCTCGACGTTCTTGATCCTCGTCCGGAACGTCCGCCGCGACGTCCCGTCGGGCTCGGGGTGGTCCTCGTACTCGAAGGGCCGCAGCCCCGACGCCCGGTTGGTCGCCTGGGTGTCGGACACGATCGCCCACGCGTCGCGCACGGACGCGCCCGTCCTCAGCTCGAGGACGTGGGTCGGCGGGGGGCTACTCAGCGCTCTCGGGGGTCCACGCCTCGGCGACCGCCGCCGGCGCGTTCGAGTCCGTCCCCGGCTCCCGCTCGCCGTCGACGTTCAGGTAGTCGTGCATGAACTTCTTGAGCATCTTGCGGTGGTCGCGCTCGAGGAGGTTCAGCCGGTACTCGTTGATGACCTTGACCTCCATCCCCTTCCAGTCCTCCCAGCACACGCTGCAGCAGCCGGAGGCGATGCGCTTCCAGTACTCGTTGACAGCGGGGAGGTTCTCGAAGGGGTAGCGGCCATCGGCGGGGCTCTGCCCGCACTTGTTGCACCGGAACTGGGGATCGTCGTCGCTCATGGGCGAATCCTAGCCATCGTCGTGGCGCCGCGCGAGCGCGATGATCGATGCACCGAACGGCAGATCGATCGCCCCCATGAGGCGCCCCTCGACCTTGAGGAGGTTGGTCAGCAGGCGGTTGGTCCGCTCGGGCACCTCGACGTACGACGCGCCCTGCTCGGAGAGGTTGGGGACGAGCCCCTGGGCAATCCGGAACGCCATGATCGCCGGCAGCGCGAAGCTGATCGCGTAGCTGCGCCGGATCGAGACGAAGCCGGACGTGTTCAGGAGCGAGTGGATCTCGCTCGCCACGTAGCGGCGCCGGTGGCCCAGCGCCTCGTCGTGGACGCTCCACAGGAACCGGTACGCGGGGACGGTCAGGAGGAGGTGGCCGGCGGGCTTGAGGACGCGGCGGATCTCCGCGAGGCCGTCGCGGTCGTTCTCGAGGTGCTCGAGGACGTCGAAGGCGGTGACGAGGTCGAAGGTGCCGTCGTCGAAGGGGATGTGCTCGGCGTCGCCCCCCACGATGACGTCCTCGCCGATCCCCATCGCCCGGACCTGGTCCAGTCCCGGCCCCGGCGGCTCCACCCCGACGGCGTCGCCGAACTGCTGGAGCAGCTCCAGGTTCCGGCCCGTGCCGCAGCCGAGGTCGAGGATCTTCAGCGACCCCGTCGGCCCCAGGTAGTGCTCCATGAAGCGCCGGATGATGTACCGGCGGCCCACGTGCCACCAGTACTCCTCCTCCATCCGCTTCATCCGCTCCTGTTCGGCCGCGTCCACCTCAGTCCCTCTCCTCGCGCTCCTTCAGGAACGCCTCGATGCGGTCCGCTTCATAGCGCATCGAGGCGTCCTCGGGGCGGAGGTCCGCCGCCTTGCGGAAGTGGCGGGCGGCGTCGTGGAGCTGCTGCCGCTCCGCCAGCATGAACGCCAGCCGGTAGTGGAAGATCGCGCGGCGGGGCTCCAGGTCGACGGCGCGCGCGTAGTGCGCCTCGGCCATCCGGAGGTCCCCCGCGTTCTCGTGCTCCGTGCCGAGGTTGAACCAGACGCGGCCCGACGTCGGGTTCACCTCGACGGCCCGCTCCCACAGCGTCCGGTTGCTCTCCCAGGGGGGGAGGTTCGAGCTCAGGATCGCGACGTACGCCGCCGCGACGATCCCGACGGTCGCGGCCGCGCGGGCGCCCTTCCCCGGCCGCCGCGCCGCCTGGGCCGCGCCCCACCCCAGGGCCGCGAACCAGCACGCCGACGGGAGGTACAGGTAGCGGTCCTGGAGCATCATGTCGGGCTGGAGCACGGCGACGTTCAGGACCGGCAGCAGGAACAGCCCCCCCATCCAGAAGAACGGCCGCGCGGGGCCCGACGTCAGCGCCCCCGCGGCGAAGATCGCGACCCCCAGGAGCGCGTAGTTGGCGGCCGGCTCGACGGGGTAGGAGAGCGCCTGCGTCCAGGGGAAGAGGAGGTGCTTCGTGTACCCCCCGACGAGGTCGACGACGACGCCCGGATCGTTCGCCTGGAGCGTCGGCGCGACCTCCCCGATCACCCGCGACCGCGCCGCCAGGTACGCGCCCGCCACGACCGCCCACAGCCCGCCCGTCGTCCACCCTTCGCGCCAGTGCTTCCGGGACCACGCCAGCAGCACCGGGAACGCGCCGAAGATGATGGCCGTCTCCTTCGTCAGGAGCGCCACGGCGTAGAGCGCGACCGCGAGCAGGCGCCGCTCCTTGACGTACGCGAGCACCGCCCCGAACCCGGCCGCCGCGGCCATCGGATCGGTCAGCCCGCAGACCCACGCGACCGACTCCGCGCGGGTCGGGTGGATCGCGAAGAGCAGCGCCCCCGTCGTCGCCGCGAGGGTCGATCCTGACACCGCTCGGATCAGCTCCCACAGAATCCAGACAGCGCCAAGATGGAGGACCACCGTGGTCGCGTGCCACCCCATCGGGTCCGTCCCGAAGAGGTGGGCGTTGCCGATGGTCCAGGCGGTGAACAGCGGCCGGTAGTAGCGCGGCTCGGCGAGGTCGGGGGCGAACGCCCAGACGTTCGTGGTGAACGCCCGCGCCAGCGCCCCCGGGGCGAGCAGGGTGTCGTTGTCGACGATGACGGGGACGTCGTCGTAGCTGAACCCGAACGTCAGCGTGACGGCGAACGCAGCGGCCGTGACGGCGAGCACCAGCCAACGTCCGTAGCGCTCGGTCCAAGCCTCCAAGCCGCCCCATCATGCCCTTGCGGGGCCCCCGGTGGCGACGCATGCTCCCGCCCATGCCGCGCCTCCTCCTCGGTGCCGTCTTCGTCGTCGCCCTCGCCGGCTGCGAGCCCCGCGACTACCCCGAGTTCGTGGGGTGGGACGCGTGGTGCGAGGCCGACATGGCGTACTTCGACCTGTGGGCCGAGGTCGATCACGAGCGGGGGCCGCGCGCGGTGACGGCCGTCTACGTCCGCGTCGCTTGGGTCAGCTACGACGCCGACGACCAGATCATCCTCGACGACGTGGGCGTCGAGTACGACCTCGAGTACCAGTCCGAAGGGCAGTGGGCGCTCGCCGTCGAGTCCGGCGCGACGCCCCTCGACTGCTCCTACCCCTACGAGTACTACTTCCTCTTCACGGCCGAGGACGAGGACGGCGACTCGGTCCAGACCGACCTCATCAACTGATGAGCGTCTTCGCCTCGGCGGCGGGGACGGGCTTGCTCCACAGGTAGCCCTGGCCGAGGTCGACGCCGAGCTCCTCCAGCATCCGCAGCTGCGCGTCGGTCTCGATCCCCTCGGCGACGATGCCCATGTCGAGGCTGCGCGCGAGCGCCACGATCGTCCGCACGATCGCTGCGTCCTCGGCGTCCTCGGTCATGCCGTCGACGAAGCTCCGGTCGATCTTGAGCGTGTCGAGGGGGAACCGGCGCAGGTACGCCAGCGACGCCAGCCCCGTCCCGAAGTCGTCCATGTGGAGGCTCGGTCCGAGCTCGCGGAGCTTCTCCAGCAGGGCGCGGGACTGGTCGGCCCGCTCCATGACGGCGTTCTCGGTGATCTCGAGGACCAGCGTCGCCGGGTCGAGGTCCGACTGCCGCAGCGCCTCCTCGACCTCGGTGACCAGCGTCGGCTGCGCGAGCTGCTTGCCCGCGAGGTTCACGCTCACGGTCAGGTCGGGGCGGTCGAACTCCCGCTGCCAGCGGGCGACGTCGGCGCACGCCCGGTTCAGGACCCACCGCCCCAGCGCGACGATGAGCCCCGTCTCCTCGGCGACCTCCAGGAACGCGCCCGGGCCGAGGAGCCCGCGCTCGGGGTGCGCCCACCGCACCAGCGCCTCGAACCCGTGGAGGCGGCCCCCGTCGAGCTCCATCAGCGGTTGGTAGAAGACCCGGAACTCGCCCCGCTCCAGCGCCTTCCGGAGCTCCGTCTCCAGGCGCATCAGCTCCATCGCCTGGGCGTGCATGTCGCGGTCGAAGACCTCGTGGCGGGCCTTGCCGTTGGCCTTGGCCTGGTACATCGCGAGGTCGGCGTTCCTCAGCAGCGTCTCGGGGTCCTCGGCGGCGTTGCCCAGCGCGATGCCGATGGACGACGACGTGAACACCTCCTGGCCGGCGAGGCGGAAGGCGCGGACGAGTTCGACGTGGATGCGGTCGGCGACCCGCGTGGCGCCGCGGACGTCGCCGATGTCCTCCAGCAGGATGGTGAACTCGTCGCCGCCGAGGCGGGCGACCGTGTCGGCGGGGCGGAGGCACCGCTCCAGGCGGCGGGCGATCGCCACGAGGAGCTGGTCCCCGACGCTGTGGCCGAGGGAGTCGTTGACGACCTTGAAGCGGTCCAGGTCCAGGAAGAGCACCGCGAACTGGCTCGCCGGCAGCCGCCGCGAACGGGCGACGACGTGGCTGAGGCGGTCCATGAACAGCGCCCGGTTGGGGAGCCCCGTGAGGCCGTCGTGGAACGCCGCGTGGAGGAGCCGCTCCTCGGCGACCTTCCGCTGGCTGACGTCGGTCATCGAGCCGGCCATCCGGATGGCCCAGCCGTTGTTGTCCCGGACGGCGAGCCCGCGGGACAGCACCCACATGAAGCTGCCGTCCTTGCGGCGGATGCGGTGCTCGTCCTCGAAGTGGGGGGTCATCGCGCGGATCACCTTTCTTGACCGCAGTAGCCGCAGTGCCGGATCCAGGCC
>CAYFOA010000140.1:4887-20086 GCA_964344575.1 uncultured Rickettsiales bacterium | reverse complement strand
GGGCGCGGGCGCGGGGTCCGGACGGGCCTCCTGGCGGGTCACCTCGCGCGGCGCGGGCGCGGGCGCCGACCGGGGCGCGGGCGCGGCGGAGGCGGCGTCGGCGTCCCCCAGCTCCCCGGCGTCCGCCACGGCGTCTCCGGTGTCCGCCGCCACGTCCTCGTCGGCGGCGACCAGGGCGAGCGGGTCCTCGGCTCCGCCCCCGGTGTTCGCCGCGTACTTCGGCCCGTCGTCGCCGAGGAACACCATCGCCCCGAACGCGCCGATCAGCGCCAGCCCGCCGCCGACGAGCAGCCCGAGGAGGATGAGCAGGAGGGACGACGACTTCTTCGGCGGCTCGTCCCCGATCCACAGCGTCCCCGGCGGGGGGGCCGCGCCGGCGCCCCGATTCGGATCCGTCTGCGGCGGAGCCTGCGGAGGGGGACGCTGCTGCGCCCGCGTCGGGGGGACCGCCGGCTGAGGGGCGGCCGCCGCGGGGGACGGGGCCGCGCCGAGCGACGCCTGCTGGGGCCGCGTCGGGGGGACCGGAGCGGGCGCGGGCGTCGGGGGCGCGGCCGCCGCGGGCTGCGCGCCGCCGATCGCGACGGGGGTGTTCGGCTGCGTCGGCGAGACGGGCGGGACGGTGTTGATCGAGGACTCCCCGATCGACCCGATGCCCTCCTCCTCCATGAGGTTGCGGACCCACTTCTTCAGCGGCGGCGCCGGCGGCAGCGTCCGCGCCAGCAGCTTCAGCTCGTGCTCCAGATCCGACGCGTCGCCGTACCGGAGGCCCGCGTCCTTGCGGAGGCACTTCCGGACGACGTCGGTCAGGCCCAGCTGCACGAGGTCCAGTTCGTCGAGGACGTTGGAGCTGATGACGCGCTCCTCGACCTGCATGACGGCCATGAGGATCGACATCAGCGAGTCGGCCATGAAGAGCCGCTTGCCGGTGAAGAGCTCGTAGAGGATGGCGCCGACGGCGAACAGGTCCGAGCGCCGGTCGAGCGGGTCACCGTTGACCTGCTCGGGGCTCATGTACGACGGCGTCCCCTTGGTCATCCCCGTCGCGGTGTTCGTGGCGGAGACGGCGGCGGCCTTGGCGATGCCGAAGTCCATCACCTTGACCAGCCCGTCGCGCGACAGGATGACGTTGGACGGCTTGAGGTCGCGGTGGACCAGCTCGCTGTCCCCCTCGACGTCCTCCAGATCGTGGGCGTAGTCGAGCCCGGCGCACATCTGGACGGCGATCTCGAAGGCGACCTCCGCGGGGAGCGGGTTGACCGCGTGCAGCACCCGCTCCAGCCCGATCCCGCGGACGTACTCCATGGCGATGTAGGGGAGCCCGTCGACCTCACCGAAGTCGTAGGTGTCGACGATGTTGGGGTGGTGCAGCAGCCCGCCGAGGCGGGCCTCGTTGATCAGGGACGTCCGGAGCCGCTCGTTGTCGGCGGCCAGCGCGGACCGGACGATCTTGACGGCAGCCCGCTTCTTGAACCCCTCGGGGCCCGACATCTCCGCCTTGAAGACCCGCGCCATCCCGCCTTCGCCGAGGATCCCGAGCAGCGTGTACCGGCCGAAGACGACGGGGAAGTCGGCCTCGGTGAGGACGTCCGGGAGGATGCGGGGCAAGGTGGAGCGAGGATACACGTCAGGGTCGGACAGCAATCGGGAGACCGCGTTCCCGTCAGGGGAACGTCCCTGAGACGGGGGGAGCCCGGTCGCTTATTCGATGTCAGCTCGCCCAGATCGCCAGCGTGTGGAGATCGGGGACCACCATCGACGGGGTCGCCTCCGCCGGCGGCGTCGCGCCGGGGCCCGCCTGGGCGTGGCGGCGGTCGACCCAGATCGTCGTCCAGCCCAGCGCGCTCGCCGGCTTGATGTCGTGGAACAGCGACTGGGCCACGTGGAGGTGGCGGCGGCGGGGGGTGCCGATCCGCTCCAGGGCCGCCTCGAACATCGCCGGGGCGGGCTTGTAGGCGCCGACCTGCTCGGCGGTGATGACGTGGTCGAAGTGGACCCCGCGGAGCTGCTGCCGCGTCTTCGCGAAGAGGTCGTCGTCGACGTTGCTGAGGATGTTCAACGAGTACCGCTGCTCGAGCACGTGCAGCGCCGCGACCGTGTCGGGGAACGCCGGCCAGAGCGCGAAGCTGTCGAGCAGCGCCGTCTCCTCGCCGGGCATGGGGACGAACCCGAGCGCGTCCGCGATCCGCTCGAACGTCCGCTGGAGCACCTCCTCGTAGGGGAGGAACGCCTGCTGCTGGACCACGTGCTCGTGCTCCGCGAACACCTCCAGCAGCCGCTGGTCGTCGATCGCGATCCCCCGCGAGCGGACCACCGGCGCGAGCCCCCCGAGGATGCCCGTCTCCCAGTCGATCAGCGTGCCGTAGCAGTCGAACGTGACAGAATCGAAGGCCGTGGGATCCAGGGCGGTCATCGTCGCGGTCGCGCTCCTCCTCGGGGGCACGGGCTGTCCGTCCGCCCCGCCCCCGGGGGACGATGACGATACGGCGTCGTGCCCCTCAGGGGAACACCTCGAGGGGGACTCCTGCGTCCCCGACTCCTGCGGGATCGGCGCGTGGGCGGGCATCGACCGGACCGGCGCCGTCGTCCACGTCGCGGCCTGGGGCTCGGAGGAGGGGGACGGGAGCGAGGCCGACCCCGTCGCCTCCATCGCCAGCGGCGTCGAGCGTGCGGCGGACGGGGCCGCGGACGTCATCGCGGTCGACGTCGGCACCTACGTGGGGTCGCTCTCCTTCAGCCGCGCGATCTCGTCGCTCCGCATCGAAGGGCGGTGCGCGGCCGGCGTGATCGTCGAGGGGGACGACCTCGGCTCCCCCACCGTCGGCGTCCTCGGGGGCGAAGTCACCCTCCGGAACCTCACCCTCCGCGGCGGCTTCCCGGCCGGCTTCGCGGGGCAGCTCGACGGCGGCGTCCCCACGGCCCTGTCCGTCGCCCAGATCGTCATCGAAGACGCCGACGCGGGCCTCGTGGGGTCGGGCACCACCACCACCGTGGACGTCCAGGACGCCGAGCTCCGGGCCACCCGGACCGTCGCCCTGGAGGCGGACGGCGGCGCCCGCGTCGTCGCCCAGCGGACCGTCGTGGAGGACGCCGGGCGGGTCGCCGTCCGCGCGCGGGGATCGGCCTCCGTCCTCGAGATCCTCGACAGCGAGGTCCGGCGCACCGAGGTCGAGGAGCTGGGGACGGGGATCGGGCTCGTCGCCGAGGACGGGGCGTCGGCGCTCGGCGTCCGGCTCGTCGTCGCCGACGGCGCGGGGCCCGGGATCGTGGCCGGGTCGGGCGCCACCGTGACGTGCGAGGACTGCGCGATCCTCGGCAACGCCCTCGCCGGCGCGGCGGCGCTGGACGGGGGGACCGTCCGGCTCCTCGGAGGGTCCGTCACCGACACCGTCGCCACCCTCGACCAGCCCGTGTCCGGCGTCGGCGTGTTCGCCCGCTCCGACCTCGCCTTCACCGAGCTCCAGGTGGAGGGCGTCGCCCTCGCGGGGCACGAGGGCCCGGCCGTCTACGTCCGCGGACCGGGGCTCTACACCGTTCGCGACTCCACCCTCGACGACAGCGGCACCGGCGCCGGCGTCGCGGCGATCGTCGCGGCGCTGGACGGGGTCCGCCGCTGGGAGGGCGCCGACGGCTTGCTCCTGCAGCGCTGCGACGTCACCCACGTCCCGCTGGACGGCGTCCTCCTCCACGCGTCGTCCGTCTACCTCGACGACACCACCATCGAGTCCGGCCCCGGCTTCGACCTCTGGCGGCAGGCCTGCGCGGGCCAGCCCGAGCCGATCGACACCACCGGCGAGGCCGTCGACAACGGCTGCGCGGGGGACGAACGGGAGGTCGATCCGCGGGTCGAGGTGACCCTCCCCTAGGAACATCCACCGGGGGCCGGGTGTCGTCCCCCCGGACAGCGCCTAGACTCGCCCTCGGAGGAGGGGCCCGCCCCATGACGCACCGTCCGTTCGCCCTCGGCGTCCTCGTCGCCGCCGTTCTGCTCAACTCCGCCGCCGCGCTCGCCGGCGACGACGTCTACGTCCCCCCCGAGCTGGAGGACTGGGTCCCCTGGGTGCTGCACGGCGACGAAGACGTGGCCTGCCCGCTGGTGGCGGGGACCCGGACCTGCGCCTGGCCCGGCCGGATGACGCTCCGGCTCGACGACGCGGGGGGGACGTTCGCGCTCCGCGTCGCCGCCGACCGCGAGACCGACGTGCCGCTCCCCGGCGACGAGGTCCGGTGGCCGCGCGACGTCACGCTGGACGGCGGCCCCGCGACGCTCGTCCGGAGCGGCGGCGTGCCCGTCGTCCGCGTCCCCGCCGGCGACCACGTCGTGCGCGGCGCGTTCGCCTGGTCCCGCCTCCCCGAGTCCCTCCCCGTGCCGCCCCAGGTCGCGATGCTGGAGGTCGCCGTGGGCGGGCTCGCCGTCCCCTTCCCGCGCCGTCAGGGCGACGGGACGCTGTGGCTCCAGGGGGGCCGCGCCGACGCCGCCAAGGAGGACCGCCTCGCCATCGAGGTCCACCGCCGGATCGACGACGGCGTCCCCGTCGTGGTCACCACCCGGCTCCGGCTCCGCGTCTCCGGGAAGTCGCGCGAGGAGGACCTGGGCGCCGTCCTCCTCGACGGCACCGAGCCGATCTCGCTCCATTCCACCCTCCCCGCCCGCCTCGACGCGTCGGGCCACCTCCGGGTGCAGCTCCGCCCCGGCGACCAGACCATCACCATCGCCGCCCGGAGCACCGGCCCCGTCGCGTCCCTGACCGCTCCGGAGACGGACGACCGGTGGCCGGACGAGGAGATCTGGGTCTTCTCCGCCGACCCCGCCGTGCGCGCGGTCCGCCTCGAAGGGGCGCCGGGCGTCGACCCCCAGCGGACGTCGCTGGACGAGGACTGGCGCTCCCTCCCCGCGTGGCGGGTGGCCAAGGGCGGGGCGCTGGCGCTCGTCGAGCTCCGCCGCGGCGAGGCCGAGCCGCCGCCGGACACGGTCACCATCGACCGCGAGCTGTGGCTCGTCGACGGCGGCGCCGCGTTCATCGTCCGCGACGCCATGAACGGCACCCTCAACGAGGGCGGCCGCCTCGAGCTGGTCGGACCCGGCGAGCTCGGCCACGTCCGCGTCGGCACGCGCGACCGCGTCATCGGCCAGCTCGACGGCGGCGACGCCGGGGTCGAGGTGCGAGACGGCGGCCTCGCCCTGGTCGCCGAGCTCAGCTACCCCGCCGGCGACGCCCTCCCCGCGGTCGGCTGGAACCGCGACGCCAGCCGCCTCGGCGCCACCCTCCACCTCCCCCCCGGCTGGTCGGTCCTCGCGACGACGGGCGTGGACGTCGCCGACGGCACGTGGCTGGAGGCGTGGTCGCTGCTCGACCTGTTCTTCCTCCTCCTCATCGCCCTGGTGACGTGGAAGGTGATGGACCTGAAGTGGGGGTTCGTCGCGCTCGTCGTGCTCGGTCTGTCGTGGCACGAGCCGCTGACCCCGCAGGCGTGGTGGCTGCTCCTGCTCGCCATCCACGCGCTCGTGGCGGCGCTGCAGGAGGGTGCGGTCGTCGCCCGGATCGCGGTGGCGCTCCGCTGGGCGCTCGCCGCCGGCCTCGCCGTGCACGTCCTCGTCTTCTCCTGGGACCAGCTCACCACCGGCGTCTTCCCCCAGCTCGAGCACGGCGGCGCGGGGCCGTTCAGCGGGAGCTACTACCCGGCCGACGACAACGACTGGGGCGGCTTCACCGGCGGCGCCGCCGACGGGGCCTACGCCCCCGAGCCGTACCTGATGGAGGCCGAGGTCCAGCGCGCCGAGCAGGCCGCGTCCGAGTACGACCGGCGGGGACGGACCTCCGACTCGCTCGGCTGGGAGGGCAAGGGCGCTCCCCTGAAGAAGGCGCCGGCGCGCAGCGGCCAGGTCGACCCCCAGGCCGTCGTGCAGACCGGCCCCGGGCTCCCGAAGTGGGAGTGGAACACCTACGCGCTGCAGTGGAACGGACCCGTCTCGCAGGGGCACGAGCTGCGGCTCTTCCTGCTCCCGCCGTGGGCGGATCTGCTCCTGAGCGTGCTCCGCGTGCTCGGGCTGGTGCTGCTGATGCTTCGGTTCTGCGACCCCCGCCGGAACCCCGGTCCCAAGCCTGCGTCCGCCGGTGGAGACGGTCCGCCGCCGGAGGCCGCCGCCGCCGCCGCGGTGGCGTCGCTGGCGTTCGTCGCCCTGCTCGGCGTCGGCGTCCCCGGCGTCGCGTCGGCGTCCGACCTCCCGCTCGACGTCCCCGACCGGTCCGTCCTCGACGAGCTGGAGCGCCGGCTGGAGGCGCCTCCGGAGTGCGGCGACGCCTGCGTCGAAGTCCCGTCGCTGGAGCTGATCGCCGGCCCCGGCGGCCTCCGGGTCGTGGCCGAGGTCCACGCGCTGACGACCACCGTCTTCCGCCTCCCCGGCCCCGACGCGGCCTGGATGCCGAGCTCCGTCACGGTCGACGGCGCGGCGACGTCCCACCTCCGCCGGATGGACGACGGCTTCCTCGCGCTCCGGCTCGACCCCGGCATCCACCGCGTGGTCGCCGACGGCCCCGCCCGGGACGAGGTCGCGCTCCAATTCCCCCTCCGCCCCCGCGTCCTGACGTGGTCCGGCGACGGGTGGGCGATCGACGGCTACCGGCCCGACGCGCCGCCGCCCGAGTCCGTCCGCCTGTCGCGCTCGCGCCCCCTGGAGGCGACCCCCGGCGAGGCCGCCGACGGCGAGGCGGTGGTCGAGCTGCCGCCGTGGCTGGAGCTCCGCCGCGAGCTCGACCTCGGCATCCCCTGGCTCGTCCACAACGAGCTCGTCCGCCTCGGCCCCGCGGGTTCGGTCGTCCACGCCCGCGTGCCCCTGCTGCCGGGCGAGTCGGTGACGTCCGCGGGCATCCCCGTCGAGGGCGACGTGGCCGTCGTCACGCTCCAGGGGGCCGAGACGTCCCGCTCCTGGGAGTCGACCCTGACCGAGGCGGACTCGCTGGTCCTGACCGCCCCCGCGGACCGCCCCTGGACGGAGCGGTGGGAGCTCGACTGCTCCCCGATCTGGTCCTGCGACGCGACCGGCCTGGCCCCCGTCCGCCACATGGACGCCGGCCGCTGGCGCCCCGCGTGGCTCCCCTGGCCGGGCGAGTCCATCACCCTGACGTTCGGCCGCCCCACCCCCGCCGCAGGAGCGACGTCCACGGTCGACGAGGCCACCCTGGCGCTCACCCCGGGCCGCCGCGTGCTCGAGTCGAGCCTCACCTTCACCCTCCGGAGCAGCCAGGGCGGCGAGCAGAGCGTGACGATCCCCGCCGACGGCCAGGTGACCTCGTTCACCGTCGACGGCGTCGACCTCCCCGTCCAGCAGGAGGGGGGCAAGCTGACGTTCAGCGCCGAGCCGGGCAAGCACACGGTCGCCGTGAAGTGGCGCCAGGACCTGACCGCCGGGGTCGTCCTCCGCGCCCCCGAGGTGACCCTCAGCAGCGGCGGCGCCAACGTCCTCACCACGATCGACGTCCCCGACAACAAGTGGCTGATCTGGGCCGGCGGCCCCCGCTGGGGCGCGGTCGTGACGCTCTGGCAGTACGTCCTCGTGCTGCTCCTCGCCGCGTTCCTGCTCGGCCGCTACGCCCCCACCGAGGAGGTCAAGACGCACGACTGGTTCATCCTCGGGCTGGGCATGACGCAGGTCCCCGTGATCGCGCCGATCCTCGTCGTGGTGTGGCTGATCGCCGTGGGCATGCGCGGCAAGCAGCGGGACATGCAGTGGTGGCGGCACAACCTCCAGCAGCTGTTCCTCGTCGGCCTGAGCGGCCTGGCGATGCTGTGCATGTACTGGGCGGTGTACGAGGGGCTGCTCTTCCAGCCGGACATGCAGGTCGACGGCGCGGGGAGCTACGGCAGCCACCTCCAGTGGTACCAGGACCGGACCCTCGGCGACCTCGTCACCCCCTGGGTGCTGTGGCTGCCGCTCTGGATCTGGCGCGTGCTGATGCTCCTGTGGGCGCTGTGGCTGGCGTGGGCGACCTTCCGGTGGGTCCGCTGGAGCTGGCGGCAGGCGTCGCTCGACGGGCTCTGGAAGATGCCGCCGAAGACCGACGGACCGGCGACGACGGCTACCGGCCCGGCGACCGCCCCAGGAGGTCCCGCAGCGCCCCCTCCAGCTCCGGGTGACGCGGGCTGAAGCCGGCCTCCGCGGTGCGGCGGGGGATCAGCTTCTTCGAGGTGAGGACCTCCGCCGCGAACCCGCCCATCACGAGCTTCAGGGCCCACGCGGGGGCGGGGAGGAACGCGGGACGTCGGAGCACCCGGCCCAGCGTGCGGGCGAACTCGCGCTGCCGCATCGGGCTCGCCGTGGTCCCCGCGACCACGCCGCGGACGTCCCCCTCGGCGGCCCACTTGATCAGGGCGACGGCGTCGTCGATGTGCAGCCAGGACCACCACTGGCGGCCGCCGCCGAGCGGTCCGGAGACGCCGAGCTTCGCGGGGAGGAGCATCTGCTTCAGGGCGCCGCCGTCCGCCGACAGCACCAGCCCGTAGCGGACGTGGACGACGCGCATCCCGAGGTCGGACGCGCTGGCGGCCTCGTCCTCCCAGGCCCGGCAGACGTCCGCGAGGAACTCGCCCGCGGCGCCGCCGGCGCTCTCCTCGTCGAGCTCCTCGTCCCCCCGGTCGCCGTACCAGCCCACGGCGGACGCAGCGATCAGGGTGGCGGGCCGGCCGCCGTCAGGCAGCGACGCGAGCGTCTCGACGAGCGCCCGGGTGCCGTCCACGCGGCTGCTCCGGATGCGCTCCCGCTTGGCCTTCGTCCACCGCCCCGGGACGGGCTCTCCGGCGAGGTGGACGACGGCGTCGACCCCCTCGAAGGCGGCGGGATCCCCGGGCCGGAACGCCCCCGCAGCGGACCGGCTGATGGGCACGACGTCGGCCCCCGACCGCGCGAGGGCGGTCCCGAGCAGGCCGGTCGATCCGGTGACGGCGTACTTCACCGCCGCGGAGACTACTCGAACGCGTGGGCGTTGATCGCGAGCGCGAGCGCCCGGTGCTCGTCGGCCTTCGCCTTGTCCTCCATCGCGCCGTAGCAGCCGGACGCGGCGACGTGCAGGTCGCTGCTCCGGTACGGCCCCGCCAGCGCCTCCTCCACGACGCGGACGCCGTCGGCCGCCCGCCCTGCGGCGAGGTACGCCTCCGCGAGCCACACCTTGGCCTGCCCGTTGGGCCGGATCGCGTGGTTCGCCTCGGCCATCTCGACGGCCCGGGCCGCGTCGCCGAACTCCAGGAAGTGGCCGAGGGCGTGGCCGTACGCCGCCTCCGGGAACCGCGCCACCTGCGCCTCGTACGCCGCCCGCGCCTTCTCGGCCCAGGCCGCCGACGCCTCGTCGTTCCCCCGCTCGGCCTCGATGCCCGCCATCGCGTCCATGAACTCGGGGTTGCCGGTGGACTCGACGACCCGCTCGTAGATCGCCACGGCCTGGTCGGTCTCGCCCCGGAGCGTGTGGATCTCGGCGACGTGCTCGTCCACGAGGTACCACCCCGGCATCACGTCGCCCGCGGCGAGGTAGTGCTCCATCGCGTCGTCCCAGCGGCCCCGGTCGAGGTCCAGCAGCCCGAGCTGCAGGTGCAGCCACGCCACCGGCTGCGCGGCCCGCCCGTGGTAGGTGCCGAACGCGTCCCGGTACAGCCCCTCCGCCGTCTCGAAGTCGCCCGTCTTCCAGTACCAGAGGCCGAGGGTGGCGAGGTTGGGGAGGGTCCGCTTGTGGTCGACCGACGCCTGCAGCGCCGTCCGCGCCGCGTCGTAGTCGCCCCGCTCCATCGCGAGGCTGCCGCTCCGGAGCTGGAGGTCGGCCGCCGAGGGCCGGATGACCCCGGGCAGGCCGGCCAGCGTCTCGAGGTCCGGATCGACCCGGTCGAGCCGGTGGAGGCTGTAGTTCATCGACGCCCGCGCCGCGATCGGCCCGGAGCCGTCGGGGGCGCGCTGGAACGCCCGGTCGAGGATCTCCTCGGCGCGCGCGTAGTCGTCGTAGCTCCCCGTCAGCTTGGCCCGCATCAGGTAGGACGTGGCGGCGTTGCCGAGGCTCAGCCAGTCGCCGTCGTTCCGCTCGGCCTTGGCGAGGTAGCCCTCGATCGTGCGGTCGACCGAGGCCAGCTCGTCGCCGTAGGAGCGCCCCTCGAACTCGGGCGCGGTCCAGCCTTCGGTCTCGGCCTCGGCCTTGGGCTCCGGCTCCGGCGCGGTCGGGGTGGACGGGGGCTCCGCCGCGCAGGCGGCGAGGAGGAGGGGGAGGGCGGCCAGTCGAAGTCGCATGCGGGTCTCCAGACGCAGACCGCCCCGGGAGCCAGGCCCCCGGGGCGGCTGCATTCAGTGGGTGTCGGCCGAAGCCGACGGCTCAGCTACTCGGCCGAGTCGTCGTCGTCGTCGTCACCCGAGTCGTCGTCGTCGTCGTCACCCGAGTCGTCGTCGTCCCCGGCCGCCTCGTGGGGGGGCGCGAGGTACGGGAAGTCCTCCTGGAACGGGACGTCGTTGGCGAGCGGGTTGAGGCCCGGCGTGCCGTCGCCGTCGTGGTCCGCGCCGACGAACGTGCCCGGATCGTGGGTCGTGATGTCGAGCAGGAGCACGCCGAGCGTGACGTCGATCACCGGATCCGCGAGGCGGCGCCCGTTGGGGAAGCCCGCGTCCACCGCGTTGCCCTCAGGATCGTGCGTGAAGATCGTGATGGCGTCGGGGATGACGAGGTGACTGACGGGGACGTCCGGCAGGACTTCCTGGCCGAGGCACGGCAGGACGTCGAGGTCGCCGCCGGCGACCGTGCCGGCGGCGCAGCTCGTCAGGCCGAGGCCCGCGAGATCGTCCTCGAGCACCGTGTGCAGCACCGTCAGGTTCGTCGCGATCTCCGTCACGAACGTCTCGGCGACGTCGTCGTCGAGCGAGGCGGCGTTGTAGTCGTCCTCGAGCGCCGGGTTGGCGTCGAGCAGGTCGATGAGGACCGTGTTGACGGCCGGCATGCCGGCGCGGTCGACCCGGGTGTAGTCCTCGAACGCGGTGTCGGAGAAGACGAACGGGTCGTCCGCGTCGTCGTCGTCGGTGGCGTCGTCGTCGTCGCCGCTGTCGTCGTCGTCGGTGGCGTCGTCGTCGTCGGTGGCGTCGTCGTCGTCGGCAGCGTCGTCGTCGTCGCCGGCGCTGTCGTCATCGTCGGTGGGGCAGCCCACGAGGCCCATGCTCAGGAGCAGGGCGAGGGCGAGGTACAGCCAGTTGTGCTTCATGATCGTAGTCCTCCCTTACCCGTTGTCCCGGCCGGTGGTGGCCCAGGTCTGCATGAGGACGGGGCTGCTGAAGAGCGGCGCCTCGATCACCAGGGCGGTGACGTTCTGGCCCTCCAGCGCGTCCGCGCCGGTGAAGGCCACGTTCCCCGTGGCGAGCGTGTCGCCGTACCCCTGGAGGTCGAAGAAGAAGGGATCGTCGGCGGCGCCGGCCCAGATCGTGATGCCGAGGCCGATGTCGTCGGTGATCGCCTCGCCCACGGGACCCTCGATCACGAGGTCGCCCTGGTCGCTGCTGAGCGTGGCCTGGAGGCCCCAGTCACCGGCGCCGTTCTGGCCGAAGCGGACGTGGGCGGTGACGTCGGCGTCGAAGTCCTCGAACGTCCCCTCCTTGTTCGGGTAGGCCTGGTGCACGCTGACGAGCACGTCCTCGTCGAACTGCGGGTTCTCCGTCGCGTTCAGGACCGAAGCCCAGGTCACGATGTGGACGGTGGTCTCGGCGGTGTGCCAGGCGTAGTAGTCGGCGATGTCCGCGGCGGCATCGGCCGCGGCCCCCGGCGCCTCGGCGTGGTCGGCGGCGTCGACCGGGCTCATGCCCAGCCAGAGGCCCAAACCGCCCGCGACGAGAAGCGCGCCGAAGCCGGCGCTCCTCAGAGCTGTCTTGGTCATTTCTCATCCTCCTCAGATCCCGCAGAATGCGCGATCGGTGTACGCAAATCCGGGGGAGTCTCTCAAATCGGTCCGTTGGACTCAACTCCGCCCACCCGGGCAATCTGTCGCACTCGGTACGGCGGTAACGTTCGACCGGATCGGCCGTACTGAGAATCGTGACGATGAACTTCGCCCTGACCCTCGCCTCGAACGGCCTCGGAACGCTGCACGCAGACGCCGTGACGTGGCTCCAGGTGAACGTCGGCAAGCTGTGCAACCAGGCCTGCCACCACTGCCATGTGGACGCCGGCCCCAAGCGCCCGGAGCAGATGACGGCGGAGACCGCCGACCGCGTGATCGCGCTGATCGACCGGACGGAGTCGCTCGAGCTGGTGGACCTCACCGGCGGCGCCCCGGAGCTGAACGCGAACTTCCGGCGGCTCGTCGCTCACGCGCGCGCGCGCGGCGCGCGGGTGATCGACCGATGCAACCTGACGGTCCTCCTCGAGCCGGGCCAGGAGGACCTCGTCGGGTTCCTGGCGGAGCAGCGCGTCGAGGTGGTCGCGTCGCTCCCCTGCTACGGCCGGAGCAACGTCGACAAGCAGCGCGGCCTCGGCGTGTTCGACAAGTCGATCGCGGGGCTGCAGCGGCTCAACGAGGCCGGCTACGGACGGGGACGGGGGCTGAAGCTGGACCTCGTCTACAACCCCGGCGGCCCGTTCCTGCCGCCCGCGGCGAAGGGGCTGGAGGCGGACTACAAGGCGCGGCTGGAGGCGGACTTCGGGATCGTGTTCGACGAGCTGATCACGATCACGAACATGCCGATCAGCCGGTTCCGCCACGACCTCGAGCGGTCGGGGAGGCTGGAGGAGTACCAGCAGCTCCTGCTCGACAGCTTCAACCCCGCGACGGTGGCCGGCCTGATGTGCCGCAGCCTGATCTCGGTGGGCTGGGACGGTCAGCTCTACGACTGCGACTTCAACCAGATGCTGGGGATGCCCCTGCCCCAGACGCTGGCGGACCTCGACTCGTTCGACGACCTCGCGGGGCGCCCCATCCTGACCGGCCTCCACTGCTTCGGCTGCACCGCCGGCGCGGGCAGCTCGTGCGGGGGCTCACTCGACTGAATCGCGGTACGGCAGGTAGGTGTCGCACGCCCGAATTCGGCTCTCCGGGGCATTGCGAAGTCCATCGGGTCGACGTAATCGCTGTTGTCGGACCTACCCGCTGGCCTACGGGGGGACCGGCGACCGGGACGCGGCGGTCGGCTGGCACGCCGAACTTGGGGCGTCGGCGCGCACGCTCCAGATGGCCGCGATCCACTCGCTGCAGACGCTGTCCGGCGCCTGGTCGACGTGGGGCACCGACGCCTTCGACGACGCCCGCGACTCGGCCCTCGCCTTCGTCGCCGGAGGTCGCCACGGGTCGAGGACGCAGGACACCCGAATCGTCGCCCGCCTGCTCGCGGAGGGGTAGCGCTCAGCGAGCGCCCATCTACCAGTCGCCGTGCGGGCCTCCGTATGGGTCATGGGCGCGATGGGAGTTCGAGGTGAAGGCGCCGGATGTGCGGAGGCCGAGGTCGAGGGCGGTTCGGAGGACTCGGTGACCCATCGCCTCGATGATGCCACGCCCGGTGTGCGGATCCGAGCGCGCAAGCCTTGGCCTTCCCGTCACGGCCCGCGGCTCGGGGCGGGCAGCATCAGTGTGGCGCCCGCCGGTACATGGACCGCATCGACGTGCCCGCTGCCGAGCGGCTCCGGCACGGTCGCATGGACGTGGACGGTCTCGCCCATGTGGGTGAAGACCCCCGCGTGCCCCGTCGACCACACCCCGATGAGCGTCCCCTGGACAGCGTCGTGCTCGACGCGGACCGCGGCCGCCTGGTGAGCCTCGTGGCTGGATGGCCCCGGCGGGAGCGCCGCGCCGTCGATGATGTGGTAGCGCAGTTCGCGCAGGGTCCCCTCGACTCGAAACGGAACCGGCTGACCGGTGGCCAGCCCGGCCGCCTCGGCGACCTCCCGCACCCGGTCGCCCAGCTCCAGGAGCGACGCCGGCTCTTCGACCGCGTGCGGGGACCACCGCTCCACTCGGTGGAAGGCGAGCAGCGCCGCGCCCAGCTCGGTCGAGGAGCCTGCGGCGATGCGCTCCGTATGCAGCTCTCCGTCGCCGGCGGGTGTCGAAATCCAGGCTACCCCCCCGTCGAATGTGACCTCCCCGGCGAGCCCCTCCAGGGCGCCGACTCCGTGACCCCCGGGCGCAGCCAACAGATCCGCCACGGCGACCTTGCTCCCGTAGTCGGCCTCGTGCATCACTGCGCGGAGCGCGCCGTACATCCGAAACTCGGGCGCGTGGGCTTCGGCGGGCGGAGTGACGGGGCCCTCGGACGACCGGGTGGCGTCCACCTCGACCGGCGCGGGTCGGGCACACGCGGCGAGCAGAACCAGCGTCAGCAATCGGGCAAGCTTCATCTCGTCTCCTTCATCCGCGCGGCGACCAACAGCCCCGACGCCGCCGTCCGGCCTGCGACCGCCCCCCGCGCGGCGTCCACACTCACCAGGTCCGCGATGGCACCCGCCCCCAGCGCCCCCACCACGTAACCCGAGTCGCGCCACAGACGGTACGTGCCGACCGCGCCGGCCCGCCACGACGGATGCGCGGCGTCCCCGATCGCGGCCAGCAGCGTGGGGTAGACCATCGCCGTGCCGAGCCCCAGGAGGACCGCCGCGGCCGCGAACCCGGCGAAGGCGTCCACCGCTGCGACGAGGCCCACGCCGAGCGCCTGGACCAGCATCCCCACCACGATGAGCGGCTTGCGTCCCACGCGGTCGGACAGCGGCCCCGTCAGCAGCTGCCCCACCCCCCAGACCGACGGGTAGAGGCCCGCCAGCAGCCCGACCCGACCCAGGTCGAGCCCTGCGGCCACGAAGACCAGGGGGAACAGCCCCCACGCGACCCCGTCGTTCAGGTTGTTGACCAGGCCGGCCTGGCTGACGGCCGAGAGGTTCGGGTCGCTCCACGAGGTCCGCGCGAACACCTCGCCGGCGCTGAGCCGATCGGCGAGCGCGGTTTCTGCCGACTCCACCGCGACGTGCCCCGCCGTCTCCCCGACCGCGAAGACCGACAGCGCCAGGCCGACCCCGACGATGGCGAGCCCGACGACGAACGGAGAGCCGCTCCCGGTCGCGGCCAGGTAGCCGGTGGCGAGCGCTGTCGCGCCCACCGCGAGGTAGCCGGCGAACTCGTTGAGGCCCATCGCGAGGCCCCGCTGCTTCGGGCCGGCGAGGTCGATCTTCATGATCACGGTCGTCGACCACGCGAGGCCCTGGTGCACGCC
>CAYFOA010000140.1:0-4877 GCA_964344575.1 uncultured Rickettsiales bacterium | reverse complement strand
TAGCGGTGGTCGGTCTCCTCGAGGAAGTGCACCTGGTGCACGCCCAGGAGCGCGTTGGCGGCGACCACCCAGCCCCAGCTCGGCGCCCACACCAGCGCCACCGGGACGGGCAGCGCCAGCAACCAGCCGGCGATCAGGACCGGCTTGCGCCCGCAGCGGTCGCCGAGCCGGCCCGCCAGGTAGTTGGCGCCGGCCTTCGTCAGGCCGAACACCGCGATGAACGACAGCACGGCCGAGGACGCGGCGACCCCGAACTCGTCCTCGGCGAGCACCGGCAGCACGCTGCGCTCCAGCCCCACCATCGCGCCGACGAACGCGTTGACGAGGACGAGCAGCGAGAACTGGCCGAGGTTCTCCCGGATCCCGAGGCGCGGCCGGGGCGCGCTCACGCCGACCGTCGCTCGCCGTCTCGCTCGGCGCAGACGCGGTCGATGATCCGCCCCGCGTGGTCCGGGACTCCGCTCAGCTCGACGGTCAGGTCGTCGCCGTCGTGGTCCGCGACGATGCGGTCGAGGACCAGCGCGCCGCTGTAGTCGATCCGGCCGAGCCGGGACAGGTCGAGCACCAGCCGCTCGGCGCCCGGGTGACGTGCGATGGCGTCGATGACCTGCTCCTGGAGGTGGGCGGCCGTGCCGAACCAGAGCACCCCCGAGGGTCGGAGGTGCAGCGTCGAGCCGTCGACCTCGACCGGGACCTGCACGCTGGCCTCGCGCCAGAGGTGAACGACCAGCGCGAGCACGATCCCCGCCAGCACTCCGTACTCGACGTGGGGCGCGAACGCCAGGGTGGTCCCCAGCGTCGCCATCGCGATCAGCGCCTGCGGGCGGCTCTTGCTCCAGATCCCGAGCACCGGCCGCGGGTCGAGCAGCTTGGCCACCGCGCCGATCACCGTCGCGCCGAGCACGGCCTTGGGCAGCGGGGCGACGACGAACGCGACCGGCAGCACGGCAAGGACGACCACGCCGGTGATCGCGCCCGACCAGCGCGTCCGGGCCCCGGCCAGGCGGCCGAGCGAGCTGCGGGAGAACGACCCGCCGACCGGGAAGCCGGCGAAGAAGCCCGCGGCCACGTTCGCGACGCCCTGGCTGACGAACTCCCGGTTGGGATCCCAGCGCTCGCGGTCCTCGGCCGCGAAGGTGCGGGAGATCGACGACGCCTCGGCGAACCCCACCAGCGCGATCACGACGCCGGAGACCAGGAGCGAAGGAAGGCTGGACCACGGCAGGTCGAGCGACAACGGCGGCAGCCCCGCGGGGACGTCGCCGATGAGCGGCCCGACCGGCAGGCCGGCGGCGGACGCGGCGATCCCGATCGCCGCCGCGACGAGGACGCCCGGGAACAGCCGGTGCACCCGGCGCCCCCCCATCATCAGCGCGATCGTCACGACCGAGAGACCGACGGCCCCCCACGTCCACCCCGCCGGCGCCGAGAGCGCGGCGATGGCCCGGTCGAGCACCTTGCCCCCGTCGGGGCGCGCGCCCAGCGCCGACGGCAGCTGCGAGCCGACGATCAGCAGCGCCGCCCCGACCGTGAAGCCGCGGAGCACCGGCTGCGACATGAGCCACGCCACCCCACCCCAGCGCATCACCCCGATCACGAGCCGCGCGAGCCCCACCACCAGCGCGAGCACCGCGGCCAGCCCGACGTACTCGGGCGAGGCGGGCGCCGCCGAACCGGCCAGCGCGCCGGCGGTCAGCAGGCAGGTCAGTGCGACGGGTCCGGTCTGGAGGTACCGCGATGAGACGAACGGGGCCGCCAGGATCGGCGCCGCCGCCGCGGCGTACAGCCCGTGCCAGGGCGGCATGCCCGCGAGCTCGGCGTAGGCCATGCTCTGGGGGATCAGCACGAGGGCGACGCTGACCCCGGCGACCGCGTCGGCCGCCCAGCTTCCGCGCTCGGCCGGGGCTTCGCTCACGCCGACACCCGTCCGTCGGGCAGCGCGGCCAGCCGGTCGCCCATGTCCGCCAGCAGCAGCGAGGTGTGTGCGAGCCGGGTGGTCCAGGGCTCGGTCGCCGCGCGCAGCGCCCCGATCCGGAACGGCGGCGCCGCGAGGCGGCCGCGGTGCCGCTCCACGATCTCCTGCAACGCCCGGACGACCGAACCGGCCTGACCGAACCGGGCGCTGGAGCGGAGCAGGTTGGTCAGCAGGCGGCGACGCGAGCCGAAGCCGCGCGGGACGCCCAGGTCCCGGGCAATCCGCTCCAGCACGGGCGTGGACAGGAACAGTCCGCTCCGGATCGGCGTGCAGAGCCAGTCGGCCAGCTCCCCGAGGTCGGTCGCGGCCGCCGCCAGGTCCGGCGCCGCCTCCTCGAAGGCGGACGGCTCCTCGACGGAAGGACCGCCGCCGGCGCGCGCCTCCGACACGAGCCGCGCCAACGCCTCGGCGACCGCGTCGGCCAGGGGGCTGCCGAGGTCGCCCAGGGCGCAGCACAGCGCCGGCACCCAGCGCCGGAGCCGCGGCAGGTCCAGGGGCTCCTCCCGGAGCAGGTCCGCGAGCGGGGCGCGGGCGCTCACGTCGAGCTCGAGGAACACGCCCTCGAAGGGGAACACGCCGCGTCCGAACACCTCGTACGCCTCGGCCGCGACCTCGTCGTCGTCGGCGCGGGCCTCGAGCAGGTCGGCGATCTCCCGGGGGCCGAGGTCGATGGGGATGCGCATCAGACTGCCTCCTCGTTTCGGTGCTCGGGCAGCCGGTAGGCCTCCCGCACGGGCTTGAGCGGTCGCTTCAGCCAGTACGGCCGGCGCGTCCCGTCGGGGCTGTGGGTGGTCGCGGGTCGGGTCAGCGCCAGCCACTGCCGGTACACGGCCATCGATTTCTTCGTGTCCACCCGGACGTCCCCGTGCGCGTCGCCGGGGCCGGCCTTCGTCACCGACAGCGCCTTCTGGTGCCAGCAGTGGGCCCCGCTGATGGGGTCGGGGTGCACGCCGTGGGTGAGGTTCTGGTGCACTCCGACGTCCTTCCACCAGATGCGGCTGGTGTCGGGATCGGTCGAATCGTAGGCCGTCGCCGCCTGGACGATGTGCAGCCCACGGCGCCCATCGCCTTCGTCGCTGAGGTCGACGAGGCTGGACATGCCGCCGCCGATGCCCTCGGACTCCTTGAGCCGCCAACGGCCCAGGTGGTGGCTGATGGCGACGATCCCCGGCTTGATCCCCTCGGTGACCCACGCCGAGTCGACCATCGAGCCGATCTCGGTCTCGATCTTGAGCAGGTCGCCGGTCTCGACGCCGATCCGAGCGGCGTCCGACGGGTGGATCCAGACCGGGTTCTTGTGCGCCAACTCGTAGAGCCACTTGGCGTTGGCGGAGCGCGTGTGGATGAGCATCGGGAGCCGGAAGGTCGGCAGCAGGAGCATCTCCCCCTTGCTGCGGTCGATGTTGCCCGGCGAGACGTGGCTCTCCAGCGTCCACGGCAGGACGTGCTCGCGCTCGGGCCAGCCCCAGTCGCGCAGCGTGGGGCTGAAGAACTCGAGCTTGCCGCTCGGCGTCCCGAAGCCGACCTCGTCCTGCGGGTTGTAGCGGTCCTTGGTGACTTCGAACGCGCCGAACTTCCGCATGTACGCCAGCGGCGTCAGGCCGTGCCGCTCCGCCTCCTCCGGCAAGCCGGGGACGGAGTTCTCGAAGATCCAGCGGAAGTGCTCCTCGACCGTGATCACCTCGCCGTCGCGGTACGGGCTGGCGAAGTGCTGCTTGATGCCGAGGGCGCCGTCCGGGTCCATCGCGACGGACAGGTCGATCCAGAACTCGGCCTCCTCCCAAACCTCGCCGGGGTTGGCCTCCCAGGTCCGGCGGATCGTCTCCCCGGCGCGCTCGCGGGCGACCCGCTGCACCGGCTGACGGAAGGCGATCCACTGGCCCGCGTGCGTCTCCTGGCTCATCAGGTCGTGGCGCTCGCCGCTGTGCCCCATCGGCAGCACGTAGTCGGCGAACCAGGCCGACTCGTTCCAGGTCGGCGTCAGCGCGACGTGGCACTTGACCTTGTCCTCGTCGGTCAGCGCCTCCAGCCACATGAAGCCGTCGGGGTTGATCCACAGCGGGTTGTAGACGCGGGTGAAGTAGACGTCGATGTCGCCGCGCCCCTCGGCCAGCATGTGCGGCAGGCAGAACGACATCTCGTACATCGCGAACGGCCACTCGACCGGCAGGTGCAGCTCGTTCCAGGCATCGAACGGCGGCGGCTGCTGGTAGGGCTTGGGGACGAACTTGTTCCAGGAGTTGATGGACGTGCCGCCCTTGGCGCCGACGGAGCCGGTCAGGACGTTGAGGAAGAACAGGCAGCGGGCGACCTGCCAGCCGCCGCGGTTGCCCATGGTCGCCGCTCGCCAGGTGTGGGCGGCGAGCCGGTTGCCGGCCTCGGCGACCGCCGCAGCGGCCTCCACGATCCGCTCGATCGGGACCTGGGCTTCGCGGGCGGCGCGCTCGAAGGTGAACTCGGCGTAGAGCTCCTTGAGCAGCGCGTCGAACTGCGGAAAGGTCCGGGCCCGGCCCGGCGCGAGCGCCTCCAGCGACTCCTCCCAGTTGACCCAGCGCTCCACGAACGCCTTGTCGTAGAGGTCGCCCTGGATCAGGTGGTTGGCGATCGCGAGGATCACGACCTGCTCGCTGCCCGGCCAGGTCGGGAGCCACACGTCGGACTTCGCCGCGGTGTTCGACAGCCGCGGGTCCATCGTGATGATCTTCGCGCCCGCCGCCTTGGCCTCCATGATGCGCTGGGCGTGGGGGTTGAAGTAGTGCCCGGACTCCAGGTGCGCCGAGATCAGCAGGATGGCGCGGGCGTTGGCGTAGTCCGGCGAGGGGCGGTCGCCCGCGCTCCAGAACGCGTACCCCGCCCGCGCGCCCGCCGAGCAGATGTTCGTGTGGCTGTTGTGGCCGTCCAC
>CAYFOA010000139.1:0-20633 GCA_964344575.1 uncultured Rickettsiales bacterium | reverse complement strand
GAACACCGGGAACTCTCGCTGGGATCGAACCGGGAGAGATCGGCGGTACGGGACATCCCGGTGACTGCGACTCCTGCCTGGACCCGCGAGGTCGAGGGATAGATGGCAGCGTCGGCGCTGGACGGAGACCAACATGCAGCGGGCTGCACGACCCAGCCCATCGGACTGCGAATGGAAGCGAGGCGAGCGGGCGGCACCCACGGAACGAAGCGTCGTGAACTCCGCGGGAGAACGAACGATGTGACCTTGACCGGAGGGGGCCCTCTCATGGAAGGCAGGAGTCCGTCACGCACATCGGGCCGTCGCCCTCGGCGGCGTCGTGCAGGGACGGGTCGTCGGGGTCGTCGCCGCAGGCCACGCAGCCTTCGGCGCGGCGGACGCCGAAGGCCATCCAGCGGCCGGCGCGGGCGTCGAACGTGTGGAGCTCGCCCGCCGCCGCCTCACCGCCGAGGAGCCGCAGTCCGAGGACCGCCTGCCACAGCCCGACCACGCCCGCGACGGGGCCGAGGATGCCGGCGCTGCTGCATGTCGGGACCTCGCCGGGGGCGGGGGACTTGGGGAACAGGCAGCGGTAGCAGGGGGCGTCCGTCCCCGGGGCGACGGCCAGCGCCTGGCCCTCGAGGCGGAGCACGCCCGCCACGATCGCGGGGACGCCGAGGCGGTGGGCCATCGCGTTGACGCGGAACTTCGTGGGGAAGTTGTCCGACCCCTCGATCACGAGGTCCACGCCGTCGAGGAGCCGGGCCGCCGTGCCGCCCACGAGCCTCTCGCGGTGGAGGGTCGCCTCGACGTCGGGGAACCAGCGCCGCAGCCCGTCGAGGCCGGACTCGACCTTGGGGCGGCCGACGTCTGCGTCGCGGTGGAGGATCTGGCGCGGCAGGTTGCTGACGTCCACCACGTCGTCGTCGATCAGCCGGAACCGCCGCACCCCCGCCAGCGCCAGCCCCACCGCCGCGGGGCAGCCGAGGCCGCCGACGCCGACGATGGCGACGAGGGGGTCGCCCGCGTCGGGGACGTCCGCCGCCGGGCTCGCGTACGTCGCCCCCAGGTCCAGCAGGGACAGCAGCGCCGCGCCCGCGTCCCCGACCCCGGCCAGCGCCGCGCCGAGGCCGTCGCCCGCGACCGTCACCGCGGGGTCGCCGCCGGGTCGCACGCCGGCGCCGTGGAGGTACGCCCGCGCGACGTCCGCGGCCACGCCGTCGCCGCGCACGGACGCCGCCGTCGCCAGCCAGGTCTTCAGCCCGGCCGGCCCGACCTCCCGAAGGATGATCTGGCGCGAAAAGCGCTGGACGGCGCTTACTTCGGGATCTCCGCGTTGCCCTTGACGAAGTCGTTCAGGAAGTCGTCGAACGCGACGCCCGGGATGACCTGCTCGAGGACCTTCTGGAAGTCCTCCGTCAGCGCGAAGCCGTTGTTCCGGTGGGCCAGCTCGCACCACACCGCCATGACCTTGAGGACGGCCTCCTTGCCGAAGTTCTGCCGCAGCATGTCGAGGACGAGGGGGCCGCGGCTGTAGACCGTGGACGTCCAGTAGCCGCCCATCTGGTGGCCCGCCCACAGCGGCGCCGTCCGGCTCTGGACGTGCCCGCGCCGGTTGATCCGCCAGGCCGCGCTGCGGTCGTCGTAGCCGGAGGTGTCCTCGGGGTCACCGCTGCGCCGGGCGTCCCGCTCCTCGATGTACAGCGCCGCGCTGTACTCGGCGAACGTCTCGCTGATCCACTGGTCACGCGAGCTCGGCCACCCGCCGAAGTCGACCTTGTGGCCCCACCACTCGTGTGCGACCTCGTGGGGCATGAAGTAGTCCCGCAGCTCGCCGTCGGCGTAGTCGTAGAGCCCGACGAGGTCGGTCTTCGGGATGAACACCTCGCCGGTGATCCGGATGATGCCCGCGGGCGCCTGCGCGAACCCCTGGAAGGGCGCCATCTGGACGAGGTCGAGCTCGCTGAAGGGGTACGGCCCGAACATCGCGCTGTAGTAGGAGACGATGGACTGCGCCTCCTCGAGGAAGCTCTTCGCCTCCTTGTCGAAGCCCGCCAGCGTGTAGAGCCGGATCTTGATCTCGCCGGCGTCGTAGTCGGGCTCGTTCTCGTGGACGTTGAAGTTCCCGAACACGATCGCGGGGAACGTCTCGGGGTCCTCCTCCTTGATGACGTGGACCATGTGCTTGTCGGTCTTGTCCAGCGCCAGGAGCGTGCCCGACGTCGCCGCGATCAGCGGCCTGGGGAGGCGGAGCTTCCAGTCGAACGTGTAGCGATCCGCGATCCCGTTCGACGGGTACCAGGGGAGGCCCGGGGGGAGCTCCCAGGTGATGATCTTCACGATCGCCTGGGAGCCCTGGTCGAGGTTCTCCATCTCGCTGAGGCTCCGCGGCGGCGGGTCCGACTTGGCCGACCAGATGAAGTTCCCCGAGTACTTGAACTTCATCTCGTACTCCTCGCCCGCCTGGTACTCCCGGCCGAGGTCCACGAGCAGCGCGTTCCCGCTGTGGAGGTACGTGATGGGGGCGCCGTCGGCGTCGCGGAAGTATTGGACCTTCATCGGCCGCGCCTCGGGGGCGACCGCGCCGGTCTTCTGGGACTCGTCCAGCTCGAAGCTGCCGCTGTTGATGAAGGCGACGAGGAGCGACTTGCCCGGCTTCGTCAGCTTCAGCTTCATGCTGCCGACGACCTCCATGCCCCAGTCGTTGGTCTGGTCGTCGCGGCGGACGGTCATGTCGAGGTCGTAGTACTGGACGTCGATGGGGCTGTGGTGGTTGGCCGCCATCGCGATGTCCCGCTCGGTCATCGTCGCCGCCATCTCGGGGTCGATGCCGAGGCCGAGGTTCGTCCACGTGATCGAGTCGCGGTTGAGCGCGTACCGCTTGGCGGTCGTGATCGACGCCGGCTCGAACTCGTCGGGGTCGTAGCTGTAGATCAGCGACGGCGCCCCCTTGATGCTGTCGGTGATCATGTCGACGCTGAGGAAGCCGCGCTCCGCGCCCTCGATCATGTCCTTCGCCTGGGCCCGCGCCGCGGCCTTCTTGCTGACGAACTTGTTCTTCCAGAGCGACTTCGCGCCGCGCTCCATCTTCTTGTCGAGCTCGATCGCCGTCGCCCCCTCGGTGAGGAGGTCGCGCCACTTGCCGTTGAGCATGAAGATGGCGCCGTCGGTGATGGTGATGTCGAGCTCCTCGACGTACTCGGGGGCCTTGCCGTGCCGCTTGTTGCTGAGGTCCCGGAGCATCTCGCCGAGGATCCACTGCTGCGTCTTGTTCGGCGGGTCCCAGTGGAAGCTGCCGGTGCCGACGTAGACCGCCGCGATCCACTCGCGCTCCTTCGGCACCTCCGCCGCCCCGGGCTCGTCCTCGTCGATGTCGGCCGGCTCGATGGGGACGAGGTAGCCGCCGTCGAGCTTCAGCGACCCCCACGCCAGCTCCAGCTCCCGCGCCGGGATCTGCATCGCCAGCGTCGAGTCCATCTTCGCCTTGCGGTAGCTCTGGTACGTCAGCTCGACCCAGTTCAGCGTGCCCTTGCGGATGTCCTCGAGGAGGTCGATCTCGTCCGCATCGGGGTTGACGGTGGGTTCCTGGGCGTGCGCGGCCGCGGGCACCAGCAGCGCGGCGACGAGGGCGGCAGCGAGGGGGTACAGGGGCTTCGTCATACGGTTTTCGTCCTCGGAAGGGGGCCGGACTATAAACCGATACGACCGACGGATCGTCAATGGCTGGTCAAGACCCGTCCCAGGCGGGGCGCGCGGCGTCGTCCTCGGACTCGCCGGCGTGGGCGAAGACGATCTGGACGGGGTCGACCTCCGGGATCGTGTCCGGGGGGACGGCGGCGCGGATCCAGGCGAGGAAGCTGCCGTCGAACTCGCCGTCGGACAGGTCGAAGAGCACCGGCGCGACCAGGCGGCCGTGTTGGTCGCGGATGATCTTGACCAGGGGGCGGGCGCGGAACCGGGGGTCGGGGTTCTGGCGGAACACGACCGCGATCTCGCCCGTCGAGAGCTCCACCATCGTCCCGATCGGGAACGGGCCGAGCATGTGGGCGAACACCGCGAGCAGCCGCTCGTCGTACCGCGCCTTCTCGTTGCAGAGCGTCTCCAGCGCGTCGGTGGGGCTCATCGCGGGCCGCCCCGCCACCGGCGACGTGAGCTCGTCGAACCGCGCCGCCAGCGCCGTGATGTCGCTGAAGAGGTGGCGCGGCTTGCCCTGCATCGGCTCCGGACCGCCCTCCTCGTCGAGCCCCATGCGGTGCTCGTAGGCCACCGCGATCCGGTCCCGCTGCGCGCGGGTCAGGGCCGGGGTCTGGAGGACCTCCTGGACGGACAGGTAGGGGATCCGCGCCTCGGGCTCCGAGCCGAGCTTGCGCCGCCCGGATTCGGCGTACATCGCCGCCATGCCGAGGTTCATCAGGGTCTTCCGCGTCAGCCCCACGCGGTGGCCCAGGGCCATCGCCAGGAGCGCCGTGTTGACCGCGTGGACCACCGGGTAGAGGTCGGACTCCCGGTAGACGGTGGCGCTGAGGAACCAGTCTGGGTCGTCGTGGAGCATGTCCACGGCCGCCTGCACCGCGGTGAGGAGCCGGCCGAGGATGATGTCCGGGATGCGGTCCTCGGTGATGGTCAGGTACGCCTTCCAGGTGACCACCATCTCCGTGTAGACGCGGACCGACTGCCCCGCCCGCTCCACCCGCTTCTCCTGGATGGGCTGGGCGTCGGTCACCAGCGTCATCCGGGGGAGGAACGAGACGGCCACGATCCCCTTGCCCCGGATCACGTCGTTGAGCTGGGAGGCGCCGCTGTCGGCGGGGAGCGAGGGGTGGTCCAGCAGCGTCTGGATCAGGGTCCGGACGACCATCGGGTTGCACATCCCGGTGAACTGCAGCCCGCCGATGCCCCGGCGGGCGAGCTCGTGCAGCAGGTGGACGATGTTGTCCCACAGGATCGCCTCGGGGCGGATGCGGAGGTCGTTGACGAAGACGGAGTCGACGTCGCCGCGGAGGGTGAACTCGCCGAGGTGCTGGTAGAGGTCGTTGGCCGCCTGGGTGAAGATCTTCACGCTGAACTGCAGCGCCGAGTTCTGGACGCTGTGGATCCGGACCGTCTTGAAGAGCATCGCGAACCGCGACACCAGGTCCTTGCCGAGGGCGTGGACCCGCGCCTCCTCCTGGAGGGACGCCTGCTGCGCGCGGTCGCCGGGGGCCGCCACGTCAGGCGCCCTTTCGCTGCTGCAGCAGCTTGCGTACGAGGAGGCGGAGGTCGCCCTGGGCCTCGCGTTCGAAGAGCTTGAGCCAGTCGCCCGCTTCGGGGGTCCGGATCGAGCGGATGCCGAGCAGCGCGAGGTGGACGTCCTCGCTCACCACCGCCGTCCCCCGGGCGGGCTCCGCGCGTCGCCGGAAGGCCATGAAGATCTGCGGCCCGGCGATGGTCCCGAGGGTGATGTACCAGCCGCGACGTTCCTCGAACGAGCGCTTCGTGAACTCCTTGCTCCCCATGATCCCGGTGATGATCGGGACGGCGTCCTTGATCCGGTAGACCGCGAGGTAGCGCAGCGCGGCGAGGCGGACGTCCTCGTGCTCGTCCTCCAGCGCGCCGAGGACGAGGTCCTGCAGCCGGGGCGACTGGTAGGGGCCGATCGCCTTGAGGATCTCGACCCGGAGGTGATGCTCCTTGCGCTCGAACGCCCCGGCGATCTGGTCCACCGCGGTGGGATCGCCGATCCGGCCCAGCGCGTGGGCGGCGTCCGCGGCGAGGCGCCAGTTGGGGCTCCGCAGGACGTTCAGGAACGGCGCGGGGCGGCGCCCCGCGAGCAGGATCAGCGCGTCGGTCACGACCCGGCGGGCGCCCAGGGTGTACAGCCGCCCGAGGAAGCCGAGCAGCTCGCCGATGCTGTTGGGCGACTGGAGCGAGACGAAGGTGAACACCTCGCCCGCCCAGTTGTCGCTCCAGTCCTGGTCGATGGCCCGCGCCAGCAGCTCGAGCCGCTCCTCCTGGCAGACGTTGACGAAGAACTGCTGGATGATCGACCCCAGGACGTCCTCGGCGTCGAGCGCCGCGCGGCCGATGAGGGAGAGGCGGCGGAGGATCGAGTTGAGGGGGCCGATCGACGCGGTCGCGAGCAGGGGGCTGATCGCCTCGTCGAGGTGCCGCAGGAAGAGGGCGAGCTCGGAGGGGTCGTCGATCGTGAGGACGACCTCGCCGAGGATCACGCCGACCTCCTCGAAGCTGGCGTACGGGTCCTCCATCCCGAACAGCTCCTCCCGGATCCGCTGGATGGCGCCCTCGTCCGTGGCCGCGGCGACGACGTTGGGGAGCCGGATGTCCTCCTCCTCCTCGTCCCCGTCCTCGGCCGCGTCGCCGCCGGAGCCGGCCTCGCCCGCGCCGCCTCCGCCGCCGGGCCCGCCGCCGGGGGCCTCCTCCATCCGCCCCGTCCCCCACAACGCCTCCTCCTCCGCGCCGAAGTCGGAGATCGGCTCGTCCCACGGCGAGTCGGCGTCGTACGCGGCGGGCTCGTAGTCGGCGGTGAGGGTGAGGCCCTCGGCCACGCGGAAGGAGCCCTGGACGTACTGGACGTCGAACTCGAGGTCCTGGAGGACCCGTTGCGCCTCCTCGGTGTACTCGATGAACGTCTCCGCGACCGCGATGTGGATGTGCTTGAAGTCGGCCTCCCAGAAGAGCACCGACAGGTCCTTGCTCCCCCCGGCGCGGTGGCCGGCGTCGACCTCGCGGGCGACGAGGGTCACGAACTCCCGCACCTCGTCGGGGGTCACGCCGCGCCGGAACTGGAGGAGCCGGACGCCGTCGCGGTACAGCTTGAAGGCGAGGTTCTCCCGCTGCTCGGGGTTCTCGAAGACGACGTGGCCGTCCCAGTTGATGCACGTCGGGGTGATCTCGAACGTGATCGCGTCGGCCGCCCCAAACTCGTTGTTGAGCCGCGTCATGAACTCGTCCGCGAACCCGGCGAAGAAGCGGTGCTTCTCGCTGTAGAGGCGGAGGGTCTTGCCGGCCTTGAGGAAGACCGCGAGGAGGCGCTGGAGGTCGCGGACGTGCCGGCGCTGGGCGCCCCGCTGCTCCAACGTGAGGGGGGCGTCGGGGAGGTCGATCGCGGGGAGGTTCTGGAACGTCTCCCGGTCCGAGTCCGGATCGTCGCCCCCGTACGTCAGCCCCGCGGGGTCGGCGTCGGCGAGATCCTCGAGCACCTCGTTCGGATCGGCGGCGAGCCCCTGCTCTTCGATGAGGCTCTCGAGCAGCTCGTCGAGGGGATCGGTCATCACGGGGGCGCGATCGTAGCGCGGCGCGGCTGCTAGCGTGGCGGGGGTGTCCTCCTTTGCCTTCCGGCGGGCGACCGCGGACGACCTGCCCGCGCTGCTGGCGCTGGAGGAGCGCTGCTTCGACCGGCCCTGGCCCGAGGGGGCGTTCGCGCAGGAGCTGGACCTCCCCTACGCGCAGATCTGGCTGGCGCTCGACGGCGACGACCCCCGGCCCGTCGGCTACGTCGACTTCTGGGTCGTCCACGGCGAGGTGTCGCTGCTGAACGTGGCGGTCGATCCGCGGGCGCGGCGGCGGGGGCTGGCCCGGGCGCTGCTCGACGTGATGGGCCGCGAGGGGCGGGCACTCGGCGGGGAGACCGTCTTCCTCGAGGTGCGGCGGAGCAACGAGGCGGGGCTGGCGCTGTACCGGGCCGCGGGGTTCCGCCAGATCGGCATCCGCAAGGGCTACTACGCCGCCGAGGGGGAGGACGCGATCGTGATGGCAAGGTCGCTGGACAGCGACGCCGCGGTGGGGTAGTTCCCGCCGCGATGGCCGATGTCGCCTGCACCGTCGTCGAGAACCGGGACCTGGGGAGCGGCGTGTGGCTGCTCCGGATGCGCGGCGCCGAGGTCGTCGCGGGGATGGGGGCCGGCCGCTTCGTCATGATCACGACGGGGACGGGGTTGAGCCCGCTGCTGCGGCGCCCCTTCTCCATCCAGCGGACCGACGGCGACGTGTTCGACGTGCTGTACCGCGTGGTCGGCGAGGGGACGGCCCTGATGGCGCGGATGGTCGAGGGGCAGACGGTCACCGTGCTCGGTCCCTTCGGCAACACGTTCGCGACGCCCGCGCCGGACGAGACGGCGGTGCTGCTCGGGGGCGGGGTCGGCATCCCGCCGATGGTCGCGCTGGCGGACGCCCTGGAGGCGGCCGGGCACACCCGCTGGGAGGCCTACCTGGGGGTTCGCTCGACGGCCGACGCGGGCTGCTTCGTGGGGTTCGACGAGCGCTGGGCGGGGGACGAACGGGTCCGCTACGCGACGATGGACGGGAGCCTTGGGTTCGAGGGGCACGTCGTCGCTGCGTGGCTCGATCGCGGGGTCCACGGACCGACTCGCGTGTACGCGTGCGGCCCCATGGTGATGCTCCGCGCGGTCGCCGACGAGGCGGCGCGGCGGGGGCTCCCGGCCCAGGTCAGCGTGGAGACGATGATGGGCTGCGGCATGGGCGCGTGCATGAGCTGCGTCATCGAGAACCGCGCCTACCGCGAGGGCGACGCCGCCGCCCGCGCGCAGATGTCGCCCTACGACCGGTGGCTGCTGGCCTGCCGCAAGGGGCCCGTGTTCGACGCGCAGCGCGTCGTCCTCGAAGAAGGCGAGTTCCTGCACTGAAGTCCGAATGCGTGGGAACGCGTTAACCTCCGGATTCGGCGATGACTGTCGATCTCGAACAACTGGCCCGGAACGAGGGACCTCAAGTCGAGTGGAAGGAAGGCGTGGCCGACTGGCGGAACGTCGCCAAGGCCATCGTTGCGTTCACGAACGACTACCACAACCTCGGTGGCGGCTACGTCGTGTGTGGTGCGAGGGAGACGCGAGACGAGCACGGCTTCCCGGCGATGAGCCGACCAGGTCTGACGGCGGGTCGAATCAAGGAGCTTCGGGGGAAGATCCTGAACGCCCTCCGCGATCACGCCGATCCCGCCATTGTTCCGCTCGTCGAGGAACTGCCGTCCGATAACGATGAGCGCAGGGTGCTGGTCTTCGTGGCCCCTCAGACGGGCCACGCTCACACGTGGCGGGACAAGGCCGACGGCTCGGGGAAGTACTGGATTCGGATCGACAGCCAGACGATCGAGGCCCGCAACGGCCTGTTGATGCAGTTGCTGACCCGGCGAGGAGCGTTGCCGCCGTGGGACCAGCGGCCGCGACCGGACGCTACGGTTCAGGATCTGGATCTCCTCAAGCTTCGAGAAGCGCTCGTGAGGATGCGGGTCTACGACGAGAACCGAGGGGTCGATCCCTACCTTCAGCCGGACCAGCGGATCCACGCGCTGGCGCCCGCACTGACCGTGGCGGAGCCTTTGACCGGTGAACTGAGACCCCGCAACTTCGCGCTCCTGCTGTTCGGCCGGGATCCTCAAAGATGGGCTCCGGGAGCCCACGTCGTCGTCTCCGTCTATCAGGGGACCGACCGATCGGAGAAGACTGCGGAGCGGTACAGCCTCACCGGCAGCCTGATCGAGCAGGCGGACGAACTCCTGCGCCGACTCGAGGTGCTCTCGCCGGATGTCTTCGACAAGGGCGGACCCCGGGAGAACCTCAGCCGGTTTCCTGCCCGAGCTCTCAAGGAAGTCGCCATCAACGCCTTGGCGCATCGTGACTACGAGTCGTCTCAACCTGTCCGTGTGACGGTGTTCACGGACCGTGTGGAGGTTCACTCTCCGGGCAGCCTTCCGCCGGAGGTTCCTCGAGAGGCCTTCCTCGCGGGCCGCGCGACGGCCCATTGGCGGAACCAGGGACTCTCGTGGTTCTTCAACCGCCTCGACCTGGCGCAGAGCGAGGGACAGGGCATTCCGACGATTATTCGGGTGATGCAAGAGGCGGGCTATCCCGACCCGGAGATCGATGCGTCGGAGCACCATCTTCAGGTGCGTCTGAGGGCCCATCCTACAGTCGACCGCGTTTCGGACTTCGCAGCGCTTGACCGCCATCTTGCGATGGGGCGGCGCGAGGAGTTCCTCACGAGCCTCTCGGCCGTCGCAGAAGACCAGCCTCGCGGTCCCGCAACCTGGCAGGTCCTCTTGGACGGACTGGAGACTTTCCGAACGGATGCCCGGCTTGCCCGCCTGTTCCACGAACTCGCGACCGACAATCCGGACGTCGCCCTCCCATCGGACCTTGTCGCGCGGGCGTTGTTGCAATTCCCGGATGAGCGTTTCGAGGGAGAGGACGACTACCACGCAGCCTCGGCATCTGTTGTCGCTTGGGGGCGTGCGGCAGCCGAAGGCCCCCTGGACCCTCAGAGCGGGCGGGACCTCGCGGTTGCGTTGTGTTCGCGCGGCGAATGGGACTCCGCAGTCGCGGCCTTGCGAGGAACCTCACCCGAGGAGATGGACTGGCGATCGCGGGGAGTCCGCGCGGTCGCCTTAGGCGAGGTGTACAAGCGCCTGATCCGAACGCTGCACGAGACAAGCTCCCGGCGGCTGAAGCAGCAGGTTCAGGCTGCCGCGACGACGATGTTCGACGAAGCACTCGAGGACTTCGAAGCCGCCATCCGCGACGCTCCGGAGGAGCAGAGAGCGAAGCTGGTCGTCGCCCGCGAGGAACTGACTTCCCCCAGTGACGACAGCTCGACATGAACTCCTGAGCGGAGGCACGCAGGATGACGTACATTCCGCCGCCATGGTGGATCTGACCGTCCGCATCGGCGACGTCGTCGCGAAGAACCCGGTGATGCTGGCGTCCGGCACGGCGGGGTACGGCCCCGAGCTGAGCGGCGGGCTGGACATGAGCGTCCTCGGCGGGTTCGTCACCAAGGGCATCGCCGTCCACCCGTGGGAGGGGAACGCGCCCCCGCGGATCGCCGAGACCGACTCGGGGATGCTCAACGCGATCGGGCTCCAGAACGTCGGCCTGCACGCCTTCCTGGAGGAGAAGGTCCCCTACCTCGCGAAGATGCGGCAGGCCGGGACCGTCGTCGCCGTCAACGTGATCGGCAAGACCGTCGAGGAGTACCACGACGTCGCCTACGGGCTGCGCGGGTGCGACGGGATCGACGCGCTGGAGCTGAACATCAGCTGCCCCAACATCAAGGAGGGCGGGATCGCGTTCGGGACGGACTGCGTCGCCGCCGCCGAGGTGACCGCCGCGACCGTCGAGGGGGCGGACAAGCCGGTCTGGGTGAAGCTCTCCCCGAACGTGGCCGACATCGCCTCGATGGGCGTCGCCTGCGAGGGGGCCGGGGCAGCCGGGCTGAGCGTCATCAACACGCTCCTCGGCATGGCCATCGACCTGGAGACGCGGAAGCCGAAGCTGAGCCTCGGGTGGGGCGGCCTGTCGGGGCCCGCGATCAAGCCCGTCGCGCTCCGCATGGTCCACCAGGTGAGCCGCGCGTGCAGCATCCCGGTGCTCGGCATGGGCGGGATCTGGAACGCGACGGACGCGCTGGAGTTCATGGTCTGCGGCGCCACCGCGATCCAGATCGGGACGGCGAACTTCGTGAACCCGAACACCGCCGCCGACGTCGTCGAAGGGATGACGGCGTGGTGCGACGAGCGGGGCATCGCCTCGATCGCCGAGATCGTTGGCACCCTCGAAGCCTGATCTGAGGGCGCTGCTCGCGGCCGCCGACCCGCGGGACTTCCAGACGAAGAAGGCCTGGCAGGAGGTGATCCGGGGGCTGCGGAGGCGGCGCCGGGAGACGGGGGAGGCGCCGCGGCTCCGGGCGTGGGCGGACGTGGAGCGGGCGCTGGCCACGGTGCCCCTGACGGACGACGTCGGCGAGCTCAAGCGGCTGCTCCGGGCGATGGTCAAGGAGGACGGCGGGGCCGAGGTCGCGCACCGCGTGGACCTGCTCACCGAGCAGGTCCTGCCGGCGTTCGCGGAAGGGGAGATCCGCGTCGACGTCGACGGGTTTCCGGACGGCTTCGACGCGCTCCTGCAGGCGCGGCTGCTGCGCCGGGGGACGGCCCCTCCGCTGGACGTCGACGCGCCCGTGGCGGCGGCGCTGGTGCGGGAGTTCGACGGCTTTTCCATCGCGGGGAGCCGCCTGCGCGTGCGCGCGCACACGCGCGAAGGCGAGATCCTCCCCCCGGTGCCGCGGGAGCTGCGGAGCAAGCCGATGCGGCGGGGGCGGACGGGGCCGTGGCTGCCGCACACCGACGAGGTCGGGCTCCGCTCGCTGACCCCCCGGGCGCTGGCGGAGCGGCAGGTGGAGCGGTTCGGCGTGGACCGCGTGATCGACGGCTTCTGCGGCCTCGGCGGCAACGCGATCGCCTTCGCGGAGGCGGGGGTCGAGGTCATCGCGGTCGAGCGGGATCCGGCCCGCCTGGAGCTCGCGCGCGCCAACGCGGGGACCTTGCCGATCGACTTCCGCCTCGGCGACGTCCACGCCCTGCTGCCGTCGCTGCCGCGGTGGCCGCGCTTCTTCGACCCGCCGTGGGACGCGATCGACCTCGGCGGGCTCCTCGACCCGACGATCCCCACGATGCTGAAGCTCCCCCGGGAGTTCGACGTGTCCGCGCTCGGCGACGGCTGGACGGTCCACTACGAGTTCGGGGCCGGGGCCGACGACCACGCGGTCGTCCGCATGCTGTCGGTGGTGCGGTAGCGCTCTGCGGAGGTGTGGACGTTGCCGTTCCCGCGGGTGCCTGACCGAATCGGGTCGACCGCGCGGATGTTACAGGACCGTGCCTCGGTACCGTCTAGCGTGGCGTCATGCGAGGTCGGACCGCCCTCTGGCTTACCGTTGCCTGTCTGACCGCCTGCTCTCCTGCGACCGACGAGGATCGGGATGGGGACGGGTTCTCGGCAGACGTCGACTGTGCGGACTTCGACCCCCTTCGGTTCCCCGGCGCGAGCGAGCTATGCAACGGGCTCGATGACGACTGCGATGGTCTCCGCGGACTGGACGAGTGGGACCGCGATGGGGACGGCTGGCGCGGCTGCGAGGGCGACTGCGACGACGGAAGCGCAGCGCGCGGTCCGTTCGACCGTGACCTCGACGGGTGGAGCTCCTGCGGAGGCGACTGCGACGACTCCGACCCGACCCGCCACCCGGCGGCCTTGGAAGTCTGCAACCTGCAAGACGACAACTGCGACGGGAGTCTCCCACCGGAAGAGCGGGACCTGGACGCGGACGGCTTCACACCCTGCGACGGGGACTGCAACGACTTCGCCCCGAACCTCGGCCCCTTCGACATCGACGGCGACGGCCACGAGGGCTGCGCCGGCGACTGCCACGACCTCGACCCGGCGATTCATCCGGGCGCGTACGAGTCGGCGTGCAGCGGCATCGACTCGAACTGCGACGGCGTGGTCTCACCGCACTCGTCTGACGACGACGGAGACGGGGCCTCGGAGTGTGCCGGGGACTGCGACGACAGCGACGCCCTCGTGGGACCGCAGGACGCCGACGGAGACGGGTACTCCGGCTGCGAGGGCGACTGCGACGATGCGGTCGCGATGCTGAACCCCAGCGATGCCGACGGAGACGGGACGAGCACCTGCCAAGGGGACTGCGACGACGGCGACCCCGCCCGCTCCGTCACCGATCTGGACGGTGACGGGTTCTTCAGCTGCTTCTCCGACTGCGACGATGAAGACTCCGGCCGAAACCCCGCGGTTGCTGAGGCTTGCGACGGCGTTGACACCGACTGCAGTGGCGACGGCGCTGCCGACGAGGTCGACGCGGACGGCGACGGCTGGCTCGCGTGTGAGGACTGTGACGACGGCGACGACGCCGTCATGGGGATGGACGAGGACGGCGACGGACTCTCTGAGTGCGCTGGGGATTGCGCCGACGCGCAGGCCACCGTCTACCCGGGGAGTCCCGACCCTCCACTGGACGGGCTCGACCAGGACTGCGACGGCGTGGACGGGGTGGACGCCGACGGTGATGGGTTTCCCGGGAACCTCCCGCCCCCTTGGCCCGAGTCCGATTGCGACGACTCCGACCCGGCCTTGAACCCGTCGGACACCGATGGAGACGGCTACACAACCTGTCCTCCGTCGTGCGCCTCGGTCTGTCCGCCCGGACCGACTCCCTGCGGCGCTTGCGCGCCAGACTGCGACGATCTGGACGCGTCGGTTCATCCCGATGCGCCCGACGGGTGTGACGGAGTCGATTCGGACTGCGCGGGGGACCTGGCTGACGAGCTCGACGGCGACGGCGACGGCGTCAGCCTCTGCGCGGGAGACTGCGATGATGCAGATCCCGGGATCGGCCCGTTCGACGCGGACGGAGATGGCTGGGACGCTTGCATCGACTGCGACGACGGAGACGCGGGGGTCCATCCGGGCGTGTGGGAGTCCGCCGTCGACCTCGCCGACGACGACTGCGACGGGACCACGGCGACGTCCCTCGGTCTCGCCGCAGGCCACTTGTCGCCCGGCCCCGGCAACTACCCGTCGTGGCGCCTGGGCTGCGACGGAGATGTCGATCTCGACGGTCAGCGCGAGCTGATCGCCGGTGATCCGCTCTGGGAGACCGCGGATGGAATCAAGCTCGGGCGGGTCAGTGTGGTCGCCGGCGCAGACCTTCCGGCCGCGGGTGAGGTCCTCGCCATCGACGCGATCGAGACCGTGGCGCTGGTCGGAACCGGGGCGGATGATGGGTTCGGCCACGCGGTTCACTTCGAGGGAGACGGCCTCCCCGACCTGGTCGTCGGCGTCCCCCAGGATGATCTCGTGGGGAACAACGCTGGGGCTGTGGCGGTCTTCTTCGGGGCGACGCTCGCCTCGGCCTCCGGTGAGATCCTGCTCTCTGCCGCTGACCGGATCCTGGTCGGCGAGGGCTCCGACGACCACCTCGGCCACAGCCTCACGAGCCTCGCCGACCTGGACGGCGACGGCGCTGACGAACTCTTGGTCGCCGCTCCCCACCTCGGCTCGTCGGTGGGGTCGAACGTCGGGCGCCTCTACCTGTGGATGGGAGCCGATCTGGCGGCGGCGCCGGCGATCGCTCCGGTCGCTGACGGTGCGTTTGCCCTCCTCGAGGGGACGGAGCCGGGTGGGGCCCTGGGCGTCCGGATGGCAGCCCTGGGGGATGTGGACGGCGACGGGTTCGCCGAGGTCGCCGTGAGGCGAGGCTTCCTGCACCGGCTCGTGGTCGTGTCGGGAGCGGAGCTCGCCGGCGGAGGTACCCTCGATGACGCCTCGACTCTGGCTGAGGTTGACGTCTTCCCGGGACACGCGCAGTCGCTCTCGGGCGGAGACTCCGACGGCGACGGGCTGGCGGACCTGCACGTTGGCTCCATGGTCGTGAGCCGAGCGTGGAGGATTCCCGGCTCAGTGCTCGCCGGGGGCGGGTCCTTCTCACCTGGAGCGACGTTGACGGTGCAGGGGCCGGCGACGCTCACGGGCGCCGCGGTTGCCGTCATCCCCGATCTCGATGGCGACGGCGTCGATGAGCTTGCGGTAGGGGGGCACTCGAGCGACGAATGGGGTGTCAATGCCGGAGCTGTGGGCGTGTTCGGCGCACCGATGGCCGGCACGGTTGCGTTCGATGAGGCTCCCCTGGAGCTGATCGGCTCGGAGGGCGATGCGGTCGGCAGCCACCTGTGTGTTCTCGATGACCAACTCGTGGTCGGTGACGGCGGGGGGACACTGCGCCTGCTGCCGCTTCCTCCTCCCTGACCCGAAGTACGTCAGGCGAGCCCACCTCGACCGTCCCCTCTAGAGGAGCACGACGAAGTCGTAGTCGACGCCGGGCTCGCCGGGGTCTTCGACGAGGTGGATCTCGAGGAGGTACGAGGTGAACACCCCGGGGGCCTCCACGAGGATCGAGGGGCCCTCGCCGACGAGCTCGCCGTCGGCGTCCCACAGGAGGATCTCCAGCTCGCCCTCGCCGGGGTCGGCGTCCACCACGAGGTCCACGAACTCGGCCTGCATGCCGACCTGGATCTCGAAGAAGTCCGGCTCGCCGAGGCACGTCGTCAGGCCGTCGTACTCGCCCCCTTCCAGCGAGGCGGCCCCGGCGGGGGACTCGTTCGGCTCGTAGAAGTCGGCGGAGCACTCCGACGTGACGAGCGCGAGGACGCCGAAGTCGTAGACGTTGCCGGGGCTCCCGGCGTCTTCGGCCAGCGTCACCTGCATGAGGTAGGTGCCGGACTCGGGGACGGTCCAGACCACGCGCTCGTCGTTGTCCGAGGACGTTCCCGCGACGACGATCTCACCGTCGGGGCCGTGCAGGAACACGTCGACGTCGCCCTCGTCCGCGAGGTAGCCGATGTTGATCTCGAGCTCCTGGAGGGCCTCCAGCGACAGGGCGTACCAGTCGTCGTCGCCGGGGCAGATCGTCTGGTCGCGGTGGTCGCCGTTGGGCATCGGCACGGCCGCGGAGGGGTCGTCGTTGGGCTCGAAGAGGTCGCTCACGCACGTCTGCGCGATCCCCCCGACGAGGAGCCCGTAGCGGTTGCCGGGGATCCCGCCGCGGTCCTCGCTCAGCCCGACGTGGAGCAGGTAGCGGCCCGTCTCCGGGGCCACGGCGACGAGGTGCTCGTCGTCGTCGCTCGAGTCCCCGACCGCGATCTCCTCGCCGTTCGGGTCGAAGAGCGCGGCGAAGACGTCGCCCTCGGTGTCGAAGAAATCGACGAGGATCTCGATCTCCTCGCCGGCGGCGGCGTCGATCGCGTACCAGTCGTCGTCGCTGGGGCAGAGCGTGAAGCCCTCGTACCAGGCGGCCGTCATCGCGCGCGCGTCGTCCATTCCGTCGTTCGGCTCGAACGGGTCGGGGTCGCACTCCGAGGGGCGGAGCTCGCGCGTCACGGAGAGGTCGTAGTCCGTGCCGTCGTCGTCGTCCCCCACCAGGACCGCCTCGACGTAGTGGTCGCCGGCCTCCTCGACCGACCACAGCAGGGTCTCGATGCGGCCGGCGTTGCGCCCCTCGAGGAGCAGCTCGCCGTCGGGCCCGTAGAGGCGGAGATCGAGGTCGGCGCCGTCGACGAGGGCGACGGCGCGCAGCTCGAGGAGATCGGAGGCGGCGACGTCGGGGAGGCGGTACCAGTCGGTGTCGGCGGCGCCGCAGAGCGTGCGGTCGCGGAGGTCGGTCGAGTCGAGGACGTCGGTGGCGGACGCCGCGTCGCCGTCGGGCTCGGCGTCGTCGGGCGCGCACTCGATCACGTGGTCCTCGTGGTCGGGCTCGCGGAGCACGTCGGCGTGCCCCGGGGCCGTGAAGGCGTCCGGCGCGTGGACGGTCGGAGCGGCGGCGTCAGCGCCCTCAGGGGGCTGCGTGGTGCACCCGGTGAGGATGGCGAACAGGGCGAGGTAGAGAGTACTCCGCATAGATACACACCAATACTTACCTATGAGGATTGCACCCAATTGTCCAACCCGCCACCTCCAGTTGATTCATCGGTGCTGCACACCGGACCTTGATTCGGACGTCGCCGGGTGCTATTGACGCGCCGTCAACTTCGACTGCTGTCGGAGAGGTCCCGCGGGGCCTCTCTTTTTTTTCGCCTGAAGGGAGCGAAATCGTTGGGAGATCGCTTCGCCGCCGCCGACATCGCGGACCGCGCCGAACAGGCGCTCGCGCCGCTGATCGCGGAGGCCGGCTTCGACCTGCTGCTCTGCAACTGGACCGGGACCGCCCGGCGCCCGTCGCTGCAGGTCTACATCGAGCGTCCCGACGGTGAGCCCACCGGCATCGAGGACTGCATCACCGTCCACCACGCGGTGACGGACTTCCTGGATGTCGAGGACTTCATCCCGGTCGCCTACGACCTGGAGATCAGCTCCCCCGGGGTGGAGCGTCCGCTGAAGCGGGCGGCCCACTTCGAGGAGCAGATCGGCAAGCCCGTGCGCGTGCGCACGTGGGAGCCGATCGCCGAGCGGCGGAACTGGAAGGGCGTGCTGACGGCGGTGGAGGACGACCTCGTCACGGTCGTCGTGGACGGAGCGGACCACCGCATCCCGATTCCGGCGATCGAGCGAGCGCATTTGGTGTATGAGCCGGCCCCGAAGGGCCAGAAGAAGGGCGGATCGACGCGCAAGAAGCGCGGCGGTCGCCGCTGACGGAGCAAGTCACATGGACGGTCTCACGAGAATCATCGAGCAGGTCAGCAAGGAGAAGGGCATCAGCTCCGACTCCCTGCGGGAGACCATCGAGCAGGCCATGGTCGCCGCGGCCCGCAAGGTCTACGGCCAGACCAAGGACATCGAGGCGCAGTACAACCCCGAGACCGACGAGGTCGACCTCTACGAGTACAAGACGGTCGTCGACGAGGTCGAGGACCCGGACTGCGAGATCAGCCTCGACGACGCGCGCCAGCTCGACGCCGGCTCCATCGTCGGCGAGGAGCTCGGGTTCAAGATGGAGATGGAGGAGTTCGGCCGGATCGCCGCGCAGACGGCGAAGCAGGTCATCATCCAGCGCGTCCGCGACTCCGAGCGGGAGAAGGTCCACGACGCGTACAAGGACCGGGTCGGCGAGCTCATCACGGGCATCGTCCGGCGGTTCGAGAAGGGCGCGATCATCGTCGACCTGGGCAAGGCCGAGGCGGTCATCCCGTCCCGGGAGCAGGTCCACACCGAGTCGTACCGGCAGGGCGACCGGATCCAGGCCTACATCCTGGAGGTGGCCCGGCAGGCGCGCGGCGCCCAGATCGTGCTCTCGCGGACGCACCCCGGGCTGCTCGTGAAGCTGTTCGAGATGGAGGTCCCCGAGATCTACGAGGGCATCGTCACCATCGAGGCGGCGGTCCGCGAGCCCGGCCAGCGGGCGAAGATCGCGGTCTCCTCGCGCGACAGCGACGTCGACCCGGTCGGCGCCTGCGTCGGCATGAAGGGCTCCCGCGTCCAGGCCGTCGTGCACGAGCTGCGCGGCGAGAAGATCGACATCATCCCGTACAGCATGGACCCGGCGCGGTTCGTCTGCTCCGCCATCAGCCCCGCCATCGTGACGAAGGTCATCCTCGACGAGGACACGCGCACGATGGAGCTGATCGTCCCGGACGACATGCTCAGCCTCGCGATCGGCCGCCGCGGTCAGAACGTCCGCCTCGCGGCGCAGCTGACGGGCTGGAAGATCGACATCCACAGCGAGACCCGCATCCGCGAGATGAACGACCACGCGCGGTCCGAGCTGGCGCTGATCGACGCGCTCAACGAGGACCACCGCGAGCTGCTCATCCGGTACGGCTTCCGCACCATCGAGGACGTCGCCGACGCCGAGCCGGACGACCTCATGGACACGCTCCAGATCAGCGAGCAGATCACCGAGGCGGTGCTCGAGCAGGCGGACGAGATCCTGACCGAGCGGCTCAAGATCGAGCTCGCCCGCAAGGAGGAGAACCAGCGCCGGATCGCCGCCGGGCTTCCCACCCTCGAGGAGGAGGAGGAGGCCGCGCGGCTCGCCGAGGAGGAGGCCCAGGCGGCCGCCGAGGCGGAGGCCGCGGCGCTGGCCGGCGAGGGTGAGCTCGACGACGACGGCGCGTCCCAGGACGAGACGATCATCGACGCGCCCGCGCCGGAGGAGCCGGCGGCGGAGGAGCTGCAGACCGAGGAGCCGGCGGCCGAGGAGCCGGCGGCCGAGGAGCCGGCGGAGGAGGAGCCGCCGGCCGAGGAGGAGTAGTCGAATGGCCGACGCCACCCGCACCTGTGCGGTGTGCCGTCGGTCGCTGGACCGGGACGACGCCCTGCGCATCGTGCTCGGTCCGGACGGGGCGCCGGTGGTGGACTTCCGCCGCAAGCTCCCCGGCAGAGGCGCCAACGTGTGCTGGTCCCGCTCCTGCATGGAGGGGATCCGCGAGCGCGGACGCCTCGCCCGCTCGATGCGGGCAAAGGTGTCGTTGCCCGAAGGGGACTGGCCCCTGGGCGACGCCCGACGAATGGTCGCCCGCCGTCAGGCGGAGCTCGCGGGGCTGGCCCTGCGCGCGGGGGACCTGAAGTCGGGGGGGAACGTCGTCGGTCGCCTCGTGAAGAAGGGGTGGCCGGTGGCGCTCGTACTGTCGGCCGACGCCGGTGACACGGTGGCGTCCGACTGGGAGAAAGCGGCCCGGGGCCGGGAGCTGGAGTTCCTTCGGTCCCTGCTCGGCTCGGACGAGCTGGGCAAGGCCTTGGGTCGTCAAGGCCCTCGCAGCGTCCTCGCCCTCGGGGCGGGGCCTCTGTCGGGAGCCTTGCGGGTTGAGTTGAAACGCGGTACTGCCCTCCTGTGAAGGCAGACCGGGAATCGGTGGTAGGCATGGCGAAGGACAACATTCTCGATCGCGCGCAGTCGCGACTCCGAGGCGACAAGAGCGCCAAGGGCGGCGCCGGGGCGGCCGGCAAGGGCGCCGGCGGCGTGGTGCGCCGTCGTCGGGCTTCGGCCGACAGCGCCCCCGCGTCTCCCACCAACGGTTCGACCGCGAAGTCGACCACCACCACGACGTCCGCGCCCGCGGTCCGCCGTCGGGTCCGGCGTGTCGTCGGCGAGCCGGCCGCCCCCGCGGCCCCGGCCGTCGAGGCGAAGGAGAGCAAGCCGACGCTCGAGCCGGTCGCGGCGCCCCCCGCCGAGGCCAAGGAGGCCGAGCCGGCGCCCGCCAAGCCGAAGAAGAAGGCTCCGGCGAAGAAGAAGAAGGCCGCGCCCGCGCCCGCCGAGGAGGCCGCGCCCGCCGCCGCCGAGCCGTCCGTCGCCGACGAGCCCGCCGCCGCCGAGGCCGCGCCTGCCGCCGCCGAGCCGTCCGTCGCCGACGAGCCCGCCGC
>CAYFOA010000138.1:0-20661 GCA_964344575.1 uncultured Rickettsiales bacterium | reverse complement strand
CCACCGAGCACGTCACCTCCCAGGTTCTGTCTACGATCACCTTCGGGGAGCCAATACGTGCCAGACCGGAGAAAGCTCCGTCCTGGCGTCCTGGGTGGTTTACAGCCGCGTCCCAGGTAGAAACGAGCGAGACCCTCGTCCTTCGCGGCGGGGGTCTCGTCGTTCTGGGCGGCGGGGTCAGGAATCGTGCCAGGACGAATCGTGCCACCCGGCGGAATCGTGCCATCGGGTGCAGCCGACCGGCGGGAGGGCGCAGCTGGAGCGGGCGCTGGCCTACCAGGCGCTGCTGGATGCCGGCGAGGTGGAGAGCCGGGCGGCGCTGGCTCGGCGGGAGGGGCTGACGCGGGCGAGGATCACGCAGGTGATGACGCTGCTGAGGTTGGCGCCGGGGATCCTGGCCGAGGTGCTGGCGGCCGAGCCGCGCGCGTACTCCGAGCGGCAGCTTCGGACGATCGCCATGGTCGCCACGGAGGATGAGCAGCGAGATCGGTTCGTGGGCTTGCTGGCCGCGGGGGGACTCGGTCAGAACCGGATCTCGGCGACCTGAGCCTCAAGCGCCTGCAGCCTCTCACCGTTCTCCTGGATGAAGCGAAACGAAGGCGTGATCGCCCGGTCACGGAGGTCGCCCGCGAGAGCCTCGAGCTTCGCGATGTTCCCATCCGCGTCGGCGAAGTAGGCTGCGAATCCTGAGCTGAGTGCGACCAGCGACTCCTCCATGAGAGCCCGCACCTCGTCGAGTTCCACGGTCAGCCTCCGAAGATCCTCGACGATGCCCTCGCAGCTGCCGGCGATCGTGACAAGGTCCTGGTCGGCCGCCTCCCGCCAGTTCTTCAGGAGAGCAGTCTTCGCCCCGTCCCGATGGTGTGCCTCCTCCTTCATGGCGGGGAACGCCGACTGAATGGCATCGCGGATTCCCACCCGGAAGCCTTCGACGGCTTCGCTGGCGAGCTCGGATGTCCGACGAGTAGGCGTGCGCAGCTTCCTGATCCCGGCGGTCGCGGCCACGAACACCAGGAGGTCAGCCGCGATGTTGGCCCCGATATCGGCCCAGACCGAGGAGCCGAGGTCGAGGCCTGGGAACACCAGCCAGGCCAGCCCGCTACCGACGACCACGGCCACGACAGCACCCACCCCGAGGGTTCGCCGCTTCCAGGCCTTCAAGACCACCGCCCGCGACTCTTGCAGGGTCGAGCGCGACGTGCCCCAAGCGGTGGCGATGCGCCCTCCGAGAGCCGACCACTCGGCGGTCATGCTCCTGCGGAGTCGGTCGATGACCTGGACCCTTGCCTCTTCAACGCCCGTCACGGTCGCGTCCTGGATCGTGAGGGGAGGCTGCTTGATGCCCTTCAGGACCTTCCGCGTCGATGCGATCTTCGCGCTCGCTGCGTCGAGTCGGCGAACCAGGTCGGCCCGCACGGCCTCATGGGCTTCCACAAGCTCGCCGTGATCTGCGAACAGCTCTGAGGTGGCCCTGTTCGACGTGGCGGTCCGCTCAGCGTCGTCGAAGCCCCGCTCCAGAGTGTCGAGTTGCTGGCCGATTCCGAGCTTCTGAATCTGCTGTTTGCTCTGCATCGCGAAGACGCCGGAACGGTAGACCTCCACCCGCTCGAACAGCGCCTCGATATCGGTGGCGAGGTCGCTCTCTGCCCGGCCGATCAGGTCCGCTAGTTCGGTCAGGATCGACCGATTATCAACCCAGCCGCGCATCGCTGCGGCCAACGATTCGAGCTGGTCGAGCACCCCCTGCAGATGTTCGCGATACGTCTTGAAAGATCGTTCGAGCTTGTAGAGGACGAGGGTAGGCCCGAACCGTGCCGGTTCCTGAACCGCCTGGTCGAGGTAGTTCGGTTGACCGGCGAACGCCGCCTCTACGAGGCCTTCTCCCTGGTCATCAAACTGGACGCCCCGGAGCCGCTCTTCGAGTAGGACCAACGCGTTCCGATGGTGGTTCTCAACGGTCTGCAGCACAGATCGGACCAGTGACGCCGCCTGATCTTTCGAGGCCCGGTCCAGCGACTTGTGGAGATCGGTCTTCCACTCCACCAGCTTCGGCGCATCCCAGACCCGGCCAGGAAGATCCTCATCGAGGGTCGCATCCGGGATGGCCTCCCTCTCGCGTGTCTCCAGCCGACCGACCCGCTCGTGCGCCCGCACCCACCGCTCAGTCAATGTGTTGCTCGCCACCTGGGCGCTCCGCTCGTACCGAGACACATTTTCGCGAGCTGACTCGATGAAGGCAGCGAGGTCGCGCGAACGGGTCTTCAGACTGCGCTCGAAGTAGTCCCGAATCTCGCAGGCTGCTCGCCGAAAGTAGGCCACCTTGTGGTCGTGGATCGCGACCCGCCGGTCGATGTCCTCCAGGTCCGCCTCGGCCCGAACCGCCTCCAAGAAGGCACCCACACGGAACGAGTCCTTATTGTCGAGAAACAGGAACCGGTTCCGGGGGTCCGCGACGAGCCCTTGGCCCGGCATCAGTGCGTCGAGTCTCGCCGCCAACCTGCCGAGAAACCCGTCGGCGACTCCTTGGTCGAAGTTCGACTCCGTGACGCGCTCCTCGCGGACTCGCCGAAACTCGTCGGCGCGCGTAATGACGAACCGCATCGACTGCTGCGGTAGCCGCTCCTGCTTCATCTGGAGCAGTGGAAGGTCGGCGTTGTCGATCGGGTTCGTCGCGGAGATGAAGTAGAAGAGGCAGTCGCAGACCGCCAGGAAGTCCTTGGTCAACTCGTCGGCGACGTTCGGGTCCCCGGAGCCGGGCGTGTCAGCAAGGACGACGGACTCGAGCAGCGGGTGCTCCACTGGTACCGCGCGCACCGGCAACCCGGTCTCCCGGTGTAGACCCAGAAGGTCATTCATGTTCTTCGGGTGAGTGAGAAGCGTGATGGCCGTGTCGGTGGGGTTCCATCCGATCTCGCGGGCGCCATCGGCTCCGTCGAGCTGGAGGAGCGCGTTGATCGAGCTCGACTTCCCCGCCGAGAAGTGGCCCATGAACGCGATGTAGACCAGGCGACGAGACCGGTTCTGGTACTGCCCCAGGGTGGTTCGCAGTCGCCGGAGTTCCTTCTTCCGATTCGCTGCTTCCGCCAGCGTATCGACCTGAAGCAGGCTCGCAGCCAGAGGGTCTTCGAGGAAGGAGGCCAAGGCCTCGAGGCCAGTGCCAATGCGGCCGAGCTGTGTTTCTTCCTCCGTTGTCATGGCGGACGACTGTACCCCGTCTCTGCCAGGCAGAGGGCGTTGGAGAAGTTCCCCACCACCCGGGCAGGGCGTGTCGCCATCGCGCCGGCGAACGCCATCGGGCTGGTCGGCGAAGAACATGCGGCGACGGGGAGGCCGCCGCCGTCCGCGGTTCGGTTCCCGGGGGTTGTCCTGGAAGGCGTCGCGGTCCGTCATCCGTCGCGCCCTCTGGACCACGCTCTCCTCGGGGTTCGTCTCGAACACGTCGCGATCCGTCATCCGTCGCGCTTCCCCGCCGGGCCAGCCGGGGCCAGCAGGTAACCGGCAGCGCGCCCCTTCCTGCCGTTGGACTGGATGAGTCCCCTATCGACGAGCTCCTGGAGGTCGCGGTTGGCGGTGCGGGCCGATACCCCCGTCAGCTCCATGTAGATGCGACGGGTCAGGTGCCCCTGGCTTCGGAGGTAGTCGTGGGCAGTTGCGCGGCGACCTTCGGCCACCGTCGCCCCTGCCGTCGCGGGGTCGGGGTGGTCACGCTCCGCCGCGAGGCTGTAGCGCCGAGCTCGCCCGTCGCCGACGTGGTCGACAACTTCCTCGTCCGCCAGCCGCCCAAGGAGGCGCCGCAGCGAGCTGCGCGGGATCCCCGTCCGCTCCTCCAGCTCGCTGATCGACGCCCGGCCACCCTCTCGAAGCTGACCGAGGACGATTTCGCGCCGACTTGCCGACGACGACGACGGCGCGCTGGCTTCGACGAAGACCTCATCGTGCCCGCGCGCGACGGCCAGATGCTCCCGCAACTCCTCCGCCCCGATTCGGCCACGTCGAGCATCGACCCGCGCCGCCAGCACCGCCGCCCGCAGCTCCCGGACGTTCCCGGGCCAGGGGTAAGTGAGCAGGAGTTCCTGGGCGTCGCGACCGAGACGGACCCGCGGCCCTCGGACGCTGGCCAGAAAGTGGCGAGCGAGCTCGACGGCGTCCCGCTCGCGGTCGCGCAGCGGCGGGACCTGTAGCCGGTACTCGCGCAGCCGGTAGTAGAGATCGTCGCGGAAGCGCCCGTCGCGGCAGCTAGCGACCAGGTCCTCGTGGCTGGCCGCGATGACGCGGATGTCGAGTTGGACCGGCTTCGACGCCCGCTGAGATCCGACCCGGACCACCTCGCGCTCCTGCAGCGACCTCAGCAGCTTCGCCTGCAGAGGCAGCCCGAGCTCGGCGATCTCGTCGAGGAAGAGCGTGCCGCCCTGGGCCTGCTCCAGCACGCCACGGTGCAGCCCTCGCGCCCCGGTGAACGCGCCGGCCTCGTGGCCGAACAAGTGGGACTCGGCGAGGTTCTCGGGGATCGCGGCGCAGTTGACGGCGGCGAAGGGGCCGGCCCGCCGGCGGCTCTGACGGTGGAGGGCCCGGGCTACGAGCTCCTTGCCGGTGCCGGTCTCCCCCTCCAGCAGGACCGTGAGTGGGTGCGGCGCCACGCGGCGGATCCGGTCGCGCAGGGAACACATCGCCCCCGAGCTGCCGACCAGTCCGTGTCCCGCGTTCGCACCCACCGAAGCTGCCTCTCCCTAGTCGAAGGCGGAGTTCCGCCGTCAACGAGGGGCAGGGCCTTCGCTCGTCGGATCCGCTGTCGGTCCCACACGACCTGGTTCACGACCGTCCTCCTGAGCACGGCCCGCTGGTGCCGGGCAAGGTGGCTTCGGGCTCTCGTCGCCGGCTCGCCACGCCTACGCCACGCACCGAGCCCACTGGCGCGGGAAGTCGGAGTCGGCGATCTCGGCCCACTCGCCGACGTTGGCGGACCGTTCGAGCCAGCGGCGCAGCTCCGTGGGGCTGGACTGGACGACGCGGTCGATCTCGTCGCGCCGGCAGTTGAGGAAGTGGCTCTCCGCCAGCCCCGGATCGACGAGCTCCTCGATCCCGCTGAAGTCGGGGCCGACCCTCGCCTCGCAGACGACGCACTCGCAGCGCAGCGAGGGGTTGCCCTGAAGGATCAGCCGCGCCTCGTCGAGCGGGAAGGACCGGAACAGGCCGGGGATGTAGTACTTCTTCGGCGGCTTGCCGCCGGGTGGCCGCCCACCGAAGGCGAAGGCGCGGCGGTAGGTGGTGCCGTTCAGGCCGCAGGAGAAGCCCGCCAGCCCTCGGCGCCAGAGCAGGACTGAGAGGAAGCCGCCGAACAGCTTGGTGACCGGACGCCCCGTGGCCGCGAGGCCCTCGACGAGGCGCACGAGCCCGTCGGCCCGGTCGCCGATGTCCTCCTCCTTCTGCCCGTCGGGCCAGATCAGGTAGCCGTCCACCGGCTCCCGCGCCCACACGGCGACCAGGGCATCGACGGCAGCGGCGTCCTCGAGCATCGCCGGAGCGAAGTGAACCACGGGGGTGACGCGCTCGTGCGCGCGGCGCTCCGCGAGCGCGTGGCGGGCCATCGCGAGGTTGGTGTCGAACCAGGGATCCATGGCCGACCGGACGTAGAAGAAGGGGGGCACCAGGGTCCTGGGATCCTCGCGGGGGGGAGCGGCCTCCTCCGATGTCCCCCACAGGCGGTACTTGGACGACGAGTCGAAGGCCATGAGGAGCTGCGGCCCGAAGTGCCGCCGCTGGTGATCCAGGACGGCCACGACCGCCCGGACGCCAGCGTCGCCCAGCAGGTCCTCGCACTCCAGCTTCCGCTTGCCGGCCACCTGCTCGAAGGGGCCGCCGTAGCGTGCGGCGAGTCGGAGCACCGGGGGCTTCAGCATCTTCGTCTTCGGGTCGAGCAGCTGCTTCGGCCGCACCCGGAACAGCGAGGTCTTGGGATCGATGATGGTCGGGCGCCCCGAAGACCGGACGTAGCCCACGGTCGACGATCCCGCGTCGGCACCGACGTGCAGCCCGTGGAAGGCGTCGTGGGCTCGGCGGAGCACGCGCTGGTTGTGGGCGGTCGCCTGGATCAGCAGCTTCGGCCCTTCGTGGCGGGGGTCGGTCATCAGTCGTCTCCCTCGTCCGGGCCGAGCACCTCGTCGCGGATGAGCGACTCGGTGGTGTAGTCCGGGTACTTCTCGTAGACGTAGCGCAGCAGCTCGTCCGTGTTCATTCGCTTGAGCCTGCGCGCCAGGTCGTCGACCTCAGCGAGGAGCTCGGGATGCTCCCGACGAGCGGTCTCGATGAGGGCATCCGCGAGGCGCTCCCCCCTCGGCGTGAGCTTGTAGACCTGATCGACCTGGGGGCCATCGAGCCCGACGGCGACCTGCCCACGCCGGTGGCGTCGAGCGGGCGGAGGGCTCCGATCGACCAGGCCGACCTGCTCCAGCGCGGCCGTGTCCTGCTCGACGTCGTCCTCGAACGGGCCGAAGTTGTAGGCAGCAAAGGGGTAGAAGTCGGGCAGCAGCGACCCGGCGCTGGTCTCCTTGGCACCCAGGAAGACGGCCTTCTGCCAGCGCAGCTTCCCCCAGATCGCGCCGCAGCGTCGCAGCACGATGAGCAAGAAATCCGGCCGCTCGTCCAGGGGCGCTCGGTCGGGGAGGGCCGCGGGTCGGGGAGGAGCCGCATCGACGAGCCACGCCGCAGCGTCATCGGGGGAGGTCGCCGGGCGGTCAGCGAGGCCCAACTCTTCGACGGCGAGAACCGCACGCGCCATCTCACGGAACGCATCCCCGATCTCGGGCTCCCGCCCTGCCCACCCGTCGATGTCGGGGCGCCGGCCCTCATTGACGGCGTCGATGAAGTCCGAAAGGAGGTCGGCGAGCCGATGCTCCCGGTCGTCGTCGTCGGTCATCGTGCTCCTCCTTCCTTCAGTTCGGCTCGTGTCTTCGTGCGCCGCAGCGACTTGGTGAGGGCTCCCATCGCTCGGAGCGTCGCCATCTTCACCGCGCCGTTCGTCATGCCGAGTTCCTTCGCCGTCTCCTCCACGGTCAGGCCGTGCAGTTGCCGGCAGGCAAGGACGGCTTGGTGCCGTCTACTCAGTTGGGCGAGGTGATCGCGCAGAAAGTCACGGTCTTCCGCGCCGATCGCCGCGGCTTCTGGGGAGCGTGGGGCCTGGCCGGCGACCACGCCGGGCTCCTCCGCGGAGCGCTCGTCGAGTTCGAGGGTGCTGCCGGCCGGGGCGCCGAGGTACTGGTTGCGGCGGGCCTTGCGGAAGTCCTTGCAGGCGTTCGAGACGACCCGGTAGAGCCAGGTGTCGAGGCGGGCGCGGCCCTCGAAGCGGTGGATGTCGCGGAGCACCCGGATCATCGCGTCCTGGGCGATCTCCTCGGCGTCCTCGGGACTCGCTTCCGCGGATCGGCGGGCGTGGTTGTAGAAGCGGTCCCAGCACCGGACGGCAAGCGCATGCCGCGCGGCGGGGTCATCTTCTCTCAGCCCCGCGAGGAGGCACTCGTCGTCCCAGTCAACCACCAGCACCATCCTCGAAGTCAGTCCATGCTCAGCTACAGCGGGTGGGGATCAGAAGGTTGGGCGCGGCGACCGACCGAAAGGTCACGGGCTTTCTCTCGGTCATTGGCCCACGACTATCTCCTGCTTGTGGGGCCAGGCCCGTCGGCTCCCGTGCCGTTGGGCAGCGGCTCATCATCCGTCCGCGAACAGGTCCACCCGCTCTGCGAGGACGACGCGCCGCCACAGTGCATCCACAAGGTGGTCGCTCCGCGCCACGAGGATTCGCTCGCTGCCGAGGGCCACGTCGCGGGACTGCTCCAGGTAGCCGCAATCTGCGGCGTCGACGACGACCTTCTTCTTGACCTGAACGTTGTCGCCATCCTTGAAACGGAAGTGGAGTCCGGCGTCCCACAGCGCGAAGGTATCCAGCTCCTCGCTGTAGCCGGCGAGAACCACCATCCGTCCCCCGGTCTGGTCGAACTCCCTCTGCTCCCGTCCGCGCTGTCCCGGAACCCGGAGCACGATCTTGAACTCGTACGGACGAGTACGACCACCATCTACGAGGTTGTACAGATACACGCGAAGCCTCGGAGGGGCCGGTGGACGCAGGTCGATCTCCAACGGCTTCGTCCCGTAGCCGGAGACGCCGGCGACCCGCCCTCCGAAAGGGGCAAGGAACGCTTCGTAGAGGTCCTCTCTCGACAGACTCACTGGTCCCCCTCCCCGCCGGCAGGATCATCGAAGTCGCTTCGCCAATAGACTTCCTGGGATCGGCGACGCCGTGTGGTCTTGGTTTCTTCCAACTCCCTGAAAGGCAGCCACTTCGCGCCGTTGTTCTCGCAGACGATCACCTGGCCCGTGCGCTCCCGGCACCACAGCCCGAGTTGGGCGTATGAAATCTGCTTCGGACCGAACTTGTAGTGCTTGCCCGCCCCGGCGTAGGGCGGGTCCACGAACCAGGTCGCGGGCCCTTCGTGTTGGCACTCCTCGTAGCTGCCCGGGTGTATCTCCCAGTGCTTGATCAAGTCGACCTGGGTCGCGATGGTCTCACGCACCCGCTCTCCCCAGAACGAGTTGTCGTACTTGCCCGAACGCATCCAACTTGATGGCCGCTTGCGTGGGCGCGCCACGCCTCGGTTCAACCAGAACCCCACGAGCCAACGAGCAGGCTGTTCGACGTCCAGGTCGTCGACGGTTTGACCCGGCTCGAGGAAGGGAATCGCCCGGATCTCCTCCGGCGTGGCATCGATGAGGAACCGCCAGACCGCTGCAACCACGGGGTCCTTCTCGTAGAGGACCACCTGCCGCTGGTAGTGGCGAACCGAGTAGCCCGCCGACCCGGCGAACGGCTCGATGACGACGTCGTGCACCGGGTCGGGGTAGAGCCGCGGGGTGTCGCGCCACTTGCCGCCGTAGTAGCCAAAGAAGGGCCTCAAGCCCATTGCGTCACACTCCTTTCCGAGACCAGCCGGCTACGACGTTGCTCGGATACGCCAACGTTCCAGCTCATCGGCGAACTTCGTCATCAGCAGCCCATGAAGGGCGCCTAGGTTTCTGAGATCGGTGGTACTGACCTGCCGCGAGCGACCCCGGACGGGAAGGTGCATCGACTCCCCCGCCTCGCCTACGCCGACTGCCTTCTCAATGATGTGGGCGACCGACTGCAAGCGACTCGCCACTGCCTGCCATTTCGTCTCCCGGGTCGAGATGCCGAAGAACCGGCAGAACTGGTAGAGGGTCAACTCCTCGGCTGTGCCCGCCTCCCACGCCTGCCAAGCTTTCGACCCGAAGAGCCGAGCCAACTCCACTGCAACCTCTCGATCAGGAAGCCTGTGTGTCGCTCCGTCGGAGCCGGCCTGGTCTTCTAGTTCCTCGGACCTCGCCACGGCCTTGGTCGTCGCTCGGAACAGCTGCGTCCCCGCCTTCTCCATGAACCCCTTGGCCACAAGCGGCGACTTCGATCCCATGATCTTGCTGAAGATGGCATTGGAATTCGGAAACTGGGGGTAGCCGCGTAGGGCAAAGTCGCCCGGAAACATCTGGTGACAGGCGACAACGAGGTCCTCGGCAGTGAACGGGTCCTTCCCCTGTCGGCGGAGCGCTACGGCCGCCAGCACCATCTTGTCGATCTTCGCGATCCGGGCCACAGAACGCCTCCTACTTCTCGTCAATGCGGAGTCGTTCTTCGCTCAGCACTTCGAGGATGTCTTCGGCCGCAGCGTCGGTGTAGATCTGCGCCGTCCGCTCCGCGCACTCATCCAGGATCTGGTTGGCGTCGAGGTTCTTCTGATCGCCGAATTCCTGATGAACTTCGAGGCGAACGTACACATCCACGATGCGCTGGAAGTGATACGTCCGCCACTGCAGCGACTCGGGGCCTTTGTCGTAGAGGGCAGTGGCAAGCGGAGACTGCAGGTTGATCCAGAAGACGTTCAACTCGATGTCGTCAGACCCGATCCGCTGGTGCACCGGGGGATCAGAGGGGAAGAGCTCCACCGTCTGCCCGGTCACCGGGTCTGGATGAAGACCCGACACCAGGATTCGGGGGCGGGCCGAGCTGGCTTTGGCGGCGTCTCCGTGGCTTCCTCGCTCGACCTCGATCTCGAGGGGGTCGGACGACACGCCACCGGCGCTCGCCGTGATCTCGGCGAGGCCCGGCAGGCCCCCGGTTGCGACCCCGTCCGGATTGACGCGGACACAGTCGTCCTGGTCGACAGCCCATCGGACAACGGGTCGCTTGACCGTGCGACCTGCCGCCGTCTTGACCCGCACATCCAGCGTCAGCCTGCGATTGGGGCTCAGATGCGCGGGCGACTTGGTCCGGATCTCGACGTGTATCGGTTCGTGCACCTGGACCAACGTCTTGTTGCTGGCCATCCGCCCGGTGTGGTCCTCACAGGTGATCGTCGTAAGTCCTGCCTGCACGGGCTCTACGACGCCCTTCGTCGGCTCTACCCTGGCGATCGACGGATTGCTCGAACGCCAGGTCACCCGTCCTGCAGGCATCGGCTGCCCCGACGTGTCAAACCCGTTCGCGCGAAGCTGATAGGTAGCACCGCTACAGATCTCAAGCGCATCGCGATGGATGCGGACATGGTCGAGCGTCCGGGGATCCCCGGTGTCGCCCTTGTCCCGCTTTCGCTTGCGCCGGCCCTTGCCCTCATCCTCGCCGGCGTCGGCCAGTCCATCGAATCCCTTGAGCTTGGCTCCGATCCAGTTCTCAAGGCGCTGATGCAGCCGTTCGAGCTTCTTCTTCTGCTTGACCTCTCCCTTGACCGCCATGACCTTCTGCAAGGTGCTCAATCGAGCGTCGATCTGGTCCGCGACGAACCGATACAGCGCCTTGGACAGCAGAGCGATCTTCAGTCGCTGGCGGGACTGAGTCTCGTAGCTGTCATTCGGGTCCTCCAGCAGCGGCAGGCGAACCTCGCCGAAGATGTGCTCCCGCAGCGCCGGCTGAGAAAGGTCCAACTCGCTCGTCGGCAGGACTCCCAGTGACCGCACCCCCGCCCCTCGGAAGACGATCTGGCTCCAGCCCTTCCACTTGGTCTTGAGCTTGTCGCGCGCGACGTGGATCGTGAGTTCGCCGGCGGCGAACCCTGGCTTCGTCGTCGCGACCTTGGTGCCGCCGTAGTCGAGCATCGAGGGAATCGGGATGCAGATCGGCTCCTTGAAGTCGGGGTGGAGATCTGGGCTCTCCACCTTGAACACCTTGCGCTGTTGCCCGTTGACGAAGAGTCGCACGTCGCAAGTGCGAATCGTCTCTCGAGCCTGGGCCGAGCGCTGGATGAGGCGGTCGATCTTGTCGATCGTGACCCCGCCCTTCGGCCCGTCGCCCCGGACAATCGTCACGTTCCCAGCGGGGCTCTTGCCGACGCGCCTGCACCACCCCTCGGCGTACGAGCGGTCGCCGGAAGGGACGATGGACTTGGAGTCCTCGGAGGAGTCTTTCGCGACGAACCCCAGCAGGTGCTTGGTCTTTGGATCCTGGAACCGCACAACGGACAGGCCGCCCGCGCAGACGCTTGCGAAGCAGAACTCCTTGAACATCTGACGGCCGTAGGCCTTGCCGCCGTTGCCTTGCCCCCCTTCGATCTCGGCGGCGTTGGAGGCACCCGCAGCGGCGGCGCGGGGGTTGGCCCATACGAGGTACTTCGCCTCGAGATCCGTGCCGCTGATTCCGACGAAATCGATGCACTCAATCGCCTCGAACCGCCGCCGGGATGAGGAGCGAACGAGGTTGACAATGATGACCCGTTCCCCCGCCTCCGCGCCGGTCCGAAGGTAGGCTTCGCGCGCGTTCTTCAGCCACTCGGGCAGGCCTGCCTCGTGGGTCCCGAACTCCCGACAGAGTAGCTCGATTGCGTGGGGGTCAATGCGGGGTTCCATGGTGACTCCAGACGTGCGTTGATCAGAGGGTGAACGAGTCTTCCTCGACCTCTCCGCCGCTCTCGAACCTCAGCTTGAGCGCCCTGACCTCGGTGTTGATCGCCTTCATGATCTTCTTCACCTGCTGCGGCGTGTACTCGTAGTTCGAGCTGTTGGCGAGGTTGCCTACGAGCTGCAGGTCCTTGATCACACGGCGCACCCTGGTGGTCGCCAGGTCCTTGAACTTCTGGGCCTTGTCGCGGTCGGTCTTGTTCGGGGCGCTATTGCTGCTGGTCTCGGTGGCCATTGTGGGCACCTCCTTTCGACCAGTCGATCGTCCGCACTCACCCGGATATTGTCAAGCACATAGTCAGAAATATTCCAACGCCATATTGTTCACTACATTTCTTCGAATATATAGCCTCTGTGATCGCCAGCGATGCCCCGAGGTCGGCACATGGGATTGCGTTCCCACGCGCGTCGACACGGCCGCGAGCGGGAGTCTGCCTGGGAGCGCACGGGCGAGATGACGGGCCGCTCGGCAACAACAGGGGGCGGTGCACAGAAGCAACTGGATTTGCCCCCGCGGCGCCCCCGGCCTTCTGCCCCCGCGATCGGCGGGCTGGCGGCACCCGACGCTCCTGACCCTTCTGCCCCCACTCGGCTGTCGTCGACCGGGTACCGGATCGGTACCTGGTCGCCGGCGGGGAGAAGGCTGGCTACGCGGCCGTGAGCCCCGACGTCCGCGTCGTAGACTGCGCCTGAACCGCGAGCGCAGAGGGAGCACAGCATGGCGTTGAAGCGGGCGCGACACCCCATGCCGGCCTTCGTGGCGGAGGCCCTCGCCGACCGTGAGCTCGATGACGTGTATCGAGCGCGGCCCGACTACCAGCAGAACGACTACATCGGCTGGATCACCGGGGCGAAGCGCGAGGCGACCCAGCAGCGGCGCCTGGCGCAGATGCTCGACGAGCTAGACCAGGGCGACGTCTACATGAAGATGGCGTGGCGGCGCGGCGGGCAGTAGCGCGTCGCGCCGGGGCTACCCCGCGAGAGAAGTCGTAGGAACCCGATCGGTTCCTTCGAGCGCTGGAGCTGTAGGGCGCCACGTTCATGCTCCCACCTGACGCCGGTCGCGCCACGATCTAGGGACCACCTGCGCGCCACAAACTAGGGACCACCCCTCCGCTGGCTTGCAGCGTCCCGATCTGCGACCACCTCCAGCCTTCCGCTGGAGGAGCGATGGCGTATCGGGAGCTGTTCGTGGTCGAGATCAAGGAGCTGCTGCGGCTGTGGAGTCTGGGGCACGGCTATCGGGCCGTGGCACGGATGACGGGCGTGGACCGCAAGACTGTCCGGCGCTACGTCGAGGTGGCGACGGCGCTGGGGCTCGGAGGCGATGACGACAGTCGGGAGGTCGACGACGGCCTGATCGCCGACGTCGTCGCGGCGGTCCGACCTGGCGCGCCCTCGACGCCGGGGCTGATGCGCGAGCACTGCCGCACCCACGCCGCGCTGATCGAGTCGTGGCTCGACGATGGCTGCCGCGGGCCCAAGATCGTCCGCCTGCTCGGCCGGCACACCGGCGTCGTGGTGCCGCTGCGCACGCTGCAGCGCTTCATCGCCGAGGAGCTCGGCCGGGACGGTCGGAGCACGTCGGTGCGGGTCGTGGACTCGCCGCCGGGCCAGGTCCTCGAGGTCGACTTCTGCCAGCTCGGGCTGCTGTGCGACGGTCGGACGAAGCTGCACGCGCTCGTTTGCGTGGCGAGCTACAGCCGCCACCAGTTCGTCTGGCCGTGCCTGGGGCAGACGCGGGACGACCTCATCGAGGGCCTCGAGGCGGCCTGGGACTTCTTCGGCGGCGTCTTCGCCGTCGTCGTCACTGACAACATGTCGCCGCTGACGTCGGCGCCCGACCCGGTGGCTCCGAAGCTGGCCGACGAGGCCCTCGAGTACAGCCAGAGCCGCGGCTTCGTCTTCGACCTGACCCGCCCCCGCAAGCCTCGCGACAAGGCCCGCGTCGAGCGCCAGGTCCGGTACGTCCGCGACGACTTCTTCGCCGGCGAGGACTTCGTCAGCGTCGACGAGGCTCGTCCCGCGGCGGCCGCGTGGTGCCGGGACATCGCCGGGATGCGGACCCACGGCCGCACTCGCAAGCGTCCGCTGTCGGACTTCGAGCAGAGCGAGCGGACCGAGCTGCTGCCGATGCCCACGGAGCCCTACGACAAGCCGGTCTGGGCGACGGTCCAGCTCGGGCGAGACCACGCCGTCGTCGTCGACTACGCGCTGTACTCGGTCCCGTGCTCGGTGGCGCCGGGCGAGGTGCGGGTCCGGCGCGATCGGGCGACGGTCAAGCTGTACCGCGGCGCCACGCTGCTGAAGGTCCATCCGCGGAAGCGGCGGGGGGAGGCGTCCATCGACGCTTCGGACCTGCCGCCGGGCAAGGCCGAGCTGGCGACCCGCGACGGCGAGTCGCTGCAGCTGCAGGGCGAGCGCTACGGCGCCAGCGTCGGCGAGTACGTCCGCCGGCTGCTCGACGGGCCGCTGCCCTGGACGCGGATGCGGCAGGTGTACCGGCTGCTGGGGCTGGGTCGGCGGTACGGCGGCGAGCTCGTCGACGAGGCCTGCGCCCGCGCGCTGGAGCTGGACGTCGTCGACGTCGTCCGCATCGACCGGATGCTCCAGCGGGGCCTGGTCCGCCGGGGGCTGCTGGCGCCGACGCCCGTGCAGCGACCGGCGAAGGTCGTCCCGCTCCGCTTCGCCCGCGACCCCAGCGAGTACCGCACCCGACCCCATCCAGGAGGTGATCGAGATGTCCCAGCGTGAGCTGTCCGATGACCTGCGCCGCGTCCTCAAGGAGCTGAAGCTCGGCAAGCTGCTGCCGGTCCTGCCGGAGCGCCTGCGCCAGGCCCGCGAGCGGAAGATGGACCCCGAGGACGTGCTGCTCGTGGTGCTGTCCGACGAGGTGCAGCGGCGCCTGCATCAGCGGGTGACGACGCGGGCGAAGAAGGCCGGACTGGAGCCGGACCTGGTCTTCGAGGAGTGGGACACATCGGCGAAGGTCACGTACGACCGCAGGCTCCTGGACGAGCTGCGGACGCTGCGCTTCGTGGAGCGCCACCACCACGTGCTGCTGATGGGACCCGTCGGCGTCGGCAAGACGATGCTCGCGCACGGGCTGGGCCATCTGGCGGTCCAGCGCGGGCTGTCGGTGCATTGCCAGCACGCGGACAAGCTCTTCGCGCGGCTCAAGGCCAGCCGCCTCGACGACACCTACGCCGCCGAGCTGCGACGGCTGGTCGCTGTCGACCTGCTGATCATCGACGACTTCGCGCTGCGGGCCCTGGACGCGATGGAGACGGCCGACCTGTACGAGCTGGTGACGGCGCGGCATCGGCGCGGCTCGATGGTCGTCACGAGCAACCGCGACCCCGCCGAGTGGCTCGCGATGCTCGCCGACCCGCTGCACGCGCAGGCGCTGGTCGACCGCTTCACGAACAACGCCTACGACCTCGTCGTCGACGGCGAGTCCTACCGCAAGCGGCAGAAGCCGACGCTCGAGCCCGAGGCGTAGCCGCCAAGCGCCCGAGGCGCCTCTTCGGGCGGGGCGCGCCCCGCCCTACGCGGCCCCCCGGGCGCTGCCCCTCACGTCAGGCGAGGCGACATCGAAAACTGACCCCCCTGGGTGGTCCCATGATCGTGGCGCGGGGGTGGTCCCATCCCCGTGGCGCTTGACACGCTGGAGCGCCGGTGGCCCGGATCGGCCACTCCCCTGCCTCACGCAGCCGACGCCGCAGCGTGTTCCGACTCACGTCCAGGATCCGCGCCGTCTCCTTGAGCGACCGCCCCTCCTTCAGCAACGCCAGCGCTGGCCGCAGGTCCATCTCGACCCGCGGCCGACCGCAGTGCTTGCCAGCGGCCTGGGCGCGGCGGACGCCGGCGACGACGCGCTCGCGCAGGATGTCCCGTTCGAGCTCCGCGATCGCGGAGATGATCGTGAACATCGCCTTGCCCACCGGCGTCGAGGTGTCGACCTGCTCGCGGAGGGAGAAGAAGCCCACCCCCGCCGCCTGCAACTCCTCGCACGCCGTCAGGAGATGGCGCGTCCCGCGGGCGAACCTGTCGAACCGCCACACGGCGACCAGGTCGAACTTGCCAGCCCGCGCCGCAGCCATCATCTCGTCGAGGGCTGGGCGGCTGTCCTTGCTGCCGGAGACGCCGCGATCGATGAACTCGGTCGCGACCCAGCCTCGCTGGACGGCGGCCTGGCGCAGCTCGTCGAGCTGCAGGCCCACGTCCTGCCCGTGGTTCAGCGTCGAGACGCGCGCGTAGAGGGCGGCGCGGATCGGGCGGGTAGTCATCGGACACCTCCGGCCGCGCGGCGTTCGAGGGCGCCGCGGACCAGCGCGTGCAGATGGTCGCGGTGGCGCGCCACGAAGCCGTCGAAGTAGTCCAGGTCGACGCCAGGCGGCGGCTGGGACCGAAGCACCGCCGCCGCCGCGTCCAGCACTCGCTCTGCCCGGCCCCGAGGCCCAGCGGTCTGTTCGAGGACGCGCCGGCGACGGTCGATCGCGTCGAGGAGCCATGTGCTCGGATGCTCCTGGCGCCGGCCCCTCGGAGGACGCGCCTCACGGAGAATCGCGTCGAGCGCGTCCAACTCCGCGACTTCCGCAGCCTCGACGACGGCATCGGGCAGCGCCTCGAGGTGGGCGGCGAGCGCGGCGTGCCTCGCGCTGCTCGCCCTCCGCCCCTCCAGGGTCCGCCAAGCCTCGACCCACTCGCGGAGCGTCGTTCCCCGAAGCCTCGTCCCCGGCGTCGACCAGCCGCCGTCGGCGCCCTCGCACGTCGGGCAGGCGTGCCCGCAGGACGCCCGCGCCTCGGCGCTCCGCTCCAGGGCGTCGGCGAGCTCCACCCGCGCCTGTTCCAGCTCCGCCTCCAGCCGTGAGACGTCGGCCCGCGCCCGCTTCGAGCTCTTCGCCTTCGAGCGCGCCGCAGCCAGCTGCCGTTCCAGCTTCGCGATCTGCTTCGCTTCGTCGCTCGGCTTCAGCTTCAGACCCAGCACCTTCGTCGCCAGCACCGCGATCGCCGGCAACAGATGCCCCGTCGCGTGGCCGAGGTCCTCCCTCGCGGCGACGTACTCCTCCGAGTGACCCTCGCCCATGCGGCCGTCGAGATGCGTGAGTTCGTGGCAGGCGACGCCGTGCAGGAACGCCGCGATGGCGAGCGGGCGCTGCCTGTGGGCCTTCACCACCTGGGCGAAGCGGTCGGGGTGTAGGTAGACAACGTTGGTGCCCGACGCCGAGCTCGTCGTCAGCCCGAGCAGCTCGTCGTCGAGCACGAAGCCCGGCTTGAACCGGCGGCGGATCCGAGCCTCGGCGACCACCAGGCGCAGGGTGGCGTCCCAGGCGGTCAGGTGAGGGATCCAGCGCTGGAAGCTCTTCTTGAACCGGCCCGCCTTGCGGCGGTCGTAGTTGCGCTTGCTGATCCGCAGCCCGGCGACGTTCCCGAAGGGGTTGCGCTTCCGCTTCTTGCGCCGCTCGCCGGCCTCGGTCGTCCGCAGCGAACCCAGGACGAGCTCGCCGACCTGGGCGACCGTCGCGGCCTGCACCAGCCCGCCGCCGCCGGCGCCGAGGGCCACCTCGCCGGCGCGTCCCACAGCACCATCGATGGCCGCGACATCGTGCTCGTCGAGCGCGCCGCCGGCTTCCGCCCGGTCCAGCGCCCGCTCGACCCAGGACGACACCACCGGCTTCGAGGAGTCCCCGCCCGCGAGGACCACCGTCTCGTCGGACGCCTCCAGCAGCGCCCGGAGCTGGCGGACGGCGCTTGAGGGACCGCCGGGCGTCGCGATGTCGTCGGCGACCGGTGTCGCGACCACCTTGAGCCCTGGAGGCAGCACGGGGCCTCGCGTGGGAGCATCCTCCGCCGGTCGCGCCTTCGTCCCCGCGGGGGCGGCCGACGCGATCTCCGGCTGCACGCCCGGCTCCTTCGCCCGCTCGGCGTAGAAGTCGGCGATCCCGCCCGCCGCCTCGGCCAGCGCCCTCTGGAACGCCTCGTCGGCGAAGGCCTCGGCCGCCAGGTCAGCCAGCTGCTGGGCACCTCGGCGCTCGCGCTCGTCGTCGGAGTCCGGCGCGTAGACCTCGTCCTCCATCGAGCGACCGACGCTCTCGTTCTCGCGCTCCACCTCGTCGACGAGGTCGCTGAACGCCCACCGCGCACGGTCCTGCAGGGCGTCACGGGCCGCGTTGAACGGGTAGCCGCGAGCGCCAGGCCGAACCTCGGAGACCAGGTCGATGACGACGTCGGCCTTGAGGTTGCCGCGCTGGGAGGAGACCTTGGTTTGGAACAAGCCGCCAAGCCTCAAGTAGTAGGCCCCGCGCCGGTCGCCAGGGGGTCGCCGGTACGCCTTCACCGCGGCCGTCGTGCCCCGGCCCCACGAGCCCTCCAGCTTCACCTTGCTCCCGGCCCGTCTGCTGAACATCGGGCCGACCGACTCGCCGTTGAGGACGAGCTCGATCCCCCGCAGGTCGTTCGCGGCGAGCAGCTCGCGGAGGCGATCGACCAGGGCGACACCCTCCTGGCGGGCGTAGTCCCAGACGACGTCGAACTCGTCGGCGACGTCGAAGATCGTGATGCGGGTGCCCTGCAGATAGCTTCCGGCGTCGTAGATCCGCACGTCCTGGTCGGCGCCCTCGCTGACGGCCAGGTTGTCGCGGCTGTGCAGCTCCCACCGGAAGGTCGAAGAGGTCCCGAGGATCACGGCCTTCGCCACCCCGAAGCCGCCGGCCGCCTGCTCGCTGTCGTCCGCTCCCGACTTGCCGGACTCACCCAACGACAGGAAGGTGCCGAGGATCGTCGGCGCGTCCATGCCGATCCCGTTGTCCTGCCAGGTCAGAGCTCGCCGGCTCGCGTCCCAGGTCACCTCGAAGCGGCCGGTCCCGGCGCGGGTCTTCCGGGCGCGGATCGCCGCACGAATCGCGTCGATCCCGTTCTGAAGCGACTCCCTCGTAGCGAGCAGGGGCAGGTCGCCGGACTGGTACATCGCGTTCATGGTGAACGCCCACAGCTTCGCCACGTTGACGCTGGGTCGGCCGACCGCCTTGGCCTCCATCGCCTCGACGACCTCGCCCCGTCCCCCGAGCGCCCGGCGCAGCGCCCGGCGGTCCACCCCGAGCCGGCCGCGCTCCTTGGCGTCCTCGGCCGCGGCGAGCGCCCTCATCGTCTCGCGCTCGAACGCGGCGTGGTCCGCGGCGCGGCGGCAGGCGCAGTTGGGGGAGTCGGCGCGCATCGGTCAGGCCCGCGCGGTGTCCGTCGGGGCAGCCGTCGGCGCCCAGGCCAGGTAGCCACCGCTCTTCGGCGCGTACAAGGACTGCCGGCGGTTCGCCCTCGCGCGGGTGTAGCTGAGGTGAACGTGTCCGCCGCGCTCGGCGTCGTACCAGATGACCTGGTCGACCGGCAGACCGGAGCGGAGGATGAAGGTCGCCAGCTGCTGCGCGCTCATCCCATCGACCTTGATGTCCACTGCCTCGCCGCGCATGTGCTGGGAGGTCGCCGCGCCGTCGATGGCCCGGTTCACGGCGGGGGCGCGGTAGCCGCTGCCGACGCGGATCGGCCGCCCGAGCCGCTCGCGCAGAGGATCGAGCACGTCGGCGACGAGGGCCTGCATCGCAGCCTGGGCCTCCGGCGTCGGGGTGTTGTCGAGGCCGAGGCGGCGCGCGGTGTTGCTCCGCGTCAGTTCCGCCCAGGAGAAGAACCGTCCGAGTCCTCGCTTCACCGTCTCACCTCCCGCCGCCGCGAGGGCGATCACGCCCACGCCCAGCACACCCAGCCCGAGGAGCAGCCCCGGCCGGCTCACGCCGCGCCTCGCGTCGCCGAGAGCAGATCCCTCGGCACCTTGCGGCTCCACCAGTACTCCCCGGCTTCGGCCAGCTCGCTCCACTTCAAGTCCCCGTCCGGGGCCAGTTCGAGGAAGCGGCGCCAGGCGGCCTCGGTCGGGGCCAGCACGTCGCCTCGGCGCAGGGCGTCGCCCCCGCCGATCCGCAGCTTCCCGCCGGCCACGAACGGGACCTTCTGCTGCCGCGCGTACCAGCCGCCGGAGCTCGCCAGCTTCTCGACGATCCGCGCACCGACGCGCGGCCACCAGGTCTCGACGAACGCCGTGCTGGCGCTGCTCCAACCGAGGTCGCGCCAGTCCCCGTAGAGCCGGGCGACCCGCGGCTCCAGGTCGGCCGCGATCCCCGGCTCGTCGGTGTCCGGCCACGGCAGCGCCAGGTGCTCTGGCTCGACGCCGAGGGCCTCGACGCGGTCCAGGTCGACGAGCGACCAGCCTGCGGTGCCGGCCTCGCGGACGCCGACGCTCGTGCCGACGATCCGCCCGAACTCGGCGTGCTCGACCCGCTCGGGATTCCACTTCGCGGGCACACCCACCTTGAGCCCCTCGTACACCGGCATGGCGCCACCGACCGGCACCAAGATCTCGCGCTCGCGCACGACCATGCTGTGCTCCAGCCAGGGCCAAGCCTCGGCGTCGACCCGCGCCAGGTCGGACAACCGCTCCTCGGCCTCCAGCCGCAGGCGCTTCGCGTCGAGCGGATCCGCTGCCCGCTCGGCTTTGCGGAAGCGGGCGTTGATCGACCGCAGCAGCCGCGCGGCGTCCTGACCGGCCTTTGCATTCGCCTCGGCCTGCTTCTTCGCCCGGATCGTCGCCAGCCGCTGCCGCGTCTTCTCGGGGTCGCGCGAGATCAGGAGCAGCAGCTCCTCCGGCCCCATCTCCATCTGCGCGCC
>CAYFOA010000137.1:898-20695 GCA_964344575.1 uncultured Rickettsiales bacterium | reverse complement strand
CCGCGTCGCCGCTGGGCCCCGGCGCCGGCGGGAGCTTGCCGTACAGCGCCGCCGACCGCCCCGTCCCCAGCCCCGCGAGCGCCGCCACGAACCCCTCCGCGACGCCGCCCCCGAGCACGATCGCGGCCGCCCCGCTGAGCGCCGCGAACGCCGCCACCACCGCCGCCGGCGACCACTGCGGCGCCGCCCCGGCGATGGCGCGCAGCTGCACCGCGGCTCCCTCTGCGCCGACGTCCCCCGCGACCACCGCCCGCCCCAGCTCCTCGAGCGCGTTGAGCGCCCGCAGGTCGATGTCCCCCGGGGACACCTCGATGACGTGGGTGCGCGGCTCCCCGCCGTCGACGGCCAGGCTGGCGATGATGGCCGTCGGGACCCCGAAGAGGTGCCCGTCCACGCCCAGCGCCCGGGCGACGTCCGTCGTCAGCGCCTCGGTGCGGGGGGTGGGGGCGCCGGCGCGGACCAGCGCGCGGGCGTACTCCAGGATGAGATCGACCGAACCCACTTCCGAATCACCTCCTGAATTCCAACCTACGTTCTGTCTGGAGTGAATCCATCGAATAGACTGCGGAAAATGCGACCAAACACCCCCCTGGACCGAATCGACGTCGGAATCATCGAGGCGCTGCAGAACGACGGCCGCCTGAGCAACAAGGAGCTGGCCGCGCGGGTCGGGCTGGCGCCGTCGAGCTGCCTGGAGCGCGTCCGGAAGCTGCGGGCGGCGGGGGTGCTGACCGGCTTCCACGCCACCGTCGACCCCGCCGCGCTCGGCATCGGCCTCCAGGCGGTCGTCTCCGTCGAGCTGGCGGACCAGTCCAAGGGCGCGATCCAACGCTTCATGGCGGACATCCGCGAGGTCCCGGAGATCGTGGCGATGTTCAACCTCGCGGGGCAGACGGACTACGTGCTCCACGTGGTCGCACGGGACACGGAGCACCTCCGCCAGATCGTGCTCGACGGCATCGCGGGCCGCCCCGACGTCGCCCGCTACCGCACCCACCTCGTCTTCGCGCAGTGGAGGAAGCCGGTCCTGCCGTGCTACTCCGGGCCCCCGTGATGCGTTCCGCCGCCTGCGTGTCGCTGCTCGTCGTCGCCGCGTGCGCGCCCTACGACTACGTCCCCGAGGTGGGGGCGCCGCGGTTCGTCGTGCCGTCGATCGACCTCCCCCCGGAGACGCCGGCGTTCGAGTCGAACAACAACGTCGGCATCTGGCGAACCGAGGACGGCGAGCTGCTGATGGCGTGGCGGACGGCGCCGACGCACTTCGCGGGGCCGGACACGCACATGCACATGGTCCGCAGCCACGACCTCGGCGAGACGTGGGAGTTCGAGGCGACGTGGGCGCTGGGGACCGACGTCCGCGAGCCGCTCTTCTACGAGGTCGCGGGGACGCTCTTCTTCACGTTCTTCGAGGGGGGCACGGACTCGCTGGCCTTCGAGCCCCGCGTGATGTGGCGGTCCGAGCGGCTCGGGGAGGGCGAGTGGTCGGCCCTGGAGGCGTGGGGCGAGGAGGGGGAGGTCCCCTGGGAGGTCCAAGTACGCGACGGGACGGCGTACCTGAGCACCTACTGGGGCGAGCACTACAACCTCGAGGCGGGCGACGAGCCGGTGGAGGTCCGGTTCGGGTCGTCGGCGGACGGCCGCACCTGGGATCAGCAGGTCGTCTACTCGGGCGGCGCGTCGGAGACGGCGTTCGCGTTCGACGGCGACGGCCGCCTCTGGGCCGACCTCCGGAACGAGGACGGCGACGCGACCGGGTTCGGGACGCTGCTGTGCTCCGCCGAGGCGGACGACTACTTCGCCTGGGACTGCCCCGACGTCAGCGACCCCGAGCGCCACGACAGCGGCCGCATGCTCGTCCACCGCGGCGTCCCCTGGCTGCTCGGCCGCTACGACGTCGGCGGCCCCTACGACGAGGGGCGGGACGACCTGACCCTGCAGGAGCAGCGCCTCGAGTACCTCACGAGCTACAGCGGCCGGCCGAAGCGGACGGCGATCTGGTCGATCGATCGGGACGCCCGCACGGTCGACCTCGCCGTCGAGCTCCCCTCGGCGGGCGACACGTCCTTCCCCTCCATCGTCCAGCTCGACGAGGACCGCTACCTCGTCGCCAACTACACGTCCCCCCTGGACGACCCCGACATCACCTGGCTCCAGGGCCAGCTCAGCGACGAGGGGACGCGGATCTACCTCGTCGAGATCGGGTTCGTCCGCGGGTGGTAGCGTGCCCGGGCCGTGCTTACGAACGAACTGCCCCGCCGGTTCGGGCGATACCGCCTGGTGAGGCGTCTCGGAGAGGGGGGGATGGGCGCTGTCTTCCTGGGGGAGCAGGACGGCCCGCTCGGGTTCCGTCGCCAGGTCGCGGTCAAGATCGTCGATCCGGTCCTCGCCGCGCGGAACCCGGACCTGGTGCTCGCGCTGGCGGACGAGGCCCAGCTCCTGAGCCTCCTGCGGCATCCCAGCATCGTCGGCCTGCAGTCCTTCGAGTCGGTCGAAGATCCCGAGTTCGGCACGGTCAACGCCCTCGTCCTCGAGTACGTCGCGGGCTGCACGCTGCAGAGCATCCTGTGCCCGGACGGCAGCGCGAGGATCGTCCCGCCCGTCGAGGCGACGCTGCATGTCGTGGCCGAGGCGCTCGCCGGGCTCGCGCACGCGCACACGGCCTGCAACCCGGACGGCGTGCCGATGCGGCTGGTCCACCGCGACCTCAAGCCGCAGAACATCGTCATCGGCCCCCAGGGATCCGTCCGGATCCTCGACTTCGGGATCGCGTGGGCCGTCGAGAAGCTCGTCCAGACACGGACCCGCATGACCAAGGGGACGCTGCCCTACATGAGCCCCGAGCAGCTCGCGGGCGAGCCGCTGGACGGTCGCTCCGACCTGTACGCGCTGGGCGCGATCGCGTTCGAGATGCTCGCCGCCGAGCCCTGGATCGTCCCCCCCTCGGGGCCCCACGACGTCCTCCGCGCGGCCCGCGACGTCGCGTTGGTCCGGTTCGAGGACCGGCGTGCCCCCGTCGCCGCACAGGTCTCGGCCCGCCTCGGCGCGGCGGCGGCGGAGGCGCTGACGGGCTGGTTGGACCGGATGCTGGCCCCCACCCCCGAGCAGCGCTTCGCGGACGCGTCGGAGGCCGCGATGCGCCTGCCCCGCCCGTCCCGAGACCCTGCCGGGGCGCGCGCGTGGCTCGGCGCCGCGGCGGCGGCGAGCCCCGCCGAGGGGCCTCCGCCGCTCCCTTCGACCACGCCGATGCCGCCCCGGGGGCCGGCGATCGGGGATCCCGGCCGCACGAAGACCGGCGTGACGGACCCCGAAGCGGCCATCCCCATCGACCGCCACCTGCTCGACCAGCTCCTCGATCGCTAGCCCCTCAGGGGTCGTCCGCGGGCGCTGGGAACTTCGCCAGCCACTCCTCGCAGACCTCCGTCATCGGCGGCGTCAGCGGCGTCACCACCGGCGGCTCGCTGCAGGGCTGCACCGCGACCCCACCGAGCTCACCGTGCGCGTCGAACCGGACGGACATCCCACACTCCGGGCCGCCGCGGCGCTTGACGTAGACGCCGAACCAGGGCTCGTCTCCCCCCTCGAAGGGGGTGACGCCCGACGGGCCCCAGGCGGCGGGAGCGCCCACCATCCAGCCGCGGACCCCGTCCAGCAACGGCAGGTCGTCGCAGGCCGGGGGGAGCGACGCGAGCGTCCCCTCCTCCGGAATCGGCAGGTACCACAGGACGACCGCCATGGTCTCGCAGGGGATCGCCTGGTCGCCGCAGATGCGGTTCCCGCTGCCGAAGGCGAGGATGCGGCCGGGGGCGGCCCGATGCAGCGAGCCGAGCTGGCCGGCGTGGAACACCCGCCCGAGGATGTCGCCGTCGGGCGACAGCCGGAGGATCCAGGTCGGGGCGTACGACCGGTCCCGGGCGAGGACCACCATCTGCGGGGGCCCCGAGTCCGTCTCGTCGCCGAGGAAGGTCGGGGCGTAGAAGTCGATCTCCCCGGTCTCCCGGAAGCCGCGGTGGGCCTCCGGCGACTTCCGCCACGCGTCGGCCGACCCGAGCGTCCAGGCAGGCGTGACGGTCCGGCCCCGGACGTCGTACACGAACAGCCCCCCGGCCCGCTGGGCGGCGCGGCGCGTCCCCACCGCGACCCGCCGGACCGACGCGTCCGTCCCCCTCCAGAGGGCCACGGCGGGATCCGAACCCGACACGAGGACCTCCTCCACCGTGGTCCCCAGCGCGTCCTGGAACAGGAGCCGCGTGCGCGTCCCCCGCGTCCCCTCGAGCCGCTCCACCTCCACGTCCACGATGCCGTCGCCGGCCCCGCCGCTCCTCCGCGCCCCCTCGCACCGGAGGGGGACGAGGACGACGACGGCGACGAGCCCGGCGAGCGCCAGCAGCGTCGCCGTCCAGCGCGACCGCGGGGGCGCCGGGGCGGGCGGCGGCGGCGGGACTCCGAGGGTGGTCCGCGGCCCCGTCTCCCCGGTGACCCACGACTCCGGAAGCCCGCCGGCGTCCCTCAGGGGGACCAGGCTGCGGGAGGCCGCGAGCGGATCGTCTGCCCCCAGCGGCGCGGCCAGCGACTCGGCGCACCCCGGCCAACCCGACGCGGGCGGAGCGCGCTCCGCCCGCGCCACGAGCCGCGCGAGGGCGGGGCCGGGGCGGCCGTCTGCCACCTCGATGAGCGCGGGGGCGAGCTCCCGGGCCCCCGGAACGCCGGCCCACTCGGCCGGGCGCAGCCGCCTCAGCGCGTCGCCCACGGCGGCGGCGTCCGCGTAGCGCTCCGCGGGGTCGGCGGCGAGGCACGTCGCGGCGACCTCCCCGAGCCCGGGGAGGAGGTCGTCGAGGGCTCGGGCCTGCTGCTCGATCCTCCCGGTGATGATCCTGAACACGGCGGCCGCGGGCTCGGCGGTGTCGACGAGCCGCTCCCCGGTGGCCAGCTCGTACAGGACCGCGCCCACGGAGAAGAGGTCCGACCGCGCGTCCAGCGGGTCGCCGCGGAGCTGCTCCGGGGACATGTAGCAGGGCGTCCCCTTGACCGCGGTCGTGGACTGGGTGTGGAAGAGGGTCGCCGCCCCCTTGGCGATGCCGAAGTCCAGGATCTTCGTCTCCCCGGCGCTGCTCAGGATGACGTTCGAGGGCTTGAGGTCGCGGTGGACGATGTCGAGCGGGACGCCGTCGTCGTCGGCGGCGGTGTGGGCGTAGTGGAGGCCCCGGCAGACCTCCTCGAGCACCTCCAGGAGCACCGGCAGCGGCAGCCCGGCCCCCCGGGCGGCGAGCCCTCGCCGGAGGACGTCGAGGGTGAATCCGTCGACGAAGGCCATCGCGATGAACCAGCTGTCGCCCTCGCGGCAGAACTCCCACGTCTCGACGATGTTGGGGTGGCGCAGGCGACCCCCGAGCCGCGCCTCGTTGACCAGCGCCTCCAGCGCCCTCGGATCGGCGGCGGCCCGATCCAGCCGGATCTGCTTGAGGGCGACGTCCTTGCTGTAGCCCATCGGTCCGAGCAGGGTCGCGCGGAACACCCGGGCCATGCCGCCCTGCCCCAGGATCCCCTTGACGCGAAAGCGGGGGGTGCCGCCGTCGCCTGCGGCCGTCATCGCTTCGATCCGGGGCCCGGGAGGACCACCCCGACAGGCTACACCCGCCCCCGGAACGTGGCCTGATCCCCGCCCGGGCGGCGGCGGGCGTAGGCTGGGACCCATGGACAACGCGACGTCGGTCCGGCCCCCGCGCCCCGCGCCCGCCGCGATGCTGCCCGCGCTGTTCTTCCTGCTGGCGTGCCCCGGCGGACCGCCGGACGAACCGGAGCCGACCCCCGCGGAGCTGGATTGGCACGACGTCGAGCCCGACCTGTGCATCGCCCGGGGGTTCAGCACGGCCACGTCGAACCTCGACCAGGCGATGGAGACGGTGTCGGAGATCGGGGTGACGTCGACGCGGGGGGAGGTGGCGTGGCACCGGGTGGAGCCGGCGCCGGGGGCGTTCGACTACTCGATGTTCGATCCGGTGATCGACGAGCTGCTGGCGCGGGGCGTCGAGCCGATCCCGCTGCTCGCCTACGGCAACGAGTGGGCGACGTCGGTCGAGGACGCGGACCACTTCTACCCGCCCGACGACCCCGCCGACTTCGCCGCCTACGCGGGCCGGACGGCGGAGCAGTTCGCGGGGCGGCTGCACCGGTACGAGGTGTGGAACGAGCAGAACGCGGGCTACCGGTTCTGGAAGCCGGAGCTGTCGGGGGACCCGGTCGCCTACGGGGCGCTCTTCGCCGCCGCGGCGGACGCGATCCACGCGGCCGACCCCGACGCGGAGGCGTGGATCGGGGGGACCTTCTTCCACGAGCAGTTCATCATCGGCGGCGAGGAGTTCCTCGCCCTGATGCCGGCCGAGGCGTGGGCGGCGGCGGACGGGCTCGCGTTCCACCCGTACACGTTCTACCCCCCGTCGGTGCCGCCGGAGTACGCCGGGGAGTCGGAGACGTCGCTGGGCGGCGGCGAGGTCCCGCTGGTCGAGATCATCGCCCGCCTCCGCGCCGTCGCCGCCGACGCGGGCCGGCCCGACCTGCCGCTGCACGTGACCGAGTTCGGGTGGCCGCAGTGGGGCGACGTCGACGCGCAGGAGCAGGCGGACTGGGCGGAGCGGTCGGTCCTCCTGGGGCTGTCCCAGGGCGTCTCCACTTGGTGCGGCTACACGATCTTCAACGGCTCCACGGCGGGCGCCGAGGACCGCTTCGGGATGGCCGCTCCCGACGGGACGCTGACGCCCTACGGCGAGCGGATGCGCGACCTCGGCGAGCGGCTCGCAGGCGTGACGGCGGCGGCGCTGAGGACCGACCTGGACGAGGGCGAGCACGGGGTCGTCCTCCGCGACGCCGCGGGCGTCGAGCGGTCGGTGACCTGGGGCTGGGGCGCCGGCGAGACCCCGGTCTGGGAGTAGCACCGCGGGGGCTTGCGTCGGGGTCGATCGTGACTATCTCCATCGACCACCCGATTGGAGACCCGATGAGCGTTCTCGTAGGCCGGAAGGCCCCCCTGTTCAAGACCCCGGCGGTCCTCGCGGACGGCGAGATCGTCGACGACTTCGACTTCGGCGCGATGATCGAGGGCCGGTACGGGGTCCTCTTCTTCTACCCCCTCGACTTCACGTTCGTGTGCCCGTCGGAGATCCTGGCGATGGCGCACCGGACGGCGGCCCTGCGCGAGCTGGGCGCGGTCGTGGTCGGGGTCAGCGTGGACTCCCACTTCACGCACAACGCGTGGCGCGACAAGCCCGTCGACGAGGGCGGGATCGGCCCCGTCCCCTTCCCCCTCGCCGCCGACCTGAGCCGCGGGATCGCCGAGTCGTACGGCATCCTCGCGCCGGAGGGCGAGTCGTACTACCCGTCCGGGGTGGCGATGCGGGCGACGTTCGTGATCGACCGCGACGGCATCGTCCGCTCCCAGGTCGTCAACGACGAGCCGATCGGCCGCAACATGGACGAGGTGATCCGGATCGTCGAGGCGCTGCAGTTCTTCGAGCAGCACGGCCAGGTCTGCCCGGCGGGCTGGAAGCGCGGCGACGCGGGCATGACGAACACGCCCGAAGGCGTCGCCTCCTACCTCGCCGACCACGGCGCCAAGCTCTGAGCCGGGCGCTGCGTCGGGGGACGACGCCCGCGGCGGCGGGGTACCATCCGGACGTGCTGCCCACCGACCGCATCGCCTCGGTCGCCTCCCGGACGCCGGGTCTGACGCTGCTCGTGCTCTACGGCAGCCGGGCGCGCGGTGACGCCCACGAGGGCTCCGACTGGGACTTCGCCTGGCAGGGATCGGAGGACGTCGACGTAGCAGCGCTCGTCACCGACCTGGTCCGGATCCTCGAGGTGGAGGCGATCGATCTCGTCGATCTCGAGCGGGCCACGGGCAAGCTCCGGTTCGACGTCGCGCGGGACGGCGTGCCCTTCTTCGAGGACCGCCCCGGACGCTTCGCCGCCTTCCAGCTCGCCGCGGCGAACCACTGGTGCGAGGTCGGTCCGATCATCCAGGCCGCCAACCGAGCCCTCCTCGACCGTCTGGAGGCGGGGTGACGCTCGATCCCGACGTCCTCGCCGAGAAGGCTGCCGCGATCGAACGCCACCTCGCCCGGGTCGCGGCGCTGCTGCCGCAGGCCCCGGAGGACCTCCAGCCCGAGACGGAGGCGTCGGACGGAGTGATCCTGCACCTCTGGCAGGCCGTCCAGATCGCGATCGACCTCGCCATGTCGGCGGCGGTCCGGTCGGGCCTCGGCGCTCCGTCGACCTACGCGGACGCGTTCCGACGCCTCGCCGAAGCCGGACGCCTGGACGGCGAACTCGCCGACCGCCTCGCCCGTGCGGCGGGCTTTCGCAACCTCATCGTCCACGCCTACGCCGACCTCGATCTCGCCCGCGTCCACGAGGCCGCAAGCGTCGGCCCCCCGGACCTGCGGGCGCTCGTGGTCGCGCTGCGAGGCTGAGCTACCAGTCGTAGATCTCGCCGGCGCTGCAGGCGAGGACGGTCGAGACCTGGCCGAGGGTCAGGCCGGACTCGTCGGCCCAGGCGTTGAACGCCTCCTGGGTGGCGGCGAGGTCTCGCTTGCCGGTGGGCTTCTTGGTGACCACGCCGGCCTCCATCAGGCACGCGACCACGTCGCCCGTGATGCGGAACGTGTCCTTGCCGACGAGGCGGAGGAACCACGGGCCCGTGTCGCCGCCGAGGCGGTCGCCGCCGGCCTTCAGCGCCGCCCACAGGCCGATCGTGTCCTCCGCGGGCCAGTCGGCGATCCAGCCCGCGAAGCTGCCGTGCTCGTCCGCGATGCGGCACACGAAGCGGGCGTTGTTCACCGTCGAGACGATCTTGGGGCGGTTGCGGACGATGCGGCGGTCCTGGGCGAGGGAGTCGATCTGGCTGTCCCCGAAGGCGGCGACGGTCCCCGGATCGAACCCCTCGAACGCCTCCTCGAAGCCGTCCCACTTCGCCTCGATCACCCGCCACCGGAAGCCCGCCGCGAAGACGCGCTTCGACATCGCGCTGAGCATCCGGTCGTCCCCCGTGGCCCGGATCTCGTCGGAGCTGAGCACGCGGGGGAAGCGGTCCTCCAGCCCGTCCTCGTGGCGGGCCCGGGCGCGGTCGTGGAAGTGGGCGAAGGGGAGCATCAGGACGAAGCCTCGCACAGGGGGGACGCGGGGAGCCAAGGGGAGGGTAGGATCGGCTCGTGCCGCGCCTCGATCCCAGCGACCTCCGCGCCTACGCCGCCCGCGACTGGGGGGCCCCCGAGCGGCTGGCCCGAGCGGAGCGCGCGCGGCGGCCCCGGGCCGAGAAGATCGCGCTCGGGATCGAGCTGTACGAGTCGGCCCGCCGCACGTGTCCGGCGTGGCCGACCGAGGCGGATCGCCGGGCGGACCTGGAGGCGCACCGGCGGCTCAAGCGGCTGCTCGACCGGGCCCGCCATGTCGGCGCTCGCTGAGACGCTGACCGCGCTGGCCGCCGCGCTCGAGCCCCTGGGGCTGCGGTGGTTCGTCTTCGGCGCGCAGGCGGTCGCGGTGAGGGGCTCGCCGCGCGCGACGCAGGACGTAGACGTCACCGTCGAGGTGGAGCGGTCCCGCCTCCCCGAGCTCACGTCCTCCCTCGAAGCCGCCGGCCTGACCCATCGGTACCCCGAGATCGCGGACGAGCTGTTGGCCGGCGGCGCAGTCCTCCCGTTCGTCCACGGCAGCGGCATGGAGGTCGATCTCGTCCTCGCGAGCTCCGGCCTGGAGTCGCTGGCGCTGTCGCGCGCTGAGCGGCTGCCCATCGACGGCGTCGTGGTGCCGGTCGCGGCCGCCACCGACCTCGTCGTCATGAAGGTGCTCGCCGGGCGGGGCAAGGACCTCGACGACGTCGCGGCCCTGCTCGCGTCTGGAGAGGTCGACCGGGCCGAGGCACGCGACCTGCTGCGTCAGCTGGAGGAGGCCCTCGGCGTCTCTGACCTGGTGGAGATCCTCGACGGACGATACTGATCCGGTCGGCTCCTCGGGGCTGGGCCGGTCGTGGGTGGGGTTGCCTACACCGAGCGAGCGAATCCGAGCACCTCGAGCAGCGGTCCCGCCTCGTCCTCGATCGCACGGACGTCGTCCACTGACAGCTCGTCTCGCCACCGCCCGATCGAATCCGGATGGACCGGCGACGAGACCTCGGTGCTGGACGACTCGTGGGCAGGCAACACGAGGTCGCGGCTTTGCTCGTGCTCGAGGACCTGGCCGGACCACTCCTCACCAAGGAACTCGAGCACCCGACGCATCGTTGGTTCGGGTGTCGTCACGAGTTCCTCGTAGCGAACCTCCAGCGCTGCCCCGAGGACGCAGGCGCACTGCTCGCGCGCCGTCAGGACCGCGTCCCGCCAGTACGCCGCAGCTACCCGAGCGTCTTGGGTGATCGCGAGAGGCCGCCCTGTCGCGGGATCGAACCAGTCCTGTCGGAGCAAGGATGCGACCACCGCGCGGCCATCGCGGAGGACATGGATGAAGCGCGCGCTCGGGAAGAGCCGATCCAGCGACGCGAACCAGGCAGCGTTGCCGGGCGTCTTCTCGACCAGTCGGGCACCGGCCGGGGTCAAGCCGCCCAGGAGCGTGGTGAGGAACGCGCGGCTCGACCGGTCGAGGAGGTCCGCGTCCACGCCGGCCCCCCTGAGGGCGGGAGCGTAGATCTCGCCCCAGCGCTCGCGGGCTCGAAGGAGCTCCGGCACCAGCTTGACCTCCGGCCCGCACTGCAGGCGCGGGTGAGCGTGCAACATGGCCCGCAGCAGCGTCGTCCCGCTGCGTCCCGCGCCTCCGATGAACACGAACGCCGGCTCCTCTGGTGGGACGACCCGTCCGATGCGGACGGCGTGGGCGCGACGGTGGCCTGCGAGGAGACGAGCATCGTCGATGTCCGACGGACCCTGGCGAGCGCCGCCCCGGTGGCCCTCCGCGACATGGCGCAGGATCCGCTCGTCGACGCTCTCGGACTCCCCCGCGGAGGACAACCTGGCCACGGCGTCCCCGACGCGGCCGAGGCCGATCTCAGCCTCGGCGAGCGCCAGCGTGGCCTCGGGCGTCCCCGGCCGCGCTTCCTCGAACGCTGCGAGCGTCTCGATCGCGGCCTCCCATTGACCCAGCTGAAGCAAGCACAGCGCGAGGCGGTACCGAGCGAGCCAGCCGGAGACCCCCTGATCCACGGTCGCCTCGTAGATCCTGCCCGCGCACTCCAGCGCCGCCTGGTAGCCCTCGCAGGCGGCCTGGAGGTGCGCCGCTCGAAGGGCCCCGGGACGTGCTCGCAGCGCCTGCACCTCGTGCCCGTGGGCCACGAAGAACCGGATGTTGGGGTGGTCCTGCGCGCCGTCATGGATCGGGTGGCCGGCGACCCAGCCGAGGAACCGCTCGAGCCCCTCGATCGCGTCGGCGGCCTTTGCCGCGTTGAAGAGCAGCTTGGTCCGGATGGTCACGGGCCAGATGACGGCGCAGTCTCCCTCCCCCTCCTCGAAACGACGGACCAGGACCTCCCAGAGCCGCTCGGAGAGCTCCAGCGCGTCGGCCTCGCGTCCACGCGTGGCGAGGTGGTCGACCAGGTACCCGAGCCCGCGCGGGTCCTCGGGAGACCGCTCCACCCACGCGCGGAGCATCCGGAGATCCCGCTCGTCCTTGCCCTTGCGAGCCCGGACCTCGGGGACGTGCCCGTAGTGGACGATCGGCGCATCGATCGGCTCGACTCGGCCAACTCGGCTGCGTAGCCAGGCTTGGGGGAACTCGTGGATGGCGCCCTCCCACCGGAGGTCGGGGGTGTTGCGGAAAAGGCGCAGCACGAGCGTAGGTTCGTCTGCCCGGACCTCGATCACTTCGGCGGGGGTCCGGTCGAGCCTGTCGGCGTTGTACAAGGGGAGGAGTGCTCCGTCGACGTCGTCGCGCTCGATGAAGGACCGAATCTCGGCATGCCCGACCGAAGGGAGGCGTTCATCGGCGTCAAGCACAAGGATCCACGCCCCGCGTGCCATCCCGCGAGCGGCATTCCGTACGACGGCAAAGTCGTCGGTCCAGCCGACCGTCAGCACGTGGGCACCTGCCTCTTGAGCGATCTCGGCCGTTCGGTCACAGCTTCCGGTGTCGACGACGACCACCTCGTCCACCAGCGGCACGACTCGAGCCAGGCAGTCGGGGAGCAGATCCTCCTCGTTGCATGCGATGAGGCAGAGAGAAAGCGTCGTCTGTCTCACTTGAAGTCTAGGCGCAGCACCCGTTTGCTACCCGACGAGCTGCCCGCGACCACAGCGACTACCGTGTGCGACTCGCTGGCTAGGGTCGTCCTCAACATCGCGGACCCGAACGTCTGCACGTCAAGACAGTCAGGTGAGGGCTCTCCTTCGCTGACCTCCACGGTGCATAAGCGTCCGCTCTGCTCGGCCAGCGCAGCGATGAGACGCCGGTCGTCAAGCCAATCCACGGCGCCGAACTCGACCGGCTGGATCGGGATACGCTGACTTGGCCCGCTCAAGCTTGAGGGCAGGACATGCACGACCTGACGAGCGGGTCCGGCCAGGCCTCCGACTGAGCCGGACACGACGACGGAGGAACCGCCTGGGGATGGGCGTACCCAGACCCAGGCCGGGTTCATTTCCAGCGTCGGGCCACGAGTCACCGAGAGATCGGGAAACGACACTCGAACCACGCGCACGGACGGGCTGTCTGCCTCTACTAGCTCAGGGAGGAACAGGTGAGTCCCTTGCCGGTTCCACTCCCCCAAGGACGCGCTCGGGACCGAGACCTCGACCTCGGCGTATGGGCCCCCGAGGGGACCGAGGCGAAGGATCGGATCGGTAGCCAACAGACGAGCAACGGTCGGGCCCCCGTACACGAGGCGGCCGTGCACGTCCTCAACCTCGCCGGTCCCGGTTCGGCGGACCAACGCACGACCTGGGTGAGTCGATGTAACGACCGCTACCTCACCTCCCAGGTTCACATGATGTTCGTACGCGCTCTCGAAAGACTCCTTGACCAGCCTGACCTGCCCTGCCTCGTCAGCCAGTACGATGCGCTCAGGGGCCTCGTGCTCTCCTTCGCTCCACGTGAGAGCCGCACCCCCTCCTCGTTGGAACGGTAGGCCTGCCCGATCTAGGTCCGCGGAGAGCTCAAGCACCGAGAGCCGATGCTCATCGGCCGACGAGCCTGATTTGGAACAAGCTAGAAGCGGGAGCAAGAGGCAGATGCCAGCATGCCCGATCCGTGCGCTGCTCAGGGCGGTTCCTCGCATGCTGCCATCTGAACCCAAGGCTGTGATGGCTCACCCTGGGAGACTGCCATGCACCGGCCATCCGGCAGAACCTCAATCCTGTACCACTCGTCGCAGGTCGAGTAAGTGTAACTGCAGGTATCCCCGTAGGCCGACTCGACGTCGGGAGTGTCGCAGTCGTACCCCATTACATACCCGTGTGGACTACCGGGGCCTGCGGTTCCCGGGAAGCTGTTGCAGTCGAAAGCTCCTGACGGGGGCTCGTACGGGTTCAGCAGCCAATCGGCAACCTCGTCCGGAGACACCCACGGATCAACAACGGGCTCGTCATCCGTTGTGCTGATGTCGCTTGCCCACAATTCCAAGATGATCCGCGGATGGACGATGTCAGGCACGATCCCCAGCGGAAAGAACTCGCACCGGCATTCGTCCTGATTCCAGACCTCAGCCAAGCCACACTCCTCTTCAGGACACGGCTCGCACGTGCACGTCAGCGGATTCCACTCCTGACCCCCGGGACACACGCCTGCCCCGTCGCAGGGATAGAGATCAGCTTCACCGCCGGGCTCGCCGGCGTCCCCGTCGCACCAACTCGGCTCGCAGTCCTCGGCCGTCGGCTCAGGAATCTCGTACGCCCCACCCTCGCCAAGCTCCTCACACGCCAACCACTCCGGCGGGGTCTCCGGGTTGGGGAACCACGCCCCGGTCGTGATGGTCTCCGCGCACGGCAGCTCGACGCACTCCTCGCAGATCGGGTCCCAGTGCACCGCGGACTGGCTGCACGACACGTTCTGGCAGAAGCAGTTGAGCAGGCCCTCCGGCTGGTCCGGTGACCAGTAGCAGTCGCCACCGCTCGTGGAGCATTGCGCCGCCGCCAGAGTCGACTCCGACAGCTCCCCGGATGGAGTTGCTCCCGGATCGACGATTTCGCCGGTGCTCAGATCGACCAGCGTCCCCTCGGGCCGAGTGGCGATCAGCTGCGCGAGTTCGTTGCAGCCCGGCTCGTCCAGGCCGGCCAGGTACGAGGCGTTCGACTCGTCGCCCGACGGCTCCCCGCCGCCGGTCTCCCCACCCGCGCCCCCTCCCTGCGGTTCCAAGGGGAGGCCGAGCAACCCACGGCTCCTCAATCCGGCTGGCATCGAGTGGACGGAGGCTCGCCTGACAGCCGGGCCGCCGCCGCAACTACCACCGCAGCTGCATCCTCCCTCGGCGCCGTCACCACCGCACGCTCCGCCGCACCCACACCCCCCTTCCGAGCCGAACCCCCATTCCTCGACGTCACGCAGCTGCAGCGGCGAGCTCCACGGATCCGTCACCCCGTACCAGGGGTCCATCACCGCCGGAGCCCCTCGCTCCAGCATCGCTCGCTACTCGCTGACCAGCTCGACGACCCCGCCGGCCCGGCAAAAGCCCGGGTCGCCGGCCGTCGTCTGGTTGGAGCGCCACCCGAACCGGACCATCGCCTTGTCGCTCCAGTCGTCGCCACCCGAGTCGACCGTCGTGTACCCGGTCGGGAAGTTGTACCCGTTCGTCGAGACCTGTCCGGGGTTGATGTTCCCTCCCTCGGAGTCGGGATCGTCGAACACGTCGGCGAGCTGGTAACCGACGCCGATGTTCAGGTCGCCCTGGTACTGCCGGACCTCGAACTGCGCCCGCGCCTTGCGCACGCCCTGGGTGCTCATCCACGGCGTCACCGGAACGAACGTCACGGCCGTGCCCTTGGCCAGGACCGTGCCCCAGGGAAGCTTCACCCTCCTGTTTCCCATCTGCTTCTCTCCTCCAGCTGCGAACCGCAACTCCCATCATGATCGCCACGACGACCCGACCCTCGTCAGCGCCGCCGGCGGGCATCACCTAGCACGCGGGGGGGGGATCAACAGCTCATCCCAAGAAATACCCCCTGTCCAGGCGTTTCGCCGACCCCTCGACGACCTCGCCGGGACTGCACGCGGGCGTTACAGCGACGCGACCGACCTCGCTCCGGCCGGCGACCGAGCGAACCGTCAGGACAGGGCCTCCCGGAGGGCGGCGACGCACTGGTCGACCTGGTCGTCGGTGATCACCAGCGGCGGGCAGAGCGCGATCGCGTCGCCGATCGGACGCGCGATGACGCCGCGCTCCAGCATCCGGGCGCGGACGGCCGGAGCGCTCACGCCCTCGTTCACCCGGACCGCGCGGACCGCGACGGCGCCCCGGACCTCGCGGACGAGGCCGTCCGCCGCGAGCGCGTTCAGGCCCGCCTCGAGGTGGGTGCCGACGTGCCACGCCCGCTGCAGCAGCCCCTCCCGCTCCAGGATCCGGAGGTTCGTCACGCCCGCCGCGCACGCCGTGGGGTGGCCCGAGTAGGTGAAGCCGTGGCGGAGCACGAAGTCCGGGTCCGCCTCCAGCGCGTCGCAGAGCCGGCGGCTCACGACCACCCCACCCAGCGGCAGGTAGCCCGACGTCACGCCCTTCGCGAACGTCAGCAGGTCCGGCGTGATCCCGAAGTGCTGCGCTCCGAACCAGCTCCCCAGCCGGCCGAAGCCGCACACCACCTCGTCGAAGATCAGCAGCGCCCCGTGCGCGTCGCAGAGGTCGCGCAGCGCCTGGAGGTAGCCCGCCCGCGGCGGGAACACGCCCCCCGCCCCCTGCACCGGCTCCGTGATCACCGCCGCCACCTCGCCGGGGTGCTCCGCGAAGATCCGCTCGACCGCGCCGAGGTCGTGCTGGGGCACCACGTCGAACCCGTCCAGCAGCCGCCCCCACCCCTCCCGGTTCGGGGGGAGCCCCTGGGCGCTGACGCCGCCGTACGTCACCCCGTGGTAGGCCCGGTCGCGGCTGACGATCCGGGTCCGCCCCGGCTCCCCGTTGAGGACGTGGAAGAGCCGCGCCAGCTTGATCGCGGAGTCCACCGACTCCGACCCCGAGCAGGCCAGGAACACGCGCCCGTCGGGGTGGGGCGAGCGGGCCGCGACCATCGCCGCGAGCTCCTCGGCCCGCGGGTTGGTGTACGGGTCGAAGCAGTTGTAGGCCTCGAGGGTCCGGACCTGCTCGGCGATCGCGTCGGCCATCTCGGCGCGGCCGTGGCCGATCTGCGTGTACCAGAGGGACGCGATGCCATCGATGTACGGCTTCCCGTCCTCGTCGAAGACCACGGCGCCGTCGCCCCGCACGATGTTGATGAAGTCGTCCTTGGCGGGCTTCGCGAACGGGTGGAGCAGCGCAGTCGGCATGGCCGGGGAGTCTAATGACGGATGTCACGGCGCGCGACGCGGGCCGGTGCTCGCATCGCCGCATGCTGTTCCACATCACCCACACCCACACCGCCGAATCCTGCCCCTACCACCAGCCCCAGACCGTCCGCGGGACCTACGGGGCCGTGCTCGCGTCGATGGAGGACGCCGGCCTGAACGTGGTCGGGGCGTGGGTCGACGCCGCCGCCCACACGTTCTTCTTCGTCGTCGAGAGCGACTCCGCCGACGCGATCCAGGCCGGCCTCGCCCCGATCATCGACCAGGGCGTCGCCGTCACCCGTCCGGTGACCGACGCGGGCCGGCACGGTGGCGAAGCGCGCGGAGGGCTGACCCCGGCGCTCCCGATCAGTTGACGGTGACCTGACCCCCGTTGAGGACGTTGTCGCCCTCCTCGGACTCGGTCACCACGTCCTCGTCGTCCACCGACAGGAGCACGTAGTACGTCCCCGCGGGCGCCGTCAGCGTGACCGGCGACGGCGTCAGCGAGCTGCTCTGGCCGGGGTTGAGGTCGCTCGTCCGGGTCGCCGACAGGAACGAGCCGATCGAGTCCCCGATCGACGTCGACGTCGACAGGTGGAGCCGGTTCGTCATCGGGTTGCCCGCCGACAGCCCCGACGTCGCGCCCCCGCCCGCGTTCTCGTAGGAGTAGCCGACCGTGATCGTGTCGCCGCTGGTGACCGTCGCGGGGAGGCTCCAGCCGTCGATGCTCAGCGGCTGGAGGTCGGGGAGGCAAGCGGTCGCGCCCGTGCAGTCGGCGTCGTCGCAGTCCTCGTCCCCGTCGAAGTCGTCGTCCGCGCCGTTGTCGCAGACCTCGGGGACCGTCGACGCGACCACCGTGATCGTCCCCGCCACGAGCTCGTTGTTGAACTCCTCGGACTCGGCCACGTTGTTCGTCGCGTCCACCTCCAGGACGACGCTGTAGGTGCCCGGGGCGACGAGGACCTGGCGCGGGGCGACGGACATGAAGGCGACGAGGTCGGAGGTGCGGACGCCCTCGAAGAGGATGTCGGCCGACGTGGCCGCAGACGGGCCGGTCGACAGGTGGACGCGGTTGCTCAGCGGGTTCGACGACGACAGCGTCGCCGTGGCCGTGCCGTCGTTGGCGTAGGTGTAGCCGAGGTCGACGTACTCGCCCTGCTCGAGGGTCAGGGGCAGCGCGTCGCCGTCGACGGACAGGCCGACGATGTCGGGCAGGGCGGGGGCCGCGTCGTCGTCGTCCGCCACGTCGTCGTCGTCGTCCCCGTCGCCGACCCACTCGGCCGTGGTGACGGTCGTGAACGTGCACGGGAACTCGGCTCCGAGCTCGACCTCGAGCACCGCGCAGTCGTCCCCGTCGCAGTCGAACTGCAGCTCGACGGCGCTCAGCATCCGGGCGCCCGACTCGAGCTCGCCGCGGAGCGCCACGCGGACGTCGACGTCGACGTCGAGGTCGGTGTCGATCTCCCCCGCCCCGGCGCGCTCCTCGGGGGGGCACCCGAAGCTCGCCTCGAACACCTGGCAGGCGGTGTAGGCCACGCCCGCGTCGGCGAAGTCGACGTCGTAGAGGTCCCCCCCGGTGGCGTCCACGTCGAAGGACGCGTACGCCGTCTGGGGGTTGCTCAGCAGGTTGCAGGAGTTGTCGACCACGGCGCGGTCGCCACCGAACTCCCACCGGCCCGCCGTCAGCTGGAAGTCGGGGGCGGTGTCGTCGTCGTCGGACGCGTCGTCGTCGTCGCCCGCCGCCGAGTCGTCGTCGTCGTCGTCGCCGCCGAACAGGTCGTCGTCGTCGGACGGATCGGGGCAGTTGAAGCACTCCTCCTCGGCCGGGCAGCCGGCGAGGAGGAGGGCGACGAGGAGGACGGCGGCGGGGCCGACGCGCGTCACGGCGTGATCGTAACCACGAAGATCAGATCCCAGGTAGCGAGGACCACCTCGCCGTCGCCGTACAGCGTCGTCGGGACGATGTAGACCGTGTCGCTGAACATCGACACCAGCTCCGTCGGCTCCGGCTCGATCGTGACCGTGAAGCTGACCGTGTTGAGCGCCGGGATGTCGGTGTACAGGGGCGGGTCGATGTAGACGATGACGTTGGCCGGGTCGACCGTCTCCATCGTCATGTCGTACGTCGCGAAGAGCGTGAACTCCTCCACCGCGTCGACGACCTGGTCGACGATCGCGGGGGACGTCGAGGGGTAGACCATCCACTCGTTGGAGTCCGGGCTGCCGTTGCCGTTGAGGTCGAGCCAGCTGTCCGTCGCCTGCGCGATCATCTCCATCGCCGACGCCGCGTCGGTCGTGCCGGCGGGGACGCCGATCGTCTTCGCGTTGATGTCCTCCAGCGCCATCGTCAGCATCGGCGTGACGGCGTCGGGGATGCAGGTCGGGCCGGGGGTGTTGCCGCGGGGGCCCTCGCCGTAGGGGGAGAAGGCGTTCCGGACGTCCGCGTCGGTGGCGTAGACGAGGATGGGGACGGCGCCGACGCGGAAGCCGTTGCCGCCCTCGGTGCCGGTGCCCGGCGTGGACGGGTTGGACCAGCCGCCCATGCCGCCGCCGAACGCGTCGAAGGCCATGTTCTGAAACGGCATCACGTCCGTCGAGCCGTCGTAGCTGCCGTCGCAGTCCTGGTCGTAGCCGAGCCCCGTGGCGGCCTGGTACAGCGCCTCGATCGTGGACTCGGGCCAGTCGGCGCCGCCGTCCGGGGTGAGGCCGTCGAGCGCCGCCTGGGCGAGGGACAGGTCGGACGTCTGCTGCTGCTGGGGGTGGAACGGCTTGTCGCTGCCGCCGCCCATCGAGCCGTAGTTGTAGTCGTCGAAGCTGGCGACGCCGTAGGTCAGGTCGGGGATGAGGAGGGCGAGCTGGTCAGCGACGTCGATGAAGTTGTTCGCGACGTCGTCCAGCGTGCCGCCCATCGAGCCCGTCTCGTCGAGGATGAACATGACGTCGCCCTGCTGGATCTGGGTCTCGTAGGTGACGGTCACGTCGGTCGTCTCCCACGCCGGGACCTCGCCGTTGAAGCCGTCGCAGTCGTCCAGGGCGTCGAGCGGGTCGGAGCCGCAGATCTCCTCCTGGAGGTCGGTCCAGCCGTCGCCGTCGCTGTCGTCGTCGGTGGGGTCGGGGTCGTCGCCGTCGGGGATGCCGTCGTTGTCGGAGTCGACGTCGCCGCTGTCGGGGGTGCCGTCGCCGTCGGAGTCGCCGTCGAACTCGTCCTCGTCGGGGATGCCGTCGCCGTCGAAGTCGTCGTCGTCGCCGTCGGGGATGCCGTCGCCGTCGCTGTCGTCGTCCTCGAAGTTGGGGATCCCGTCGCCGTCGATGTCGTCGAACCCCTCGTCGTCGTCGGGGACGCCGTCGCCGTCGCTGTCC
>CAYFOA010000137.1:0-801 GCA_964344575.1 uncultured Rickettsiales bacterium | reverse complement strand
TCGACGGAGTCGGGGATGCCGTCGCCGTCGGAGTCGCCGTCGAAGAAGTCGGGGATGCCGTCGCCGTCGCTGTCGACGGGGTTCGTCGGGTCGGGGCCGAACTCGGTGTCGTTGGGGATCCCGTCGCCGTCGACGTCGCTGTCGGAGCTGTCCGGGAGCCCGTCGCCGTCGGAGTCGGTGTCGAGGTAGTTGGGGATCCCGTCGCCGTCGAGGTCCGCGTCGCCCTCGGTCTCGTCGAGCCAGCCGTCCGCGTCGGAGTCGTCGTCGAGGTAGTTGGGGACGCCGTCGCCGACGGGGTTGGTCGGATCGGGGCCCGCCTCGACGATGTCGGGGATGCCGTCGTCGTCGCTGTCGGGGTCGGTCCAGTCGGGGAGGCCGTCGCCGTCGGTGTCGCCGATCTCGTCGGAGTTGGGGATGCCGTCGCCGTCGTAGTCGGTGTCGACGGAGTCGGGGACCCCGTCGCCGTCGGAGTCGTCGTCCAGCGAGTTGGGGATGCCGTCGCCGTCGAGGTCGCCGCCGCCCTCGACCGCGTCGGGGATCCCGTCGCCGTCGGAGTCGTCGTCGAGGTAGTCGGGGACCCCGTCGCCGTCCGTGTCGCCGGCGCCCTCGACCGAGTCGGGGACGCCGTCGCCGTCGGAGTCGTCGTCGAGCCAGTCGGGGACGCCGTCGCCGTCCGTGTCGCCGTCGCCCTCGACGTCGTTGGGGATGCCGTCGCCGTCCGTGTCGAGGTCGTCGCCGTCGGGGGTGCCGTCGCCGTCGCTGTCGGGGTCGAGGAAGTCGGGGATCCCGTCGCCGTCCGTG
>CAYFOA010000136.1:0-20697 GCA_964344575.1 uncultured Rickettsiales bacterium | reverse complement strand
TCGTCATCGGCGTCGACGGCCTGCGGGGGGACGGGATCGGGGGGGCGGAGACGCCCGCGCTGGACGCGCTGATCGAGGCCGGCGTGTGGACCATGACGGCCACGACCCAGCTCGGCGCCCCGACCGTGTCCGGGCCGGGGTGGACCTCCATCCTCACCGGCGTCGACGCCGACAAGCACGGCATCTACGGCAACGGCGGCTGGGACGAGCTCGATCGCGCCTACCCGACGTTCCTCCAGCGCGCGTCCGACGCGGGCTTCACCACCGCCGCCGCCATCCACTGGCTCCCCATCCACGTCGACATCATCGAGGACGACGTCCTCGACGCCGCCGTCCCCTTCGCCGACGACGAGGAGGTCACCGACGGCACGGTCGGGCTCCTGGAGGAGGACTGGGACGTCCACTTCGTCCACCTCGACGACGTCGACGGCGCGGGGCACGGGTTCGGGTTCTCCATCGACGTGCCCGAGTACGTCGCCGCGATCGAGGTCGTCGACGGCCAGATCGGGCGCATCCTCGACGCGGTGGAGGCGCGCCCCACGCGCGCCGAGGAGCGCTGGCTCGTCGCGGTCACCTCCGACCACGGCGGCGCGGGCACGTCCCACGGCGGCATCACCGACGACCACCGGCTCATCCCCCTGATCGCCACCCGCGACGGCGGCCCCATCGGCGAGCTGACCGAGGGGACGGAGTCGCACCTCGACGTCCACCCCACCGTCATGACCTGGCTGGGCGTCGAGCCCGAGCCGGGCTGGGGGTTGGACGGCGTCGCCCGCTGACGGGAGCTCCCCTCACCCCACCGTCATCACGTGGCAGGGGGGCGAGGTCGATCCCGCCAGGGGGTCGAGGGCGTCGTCCGCTGAGCGCCCGCCCGCGCCCCGGCCCGGCCGCTCCGCTCAGTGCTCGTCGCCCTCGTACGCGCCGAACTCGTCCCGGAGCCAGGCGAGGACGTCCGCGGCCTGGTGGTTCGTCAGCTCGGGGTCGGGCATGTCGTCGCCGCCGTTGGCGAGCAGCGCGGCGAGCCCGAGGTCCGTGTGGAAGGGCACGTGCGCCGCGAGGTCGGGGCCGTCGTCGGTGCCCTCGCCCGCCGGGCCGTGGCACTCGGTGCAGTGGTCGACGAACACGATCGCCCCGCACGGGACGTCCCCGGCGATCAGGAGGATCGGCTCGTCCTCGGTGCCGGGCTCGGGGGTGCAGTCGCGGCTCCGATCCACCTCCGGCGGCTCCGGCTCCGGCGCGGACGCGCAGCCGGTCACGGCCGCCGCAACGCCCACCGCGAGCGCCGCGACCGCCGCCCCGCCGAGCGGCGGAGCCCGCCGGCGCCCCGGCCGCCGACCCTCCCGGAGCGTGCCGAGCCGGGTCGCGTCCCTCACGGGTCGGCCGCCCGGCCGGTCCTGTCGCGGGGGGAGAGGCTCGGCCGCGGCGCCGGCGCCCCGCGCTCCCGGCGCGTCACCCGGTGCTCCGCTCGACGCGGGTTGCGACCAGCCGGCGGGGACGGGGGAACGTGGTGCAGAGCGGCATCAGCGCCGTCGCGAGGGCCGCGAACCGGTCGCGCTCCGGCGTGTCCGCGTCCGCCACCTCGGTGAGGAGATCGAGGAGCCCCACGAGGTCGTGGACCCGCGATCCGATCGGGCCGCGGCCCAGCCCCTCGCCGAGCAGCGCTTCGACGGCGGACTCCGCCCGCGCCACGCTCCAGTCGACCGGCTCGCACAGCAGCTGCTCGAGCCAGGCCTCGACCGGGCGGGCCCCGCGGATCCATGCGAGCTCGTCGTCCAGCGCGGGGCGGCCGCCTTCGGTGTGATCGCAGAGCTCCGCGGTCAGCTCGCCGACGCCGGCGGGAGAGGGTCGCAGCATCGGCGCATGGTCCCACATCGGAGCCGGTCCCGGCCCCTCGCGGTAGCATCGCCGCCGTGTCCACCCGTGAAGCCTCCTGCACCTGCGGCGCCCTGCGCCTGACCTGCCCCGCCGAGCCCGTCCGCGTCTCGGTCTGCCACTGCACCGCCTGCCAGCAGCGGACCGGCAGCGCGTTCGGGGTCCAGGCCCGGTTCCCCCGCGCCGACGTCACGCTCCACGGCGACGCCTCCGAGTACGTCCGCATCGGCGACGAAGGCAGCCGGATCACGTTCCGCTTCTGCCCCACCTGCGGCGACACCCAGAGCTGGGTCATCGAAGGCTGGGACGACTGGATCGCCGTCCCCGTCGGCGCCTTCGCCGACCGCGACTTCCCCGCGCCGACCGCGTCCGTCTACGAAGACCGCCAGCACCCGTGGCTGCAGATCCACGGCCTCGTCGACCGGATGGCCTGAGCATGTCGGACCCCACCACGACGACCGAGGAGGACGGCGGACGGCCCGTGTGGACCGCGATCGTGGCGGGGCTCATGCTCGGGCTGCACGCCGCGCTCGCCGCCGCCGTCCTCGGGGTCCTCGTCACCGTCGTGCCCTCGTTCGCGATGATGTTCGCCGAGGTCGGGGCCGAGCTGCCCGTCCCCACGCAGCTCGTGATCCTGGTGTCCGACTTCGTCCTCGGGAGCCCGCTCGTCGTCGGCGGGCTGGGCTGCGTCCTCGCGCTCCTCGACGCGGCGCTGATCGGCGCCCTCTGGTGGAAGGACCTCCGGAAGGGCCTCATCGGCCTCGCCGTCGTGAGCGCCGGGACCGTCGTGCTCACCCCGCTGCTGTTCCTGGTCGGGCTCTACCTCCCGATCTTCCAGATCACCCGGGCCGTCGGCGGACCCTGACCGCGGACGTCCGGACCCTGTCCGTCCGGCCCCGGGCGGGCATCCGAACGCACGACGTCGTCGCACCCACGGAGTTGGCACGGCCGTCGCATCGCCTCCGGACGACCTCGATCCGGAGCCCACCATGACCCGCCGCCCCGCCTCCTCCGCCGCCCTCGCCCTCGTCTTCGCCGCCGCCGTCGTCGCCGTCCCCGCCGACGACGCCCACGCCGCCAGCGACCTCCGGATCGAGACCGTCGGCGAGTACTTCGACGGCCTCGGCGACCGCTTCGATCCCGCCGCCGCGGAAGGCACCACCGCCATCATCCAATGGCAGATCTCCGGCGAAGGCGGCGGCTCCTGGTACGCCGTCGTGAACCAGGGCCGGCTCCGCGTCCGTGAGGGCGACTACGACGACCCCGCGCTCACCATCCGCGTCGGCGCCGCCGACTACGTGGACATCCTCAACGGCGACGCCAACGGCCGCCTCGTCTTCGCGTCCGGCCGCGGCCAGGTCGAAGGTCCCATCGGGCTCGCCATCAAGCTGGAGCGAATCTTCCCCCTCGACCGCTGACCCCCGGCGCTCCGGGCTACAGCGCGATCCAGTACAGGTTCACGTCCCGCTGTTCCCCCTCGTGGAAGAACCGCTCCGACAGCACCCCGCCGTTGCTCTCGATCGACCGCACCGAGCCGACGTTGTCCGGCGCGCAGGTCACCAGGATCCGGGTCAGGCCCCGCCCCCGCGCCTGCTCGCACGCCTCCGCCAGCAGCGCCGTCGCCACCCCCCGGCGTCGCGCCGAGGGACGCACCGCGTAGCCCACGTGGCCCCCGAACCGGCGCAGGCGATCCGTCAGCGAGTGCCGGAAGTTGCTGTTGCCGAGGATCACGCCGTCCTCCACCAGGAAGCTCGTCGTGCACGGCACCCAGGACGACGCCATGTCCTCGCCCCGCGACCACGCCGCCAGCTTCCGGACGCACGTCGCGTGGTCCCAGTCCCGCTTGCAGAACAGCCCCGGGACGTCGACGTCGCCCCACTCCGCGCGGTAGTCCGCGAACGCCGCCTCGTGCTCGGGCCCCAGCTGGACGATCCGCCAGGACTCCCTCATCCCAGGGCGTCCTGCTGATCCTCGTAGAGCGCGTCGTAGACCTGCTCGATCGCCTGTGTCCGCAGCGGCGGCTCCAGCTCGAACGCCGCCCCCAGCAGCGCCAGCGCCTTCGGCCGGAGCTCCTCCACGCGCGCGTCCTCGTCCCGGTCCGACGCCTGCTCGCACTTCGCCGCCAGCCCCAGCCCGATCAGCATCGTCCGCCGCGGTTCGGGACCCCGCGCCATCGTCACGAACGACATCAGCCCCGGCAGCGTCATCGCCTCGAACATCGACAGCGGCATCCCCAGGTGCTGCTCGACGTCGATCTCGATCTCCTCGAGCTGGACGTCGCTCTCGCGGAACCCCATCAGCCCCAGCGTCGCCTCCGCGAGCTGCGTGATGGACCGGATCAGGTAGTCGTTCGTGATGGACATGGCCGCGGAGTGTACTCCGGACCGACGCTACCCGCCGTCGAGTTCGTCCAGCTCCGCCATCGCCGCCGCCCGCGCGTCGGCGTCCCGGCGCGCCCGGTCCCGGGCCGTGTCCCGCTCCGACTCGATCTCCGCCATCGCCGTGGCCCGGTCCGCCGCGTCCCGGTCCAGGTCCGGCACCAGCCCCGGCGCCGCGCCCGCGATCTTGCGGCGCACCGCCTGGCCGATCGCGCCGCTGTCCGGCGAGACGAACCCGTCCAGCAGCGACTCCCCCACCGTCGCCGCCCGCGCCGTGCCGCGGAGCTCCGCCAGCACCGCCGACGCCCCCCGGACCGCCGCCTCGGCCTCCTGGATCGGCGCCGACAGCGGCGACGTGACGCCCCGGAGGGCGTCCGGGACCGCGTCGCAGACCCGCGCCGCGGCCCGGATCCGCTCGATCTCCGGCGCCCCGAGCCCGCCCCCCTCCGCCCGCGCCGCCAGCCGCTCGAACACGTCCCGCCCGTACCGCCCGTCCGCCGCCAGCTCCGGCACCTGCGTCGCCAGGGCCCGCGCGTCCTCGATCCGGCGCTCCACCACCGCGATGCTCCCCGCCAACGAACGCGCCGCGTCCGCCCGCTTCCGCTCCACCGCGTCGTCGTCCGTCGTCGACAGCAGCGTCGCGAGCAGTCCCCCGCGCGTCTGCTCGTCGATCCGGGCCACGTCCGCCGACCGCTGCCGCGCGTCCGCCGACGCCTCCGCCAGCGCCGCGACCGCCTCCGGAATCCGCCCCCGCAGCGCGTCCCGTGCCCGCTCCACCGCCCGCCGCGCCGCGTCCACCGTCGCCCCGAGCACGTCCACGTCCACCGGCTCCTCGAGCCGGGCCAGCGTCTGCCGCAGCGTGCTCCGCGTCATGCGCCGATGATAGCGGCGCCCAGCTTGGACTTGCGTCCGGGGGCCGCGCGGGGCAGGCTGGCGCGGCGGCACGGAGGGAGCTCCGGAGGACCGCACCCCGTGACCCGAATGCAGTGCATCCCAACGGCCCCCTGGACCGTCGTCGTGCTGTGCCTCGCCCTCGCCGCGGCCGGCTGCGCCGTCGTCATCGAGGTCCCGTACTACGACGACGACGACGAAGCGGCGGACGACGACGACGGCCCCGCCGCGGACGACGACGACGACGACGGCGACGACGACGACGACGACGACGGACAGCAGGGAAGCGACGACGACGACACGCCCCCCGCCGACGACTGCGACGACCCGCCCGACACCGACGGCGACGGGCTCGACGACTGCGAAGAGGCCGAGCTCGGCACCGACCCCGACGACCCCGACTCCGACGGCGACGGGCACACCGACGCCGACGAGCTCGACTGCGTCTCCGACCCGCTCGACAGCGGCGAGGAGTGCTACGCCTGCGGGTGGGCCCACAACGACCCCGGGACCCTGTCCGGCGTCGGCTCCGGCTACGGCGACACCGTCACCAACGCCACCCTCGTCGACCAGTGCGGCGAGGCCGTCGACCTGTGGGACCTCGCCGGCGAGTACCACATCCTCTTCATGACGGCGGCGTGGTGAAGCGGGTGTCGTTCGGAGGCAGGTAGCCTCCAGGCGCGCGAGAATCAGTTCGCAGCCAACTACCCCGACATCCCCTTCTCCTACATCATCGCCCTGTACGAGGACGCCTCGGGTTGGTCACCGTCCGCTTCGCTGGGTCAGCAATACTGGCAGACCATCGGGCAGCCGAGCTTCCCGGTGACCGCCGACGTCGGCGAGGTCCTCGTCCCGGGGACGCCGTTCGACGGCTCGGTCGCCGCGGGCAAGTGCGTCCTCACCCCCGAGCTGGAGATCGTGGATTGCCGCAACGGACACGCCGACGAGAGCTGGGCCTGGGACGCCATCCTCGACCACGCCGGGGGCTGATCGGGGCGCTGCTGGCGGTCGCGGCCCTCGCGCTGATGACCGCCTGCCCGACCGGACCCGACGACGACGACGCCTCCGCCGCGCCGGGGGACGACGACGATCTCACGCCCGGCCCCGACGACGACGACGGCGCGGACGACGACGACGACCTCCCCGACAGCTTCGACGTCACCGTCCTCGTCACCCGCGACGGGGCCCCCCTCGAAGGCGTCGCGATCCTCCAGGGCGGGGGCGACGTCCAGGGGACGACCGACGCCGCGGGCACGTTCACCGCGACGATGGACGGCACCGTCGAGGGGGAGGTGTGGGTCGTCGCCTCGCTCGAGGACCACCGCGCCCAGGGCGCCTGGCTCGACGCCGTCCCCGAGGGGATCGTCTCCATCGAGCTCGCCACGGTGCAGTCCGACAACGCCGACTACACCTTCGCGCCGCCCGGGGACCACCCCGACAAGACCACCGAGTACTGCTCCCACTGCCACGTCCGGCTCACCGAGCAGTTCAACGCGTCGGCCCACTCCGGCGCCGCGAACGACCCCGAGGTGCATGACGTCTTCGCCGGGGCAGCCCACGCGTTCGAGGACGAGGACGCCTGCCTCGCGGCCGGGGGGCGGTGGCTGGCGGGCACGCTCCCCGGCGGCGAGGCCGGCGACCGCTGCTACCTCGGCGGCGGCCTCCTCCCCGACGCGACCGACGGCTGCGGCGGCGACGGCGAGCCGGCGTGCGACGACCCCGACCGCGCCGGCGGCCTGCCCGAGATCACGGGCGCCTGCGCCGACTGCCACGCCCCCGGCGTCGACGGACCGGCCGGCGGGGGGCACTCGCTGCTGGAGGTCGCGGGGCTCGCGTTCGAGGCCGGGGTCCACTGCGACGTCTGCCACAAGGTCCGCGCCATCGACCCCGACGGCGCCCCCGGCGCGGGCGGACGGCTCGTCTTCGGACGGCCCCACGAGGAGGGCGGCGCGGCGGCCGAGTTCCTCCCCGTGATGTACGGCCCCTACCGCGACGTCCTCAACTTCTTCATGGGCGGGGCGTACGCCCCCCACTTCGAGGACGCGTCCCTCTGCTCGGGGTGCCACCAGCACGAGCAGGAGCCGCTGTGGGACGACGTCGCCGCCGCGCTGGACCCCGCCCGGTGGCCCGACGGGGTCCTCCCCATCCAGAGCACCTACGCCGAGTGGACCGAGTCCCCGCTGTGGTCGTCGAGCAACTGCCAGACGTGCCACATGCCGCCGGTCGAGGCGGGCAACGCGGCCGACATCGACCTGTTCGGATCGCTCCCCCCGGGCGTCGCGGGCGGCTTCCTGCGGGCGCACGGGGACGTCCGCGACCACAGCTTCTACGGCCCGCTGGCGACGCAGCCCGAGGACCCGCCGCTGATCGAGACGGCGGCGTCGCTGTCCGTCGAGGCGACGTGGGACGCGGACGCCGGGGAGCTGGTGGTCGGCGGGACGCTGGCGAACTCCGGGGCGGGCCACGGGCTCCCCACGGGCGAGCCGCTCCGGAGCGTGGTCCTGCGGGTCGCGGCGACGTGCGACGAGGGCGGAGACGTCGCCGGCGCGGCGCTGGTGCAGGCGTCCGGTCCCACGCTCACGGACGTCAGCGGCCGCCTCGCCGAGGGGGTCGTGGGGACCGGCGGGGTGGCGAGCGCGGACCGCGGCGCCGGCGCCGGCACGGCGATCGACTGGCCCGCGGCGGACGACGTCCTGGGGGCCGCCGCCGTCGCCGATCCGTCGGCGCTGGTCGTCCGCGCGGTCCGCCCGACGGGGGGCTGGGTGGACTACGAGGGCTACGGGCCGTTCGGGGCAGGGGAGGGGACGTTCGCGGCGGACGGGAAGGGTTGGCCCGAGGTGGCGCCGGTGGGGTGGGCGTCGGTCGTCGCGATCGACGGGGACGGCCTCGAGCTGGGGTCCGCGCTGACGCTGGAGGCGGGGGACGTCGTCTTCGTCGGGCACGCGGCCGAGCCGGCCGACGGCGAGCCCGCGGTCGCCCTTGCGGGCGCGGCGGGGATGGACTTCGCGCGCGTCCTCGCCGACGCCGCGGGGGTCCGCCTGGTCCACCACTACGCCGCCGCCGACGTCGTCCGCGACAACCGGCTGGTCAGCGGCGCGGGCGTGACCCCGACGTGGCGCTTCGCCCTCCCCGGCGGCTGCACGTCCGCGACGGCCACGGCGACGCTGCTCTACCGCCGCGCCCCCGTCGCGTTCGCCACGGCGCGCGGGTGGGACAACCCGGACCACCTCATGGACGAGGAGACGGCCACGGCGGCGGCTCCGTAGACCGCCGAGGTGCGCGCCATCGGGAACGGAGCCGTCCTCGCGGGGTCCTAGTCCGGAGCGTCCAGCGCCGCGAGCACCCGGGCGTACAGGTCCGACAGCTCGTGGTGGCTGAACCCCGCGTGCAGCGTGTCGGCGAAGTCGCCCGTGTAGAGGTGGTAGCGGCGGCGCTCCTCGAGCAACGGACGAGCTCCGTCGGTGTCGCCCGCTCGGATCCGGTCCCGCAGCGCGTGCAGCTCCGCCCGGTGCCGGTCGGCGAGACCCCTGCTCTCGTAGACGCGGGCGAACCGCTCCTCCCACATCGCGATCAGCTCCTCCATGACGTCCGCCGCGGTCACCCGCCTCGAAGCGTACTTGACGTGGCCGGCCGGCGTCCTATCATTTGCACGATGACGCAAATCTACAACGGTGGACCCGCGACGGAGCTGGACGACGTCCTGTCCGCGTCGCTCTTCCGCGCGCTGTGCGACCCCAGCCGCCTGTCGATCCTCGCCTGGCTGTGCGGCGAGGGCTGCGAGTGTTCGGTCGGCGACGTGGCGGACTCGGGCTGCTGCGACGTGACGCTCTCCGTTGTCTCGAGGCACCTCAAGGCCCTGCGGGAGGCCGGCGTCCTGACGTCGCGTCGCCGCGGCAAGGAGGTGCTCTACTCGGTGCGGGCCGGCGAGCTGGCCGGCCGCCTGCGTGCGATCGCCGACGCCCTCGAGGCCTGCGCCTGCTGCGCGAGCCCCGAGGCCGTGTGCGTCATCCCCGCACCGTCCTCAGGCGAGAAGTGAAGGAGGCGCGTGATGCCGTGCTGCCCGACCTGCCCCTGCGGCGGTTAGTCCGTCGCTGACGAACGAGGGGCCGGTCGCGACGGCGACCGGCCCCTCCCTTCGTTAGACTCCGGCCCCTTGCTCGACTACGCCCGAGTCCGCGCCCGCACCGTCGCCCTCGCGGAGCCGCTCGCCGTCGAGGACCAGGTCGTCCAGACGATGACCGACGCGTCGCCCACGAAGTGGCACCTCGCGCACACCACCTGGTTCTTCGAGACGTTCCTCCTGGAGCCGTTCGCTGCCGGGTACGCCCCCTTCGAGCCCGCCTTCAAGGTGCTCTTCAACAGCTACTACAACGCCGTCGGCGAGCAGTTCCCGCGCCCCCGCCGGGGGACCCTGAGCCGGCCCACCGTGGCCGAGGTCGCCGCCTACCGCCGCCACGTCGACGACGCGATGGCGGCGCTGCTCGCGCGCTCCGGAGACGACTCCGAGATCCTCCGCCGCATCCAGATCGGGCTCCACCACGAGCAGCAGCACCAGGAGCTCCTCCTCACCGACGTCAAGACCGTCCTCGCCGGCAACCCGCTCCACCCCGCGTACGTCCCGCCGCCCCCGGACCTCGGCCCCGCTTCCGATCCCGGCGACGCCCCCTGGATCGCCCACGACGGCGGCCGCTGCGAGGCCGGCTGCGCGACCGATGGCTTCCACTTCGACAACGAGCGCCCCGTCCACCGCGTCTGGCTCGAGCCGTTCGCCCTGGCGCCGTCCCCCGTCACCAACGCCCAGTGGCGGCAGTTCGTCGACGAAGGCGGCTACTCCACCCCGTCGCTGTGGCTCTCCGACGGCTGGGACGCGGTGCAGCGTGAGCGCTGGACGTCGCCCTTGTACTGGCAGCCCGACGGCTCCGTCGCGACCCTCCACGGCCGCCGCGACCCCGACCCGGGCGCCCCCGTGAGCCACGTGAGCTTCTACGAGGCCGACGCCTTCGCCCGGTGGGCCGGCAAGCGGCTCCCCACCGAGTTCGAGTGGGAGGTCGCCGCCCGCGCCGCCGACCGCGACGACCAGCGCGGCACGCTCCAGGACGACGCCGTGTTCGAGCCCGTGGGACGCCCCGTCGCCGACCCCGCCGCCCCCCGCTGGCTGCGCGGCGAGGTGTGGGAGTGGACCGCGTCGGCCTACCTGCCGTACCGCGGCTACCGCGCCGCCGCCGGCGCCCTGGGCGAGTACAACGGCAAGTTCATGAGCGGCCAGCGCGTCCTCCGGGGCGGCTCCTGCGCCACCGGTGCGGACCACCTCCGGCTGAGCTACCGCAACTTCTTCCCGCCCGAGAAGCGCTGGCAGTTCACCGGGCTGAGGCTCGCGGAGGATCGATGACGGGGGACGGCTACCGGGTGCTGGACGGGGACACGCTGGCGGCGAGGAGGAGTTCGCGCTGCACGTGCTGGAGGGGCTGTCGAGCAAGCCGCGGTACCTCTCGTCGCGCTACTTCTACGACGACGCGGGCAGCGAGCTCTTCCGCCGCATCATGTCCCAGCCCGAGTACTACCCCCCGGCCGTCGAAGCCGAGGTGCTCACGGCTCACGCCGCCGACATCACGGCCCCCCTGGCGAGCGCTCCCTTCGACCTGGTGGACCTCGGCGCGGGGGACGCGTCGAAGACCCTCATCGTGCTGCGCCACCTCGTCGCGTCCGGCGCGCAGGTCCGGTACGTCCCCGTCGACATCTCCGAGGGCGCGATGCGGACGGCGGTCGCGGCGGTGCGGGCGGAGCTCCCCGACCTCGAGATCGCCGGCGTGGTCGCGTCGTACGAGGACGGCCTCCAGTTCCTCCGGAGCGAGTTCGAGGGCCGCCCCCGCCTCGTCTTCTTCCTCGGCTCGAACATCGGTAACTTCGACCGCCCCCGCGCCGAGGCGTTCCTCCGCCGGCTGTGGACGCGGCTCCACCCCGGCGACCGCCTCCTCGTCGGCTTCGACCTCAAGAAGGACATCGAGCTGCTGCTGGCCGCGTACAACGATCGCGCCGGCGTCACCGCCGAGTTCAACCTCAACCTGCTCCGCCGCATCAACCGCGAGCTGGGGGCCGACTTCGACCTCGCGAAGTGGCGCCACTACGGCACCTACGACGTCTTCAAGGGGGCGATGGTCAGCTACCTCGTCAGCCTCGCCCAGCAGACCGTCCGGGTCGAGGCGCTGCGGCGGCAGTTCCGCTTCCGGCCGTGGGAGCCGCTGCACACCGAGTACTCGTACAAGTACCTCCCCGGCGACATCCACGCGCTGGCGACGTCGTCCGGGTTCCGGGTCGAGCAGCTCTTCGAGGACCCGCGGGGCTGGTTCGTCAACTCCCTGTGGCGGCGGTGAGCGGCCTACGCTCCGCCGATCAGGACGTCGATCTCGTCGTGAGTGGGGAAGCGGCCCTCCCTCAGCTTGCTGAAGACGACCCGGCCGTCGACCTCGACCTCGAACGCCCCGCCGGCTCCCCGGACGAGGGTGACGTCAGCGCCGAACTGCTCCTGGAGGTGGGCGGACAACCTGTCCGCGCGCGCCTTGTAGTTTCAGGGCACGCACCACGTGATGTTGATCTGCATGCCGAGACGATACCCTGACGGCATGCGCGCATCCTCCCTGATGTCCCTGCTGCTGCTGCTCGCCGCGTGCGGTCCGCTGAACGAACCCCCGAGCGCGCCGGTCGTCGCCATCGACCCCCCCGCGCCGGGCGACAACGACCTCCTCACCTGCGCCGTCGTCGAAGACTCGGTCGACCCCGACGGCGACGCCGTCACCTACTCGTACTCCTGGTGGGTGGACGAGCAGGAGCTCGGCGCGGTCGACGTCGAGCCCCACCTCGTCCCCGGCGAGCAGACCCTCCCCGGCGAGGTGTGGCGCTGCGTCGTGACCCCCAGCGACCTCAGCGAGGACGGCCCGACCGGCGAGGACGAGGTCACCATCGGCGGCTGACCCATGCGCCTCGTCCACCGGCTCCTCCCGGGGAAGCGCGTCGCCGTCCCCCGGAACTTCCGCTCGGTCGTCACGGCGGCGACCGACCGCGAGGCCGATCCGGCCGACGCGGGCCTCGATCGCGACGGCGTGGAGCGGATCTGGGCGACGGTCGAGCGGCTCTACGCCACCGGCCTGTACCCCGCCGTCGCGCTGGCCGTGCGCCGCCACGGGGCCCTCGCGATCGACCGCGCCGTCGGCCACGCCCGCGGCAACGCCCCCTTCGACCCGCCCGACGCCGAGCGCGTCCTGGCCACGCCGGACACGCCCTACTGCCTCTTCAGCGCGTCCAAGGCGGTCACCGCGATGGTCATCCACATGCTCGACGACCGCGGCGTCCTCCACGTCGCCGACCGCGTCACCGAGTACATCCCCGAGTTCGGCCGCCACGGCAAGGAGAAGGTGACCATCGCGCACCTGCTCGCGCACCGCGCCGGGGTCCCGTTCGTGGAGACGTCCGCCGAGGAGCTGCACGTCCTGTACGACCGCGAGGAGATCTGCCGGCGCTGCTGCGAAGCGACCCTGGAGACCCCGCCGGGGCGACGCCTCAGCTACCACGCGCTGACGGCCGGGTTCGTGCTCGCCGAGATCGTCCACCGCGTCACCGGCCGGAGCATCCGGACGTTCCTCGACGAGGAGGTCGTCCACCCCCTCGGCCTGGGGACGTTCAACTACGGCATCGCCCCCGACCGCGTCGGCGAGGTCGCCCTCGGCGCGTTCACGGGGCCGCGGCCCGTCCCCCCGTTCTCCCTGATCGCGGACCGCGCCCTCGGCATGTCGTTCCCGCGCGCCGCCGAGCTGGCCAACCGGCGCGAGTTCCTCGAGGCGATCGTCCCGTCGGCCAACATCGTCGCCACGCCGGACGCCACCTGCCGCTTCTTCGACCTCCTGCGGCAGGGCGGAGAGCTCGACGGGGTCCGCGTCTTCGAGCCCCGGACCGTCCACCGGGCGTGCACCGAGACCGCCTACCACCAGCTCGACTTCACCCTCGGGCTGCCCATCCGCTACGGCGTCGGGTTCATGCTCGGCGCGCGCCGGCTGTCCCCGTTCGGACCGGACAGCCCCGACGCTTTCGGGCACCTCGGGCTGATGAACATCCACTGCTGGGCGGACCCCACGCGGGCGCTGTCGGTCGCGCTGATCACGACGGGCAAGCCGCTCATCGCCGACCACCTGCCGCGGCTGTGGGACGTGCTCGCGACGATCAACCGGACCTGCACGCGGGTCTGATCCCGCCCTCCGGACGGCGTGACGGCGGCCCCGGGGGACGGGGCCGCCGCCAGTCGCCGCGACGCCGCGCGAGGTGACCCGATACCTGCGCGGTCGCCGCCGACGAGCCTCTCTCGTTGCAACCCGAACGTATGGAGGGCATGGGGGAATCCCCCAGGCCGCGATCGACCCTGAAGATCCGGCGGGGGCGCGAAGTCCGCGAGAACGCAGAAGACCGGAGGCCCGCCCCTCGGACCTCCGGCCTCCGCACTCCCCCCGTCCTCCTCCCCCTTCTCCCGCCCCGCTCCCCCTCCCGGAAGCGGCTGCCGCGAGCGCCCCTCAGCGGCAGACACCTCCTGTGAAGCTGACGTGGCCGGGGAGCACGAAGACCTCGAAGGTGCCGGGGCGGGCGCCGCCCCAGCCGCTGGTGGCGAGGCAGCCCGCATCGCCGCCGCCGCGCCACGGGGTGACGGTCTGGAGGCCGGCCCGGACGTTCAGCAGCATGGCGTCGCCGCTGTCCTGGAGATCCTTGAGGCGGCCGTCGAGGTTGCCGTCCTCGTCGGCATAGAAGGTGGGCGCCGTCCCCGCGAAGCGGAGGTAGGCGGTCGTGTCGAACGCGTCCTCGGCCTTGGCCGACGTCGAGCCGACGTCGCCGTGCTGCGGCAGGTCGTCGGCGTGGATCATCACGTGGCCGCGGCTCGCCGACGCCTCGACCCGGACGCGGTCGGCCTGGTCCTCGAAGTCGGCCTCCGCCATCAGGGGGACGTTCCAGGCGTAGCCGCGGGCGTCGCCGGCCTCGAAGCTGTGGACGGCGGGGACGTAGCCGTCTGCGGACAGGGTGAGGACGACGAGGTCCGGCCGCGCGGCGCCGGCGATGGTGCCGGTGCGGGCGAAGAAGTCGAACGCGCCGAAGGCGTCGGAGGTCACGCAGTCCTGGCCGCTGTCGACGAGGCTGCAGACGGTGACGGGGCCGACGGGCAGGCCCGTGGCGGCGTCGTGGACCGAGCCGGCGACGTGGACCGGGTGGATGCCGTCGTCGCAGCGGCCGTCGCACACGTCGTCGGCGTCGAGCGCGACCGGGCCGAGGTGGTAGTCGCTCGCGCAGCCGGTCAGGGCGGCGGCGAGGACGACGGTGAAGACCAGGGTGAGGGGCGTGCGGGTCATGGTGGCTCCGGGAGGGGCGTTCCGGGGGTCGGGCTTTCGGTCCGGGAGCAGTTCACAGGGCGTGCCAACTCCCGGCGGTGCGGCGACGTCCGTCGATCGCGATCCAGACCGGGGCCGACCGGACGGCGTCCGGACGTCCGCGGACACCCCGCGGACGCCTCCGGGCGACCTCCGCCGCGGGTAGGCTCCGCCGATGCGGTCGCAGCGCGACGCGGTGGCGGGGTTCCTCGTCGCCAAGGGCCTCCTCGACGCCGACGCGTGCGCGGCCGTGGTCGCGGCGGCGCGGGCCGGCGGGGCGCGGGCGGGTTCGGTGGTGACGTCCGCGGATGACGCCGGCGTCGTGCGCCGCTCGTCCGTCGCGTGGCTGGCGGAGGGGGACGTCGCGCGCGAGGTCACCGACCGCCTCCTCGCGGTCGTCCGGGCGCTGAACGAGGACTACTTCGGCTTCGCGATCGACGGCCTCGAGCCCCTCCAGGTGGCGACGTACGGCGACGGCGACGAGTACGGCTGGCACGTCGACCTCGGCCCCGGCGCGGCGAGCCGCCGCAAGCTCAGCGTGTCGGTGCTCCTGACGGACGACTTCGACGGCGGCGCGTTCGAGCTCGGGGTCGTCGACGGCGTCCCCGTCGAGCTCGGCCTCGGCGACGCCGTCCTCTTCCCCTCGTACCTCCGCCACCGGGTCGCACCCGTCACCCGGGGCGAGCGCACGTCGCTCGTGGCCTGGGTGACGGGCCCGCCGTTCTCCTGACCGGGACGCCGGCCCTAGAAGCCGTGCCGGAACATGACGACGAGCCGGGGCCCGACCGGCTCGGCCGTCTTGGGGACGGAGTGCTCGAAGCGCCGGTTCGTCCGGCCCCCCATCACCATCAGGTCCCCCCAGCCGAGGCGGAACTTGATCGAGCGGCCGCCGCCGACGGGCCGGACGAGGAACGTGCGGGGGGCGCCGAGCGAGATGGTGGCGACGCAGCCGTCGTGGGCGCGGTCGCGGTAGCCTCGGTCGCGATGCCACGCCACGCTGTCCCGCCCGTCGCGGTAGAGCGCGGCGCTCGGGGCCCCGAACTGCAGCTCGTACCGCGCCCGGAGCGCCTGCCGGATCCTCCGCAGGGCGGGGTAGGGGACGATGTCGTCCCCCCCGGCGACGAGCCGCGGCGTCGCCACCACCCCGTCGTAGAGATTCTGCGTCGTCTCCTGCCACGTCGTCGTCCGCTGGAGGCGGTCCATCAGGGTGGCGTGCCCGCCCAGCCAGCCGGGGCAGTGGTCGAGCCAGGACTCCGCGCCGAGCTCGATCCGCTCGACCTTGCTCAGCTGGCGGTCGAACTCGGGCTCGGCGTGGCCGAGGAGGGGGAGCTGTACGGCGGACATGCCCCGAGGCTACACTGAACAGGTGAACAGTGCCAAGCCCAAGATCGCGACGATCTCACGCGCGGACGCGCGCGACTACCTGACGGGGCAGCTCGCCCTGCGACAGCCCTTCGCGGGCGACGTCCCCGCCCTGCTGAAGCGCCTCGGCTGCATCCAGCTGGACCCCCTCGACCGGATCGGGACCAGCCCCGACCTCGTCGCCATGGCCCGCGTCGACGGCGCCCGGCGCGGCGACGTCCTCCGCGACGTGTTCCCCGGGCACGCGTTCGAGCACTACTTCAAGGTCCGCTGCCTCCTCCCCCCGAGCGCCTTCCCGCACTACCGCAAGGAGCTGCACCGCACGGGCTGGTTCCCGTACCGGAAGATGTGCGGTCGCCCGCCCCAGGGGCTGCTCGACGAGGTGGTCGCGGAGCTGCGTGAGCGCGGGCCGTCGCTGGTGCGTGAGCTCACGGACCGGGGGATGGCGAAGGCGAAGTACGACCACCCGTGGGCGCGGAAGACGACCTTCAACATGGTCGCGATCGACTGCCTCGAGTCGGCCTGCGACGTGGTCGTGGTGGGCCGCACGCGGCAGGGGAAGCGGTACGACCTCCCGGAGCGCGCGTTCCCGGATCATCACGACCGTGAGCCGGACCGTGAGTGGGGCATGTGGACGGTGCGCGCCCGCGTCGAGGCGGCGGGCATGCTCCCCCTCAACGCGGGTCCCTGGTGGGCCCTGGCGAAGACCGTGAGGACGGACTCACGGTTCCGCGAGGGGCTGGAGATCGTCCGGGTCGAGGGGCTGAAGCGGAAGTACCTGGTGCCCGCGGACTGGCGTGAGCGTGAGCGTGAGTTCCCCGAGCAGGACTCACGGATGCGCGCGCTGGGCCCTCTCGATCCGCTGCTCTGGGACCGTGAGCTGGTGGAGCACCTGTGGGGGTTCGAGTACCTGTGGGAGGTCTACAAGCCCAAGGCGAAGCGGCGGTGGGGGTACTACGTCGTGCCGCTGCTCCACCACGGGCGGCTCGTGGGCCGCTTCGAGGGGCACCGGGACGAGGCCGGGCGCGTCGTCTGCGACACCCTCTGGAAGGAGGACGGCGAGGCCTTCGACGACCGTGAGTTCCGACTCACGCTCGAGCGCCTCGGGGACCCCTGACCAGCTTGCCGGGGAGCGCCTCGGTGAACTCGTCCCCCTCGCGGATGACCACGCCGCTGCACACCGTCGCGAGGTAGCCGCGGGCCCGCTGGGCGAGGCGACGTCCCCCGGCGGGCAGGTCGTGGAGCATGCGCGGCGCCTCCAGCGTGAGCCCGTCGAGGTCGATCACGTTGACGTCCGCCTTCATCCCCGGCGCGAGCAGCCCGCGGTCCCCGAGCCCGAACAGCTCGGCCGTCTCCCGGGTCTGCATCCGGACCATCCGCTCCAGCGGGATCCGGCCGCCCCGGGTCCGGTCGCGGGTCCAGTGAGTGATCATGAACGTGGGCATGCCGCCGTCGCAGATCGCGCCGCAGTGGGCGCCGCCGTCGGAGAGCCCGATGCGCGTGAGCGGGTGCGTGAGCAGCTCGTGCTGGGGGTCGAGGCAGTTGTCGCTGTAGTTGAAGAGCGGGAAGTAGACGAAGCCCTGGCCGTCGTTCGCCATCAGCGCGTCGTAGGCGAGCTCCTCGGGGCGGCAGCCGCGGGCCTGCGCGATCGCCGTCAGCGAGCGCGACGCGTCCGGCTCGTAGTCCACCGGGTCGGCGCCGACCGCGTACATCTTGTGCCAGCTCTGGGTGACGAAGTCCTCGAACTCGCCCAGGGCGTACGGCTCGCTGGTGACGATGGCCTCCCGGACCTCGGGCCGCCTCAGCTGCTCGATCCGCTCGGCGATGGGGAGCTGGTGGAGGTTCAGGTAGGGGAGCCGGTTCATGAACGGGTGGCCGGCCCCCTCCCACGCGAAGAGGATCCCGATCGCGCGGCCCGCCACCTGGGCGACCATCGGCAGCCCATCGGCGACCGCCGCCTCGAGCTTCGCCAGCCCCTCCCGCCAGAGCGCCGGCTGGGGATCGATCTGCGACAGGTTGAAGGAGACGGGGACGCCGAAGTCCGCGGCCAGCTTTCGCATCCACGCGATCTCGCCGGGGACGTCCTCGTGCTGGGCGGCGAGCTGGAACGTCCCGTGGCCCGCGCGCCGGATCCCCGCGGCGATGCCGAACAGCTCCTCGTGAGACGCGAACGTCCCCGGCATCAGCCGGCCGTCGGCGGCCCGGTGGAGCATCGTGCGGGACGTGCTGAACCCCAGCGCGCCGGCCTCCAGCCCCTGCTGGACGATGTCCGCCATGGCGGCGATGTCGTCCGCCGTCGCGTCCTCGTTGGCGGCCCCCCGCTCGCCCATGACGTACGCCCGGACCGCGCCGTGGGGGACCTGGGTGCCGAAGTCGATCGCGTGGGGGGAGGACTCGAGCACGTCGAGGTACTCGGGGAACGTCTCCCACCCCCACGTCAGCCCCTCCGCGAGCGCGGCGCCGGGGATGTCCTCGACGCCCTCCATCAGGCCGATGAGCCAGTCGTGCCGGTCGGGCAGCGCGGGCGCGAAGCCGACGCCGCAGTTGCCCATCACGACGGTGGTGACGCCGTGCCATCCGCTCGGCGTGAGGTACGGGTCCCAGGTGACCTGGCCGTCGTAGTGGGTGTGCATGTCGACCCAGCCGGGGGTCACCAGCGCCCCATCGGCGTCGATCTCGCGCCGGCCGGGGCCGACCTTGCCGAGGTCGGTGACGCGGTCGCCGTCGATGGCGACGTCGGCGGTGCGTCGGGGTTCGCCGGTCCCGTCGACGAGGGTGCCTCCGCGGATCACGAGGTCATGCATCGGTGATCTCCTCCAGGGCGTGCTGCGCCGCGCGGGTGCTCTCGCCCAGCGCCGCGAACAGCTCGTCGCCCAGTCGCTCCCTCAGTTCGCCTTCGAGCTCGGCGAACACCTCCAGTCCTGCGACGACGACCGCGAAGCCGGCCGCCGTGATGCGGACGATCTTCGCACGTCCGTCGGACGGATCGGGGACTCGTTCGACCCACCCCAGCGCCTCGACGTCCGCGATCTGCTGCCCCACCGCCTGCTTGGTGATCTCCATCCGCTCGGCGATCTCCGTGGCGCGGCTGCCGTGCTCCCGGTCCAGCGCCTGCAGCAGCGCCGTGTGCGAGAGCCGGACCTCGGGGTAGCCGCGCGCGCGGAGGCGGTCGATCACCTCGCCGTAGAAGAGGCGGGAGGCCTGGACGAGGGGGTCGCCGACGACGAGGCGCTCGGTCAGCGCCTGGGACCGGGCGAAGAGCTCCTGGCGGGTCTGGGTCATCGGCACCGATGGTAAAGAAGCTTGACCAACCGTCAAGCGTAGGATGCGCGCCTCATGAAGGTTCACCTCGTCGACGGCACCTACGAGCTCTTCCGCCACTACTTCGGCAACCCCAAGCGGACCGGGACGGACGGCTGCGAGGTCGGCGCCCTGCGGGGGGTCGTGCGGTCGCTGAGCTTCCTCCTCAACCAGGACGACGTCACGCACGTCGGCGTCGCCTTCGACCACGTCATCGAGTCGTTCCGGAACGACCTCTACGGCGGCTACAAGACCGGCTTCGGGCTCCCCGAGGAGCTGACGTCGCAGTTCTGGCCCGCCGAGGACCTGTGCCGGGCGATGGGGGTCGCGGTCTGGCCGCTGGTCGAGTTCGAGGCGGACGACGGGATCGCGTCGGCGGCGGCGAAGTTCGCGGCCGACGACCGGGTCGAGCAGGTCGTCATGTGCACCCCCGACAAGGACCTCGCCCAGTGCGTCCGGGGGACGCGCGTCATCATGCTCGACCGGATGCGGCGCAAGGTCATCGACGAGGACGGCGTGCGCGCCAAGTGGGGCGTCGATCCGGGGTCCATCCCCGACTGGCTCGCGCTCGTGGGCGACGACGCCGACGGCATCCCCGGCATCCCCCGGTGGGGCGCGAAGTCGTCCGCCACCGTGCTCGCCCGCTACGGGACGATCGCGGAGATCCCGGAGGACGTCGCCGACTGGGACGTGAAGGTGCGCGGGGCGGCGACCCTGGCGGCGAACCTGGCGGCCCAGCGGGACGACGCGATGCTCTACCGGACGCTCGCCACCCTCCGCGAGGACGCGCCAATCCCCGAGTCCCTCGAGGAGCTGGAGTGGCAGGGCGCGGACCCGCAGGCCCTCGCCCCGCTCCTCGAGTGGATCCGGGATCCCGGCGCGCTGGCGCGCCTGGCCGGCTAGTCGGGGTTGCTCGGGTTGTAGACGAACGGCGCCTCGGGGTCGCCCTGGTCCCACTGGAACGTCGCGTCGTACGCGTCGACGCCGTCGCCGAAGCCGCCGACCGTGCCGACGTCGCCGGGGCCGGCGTCGCCGCCGAAGTGGTCGCCGATGAACCAGCACTCGGTGTTGCCGTACTCGAAGTCCGTCCCGCAGACCATGTAGTTGAAGTTGTCCATCTGCTCGACGCCGTTGCTGTCGTAGCAGCGGAAGAGCGAGCCCAGGCTGCCGTCCTCGGTCTCGCCGATGGTGCTGAAGCCCTCGAACTCGATCGTCCACTGGTCGTACTCGCCGTCGTCGCCGAAGTCGGGGTTGTCCCACCCGTCGTCGAAGCCGATCCAGGGCTGGTGCGAGTCGATGAAGTAGTAGCCCGAGGCGTCGTTCTGGTCCCAGATGAGGAGGACCGGCTCGGTCAGCCAGCCGAACAAGTCCACGGTGACCGTCCAGCTGGAGGTCAGGTCGCGGCCCTCGACCTCGTCGACGCAGTCGATCGTGATCAGGCCGACCTCCATGATCGGGAAGTCGTCGTCGTCGTCGCCGCTGTCGTCGTCGTCGCC
>CAYFOA010000135.1:5858-21024 GCA_964344575.1 uncultured Rickettsiales bacterium | reverse complement strand
TGTAGAAGGTGAAGTCGCCCGCGCCGATCTGGACCTGGCCGTTGGTGAAGGTCTCCGCGACGATGCCGAGCTTGACCGACTCGATGATCTCGTCGCGGTCGTGGGGGCCGGACTCCATGTAGGTGCAGCGCATCCGCGGCATCGGGATGTGGCGGAACGACTCCCGCCGCCCCGAGCCGGTCGAGTCGACGCCGTAGTGCTTCGCCGAGATCCGGTCGTGGAGGTACGTCCGCATGACGCCGTTCTCGACGAGGACGGTCCGCTCGGTGGGGTTCCCCTCGTCGTCGACGTTCAGCGCGCCGCGCTCGTGGGGGTGGAGGGCGGAGTCGACGATGGTGACGCAGTCCGGCGCCACCTTCTCGCCGATCATCGTCGAGTAGATCGACGTCCCCTTCCGGTTGAAGTCGGCCTCCATGCCGTGGCCGACGGCCTCGTGGAGGAGGATGCCGCTGGCGCCCGCGTCGAGCACGACGGGGAGCTCGCCCGCGGGGGGGCGGCGGGCGTCGAAGAGGATCATCGTCCGGTCGACCGCCTGCTTGCACATCGCCTCGACGCGCTCGTCGGTGTACCAGTCGATCCCGCGCCGGCCGGCGATGTTGGAAGCGCCCGTCTGGACCTCGCCGTCCTTGCTCGCGGCGACGCTGCACCAGAGGCGCGACATGGGCCGCCGGTCGGCGGTGATCTGCCCCTCGGAGGTCACGATGAGGACGCGCTCGTCGCTGTCCGCCCAGGAGATGGTGACCTTCTCGAGGCGGGGCTCGGCGGCGCGCGCGAACGCCTCCGCCTTCTGCAGCAGGGGGAGCTTCTCGGCGACGCCGACGTCCTCCCAGTTGCGGTCGATCGTGTAGAGGTCGGTCCGGTCGGGCCGGGTGAACGCCTCGGGGGGGACCTCGTCGGTGGCGACGGCCGCGATCGTGGCGGCCGTCCGCGCCGCCTTGAGCATCGACGGCAGGTCGAGGTCTTCGCTGTACGCGTACCCCGTCTGGTCCCCGACGACGACGCGGATCCCGACGCCCCGGTCCACGTGCGACGAGGCGCGGCTGATGATGCCGTCCTCCAGCGTGATCGAGCCGCCCTGGGCGTGCTCGAAGTAGAGGTCGGCGTAGTCCGCCCCGCGGCCGAGCGCTTCGTTGAGCACCCGGGCCAGCGCGGCTTCGTCCACCCCGAACCAGTCGAAGTACGGGTGCTGCGCGGTTGCCATGAAGCGCGGAGACTAGCCTCCGACGAAGCGGTACACCACTCCGCTGCGGTGGCTCAGCACGTAGACCTCCCCGAAGCCGTCCACGCCGAAGCTCGACACGCCGATCAGCTTCCGGTGGTCGGGGTCCAGCGACTTCGTGAGGTCCTGCCGGTCGACGGCGACGCCGCCCTGGATGCGGAACGTGGCGATGAAGTCGTGGCAGTAGTCCGACCAGAACCACGTCCCCGCGAGCTCGGGGAGGCACGTCCCCCGGTACACCGGGCCGCCGGTGATCGAGTTGCAGGGGGCGTACGCCTCGAACTCGATGAGCGGCATGGCGAGGCCGTCCTCGCCGCAGCCGTCGTGGCCACCGAAGCAGTGCGTCCCCTCGTGGACGTCCCACCCGTAGTTGGTCCCCGCCTTCATCCCGGGGGCGTGGTAGTCGAGCTCCTCGACCGCGTTCTGGCCGACGTCGCCGATGACCAGCTCGTGCGTGACCGGGTCGAAGTGGTAGCGCCACGGGTTGCGGAGCCCCCACGCCCAGATCTCCGGCCGCACGCCCGGCTCGTCCACGAACGGGTTCGACGGCGGGATCGCGTAGGCGGCGCCCTGCGGCGGGGGGGTGTCGACGTCGATCCGGAGCATCGTCCCCAGCAAGGTGCCCTTGTTCTGCCCGTGCTCGTGGGGGTCGTTGGCGGCGCCGCCGTCCCCCAGGCCGATGTAGAGGTAGCCGTCGGCGGGGCTGAACTCGAGGTGGCCGCCGTTGTGGTTGCCGTACGGCTGCTCGACCTCGAGGAGGACGTTCGCGCTCGCCGCGTCCACGACGTCCGGCGCCTTCGGGTCGACCCGGTACTCCACGATCGCCGTCCCGCCGGCGCGCTGGGTGAAGTGGACGAACACCCGCGGGTCGGCGGGGTAGCGGGGGTGGAACGCCATCCCGAGGAGGCCCTGCTCGGGGTTGCGGGTCCGGATCTCGCGGCTGACGTCGAGGAACGGGGTCTCCGCCACGGCGCCGTCCTTCAGCACGCGGACGAAGCCGTCCTGCTCGAGGATGAAGAGCCGGGGGTCACCCTTCGGGGCGGTGACGTAGACGGGACGGTGCAGGCCGGCGACGACGGGCGCGAGCTTCAGCGCCGTCCCCGCCGTGAGGGCCGCGCAGGGGCCCGGGAGCGGGGCGCCGTCGACGACGTACGGGCCGGGAGGGCGGGGGGTCGGGGGGTCCTCGACGACCGAGCCCGAGGACTGGGCGACGGCGGGACGATCCCCACACCCCGGGGCCGCCGCGACGGCGACCAGGACCAGGGCCGCGGCGGCGGCTACTCGCAGGACGCGCCGTCCTCGATCCATTGCCGGATCGCCTCGATCTCGTTGTCGGGGAGGCGGTCGTTGGCGCCGCCGGGGGGCATGACGCGGACGTCGCCGATCTCGGTGAGGAGCGCCTGGTAGAGCAGGGAGTTGTCGGGGTCGCCGGCGATGACGCGCATCTCCCCGGGGTTCTCGGCGGACTCCACCCCGACGAGGTTGACGCACGACTGCGCGGCGCTCGTCTCCAGGTCGAGGTCCGCCTCGAACGTCGGGGAGCCGTGGCACGACCCGAACGCGCAGCTGCCGTCGAACACCTCGGTCTGGATCGCGCCGATCGTCGGCTCGATCGTGGCGCAGTCGGCAGCCATCAGGAGCGGCACGAACGCCGCCACGAGGTAGGGGGCGGCGGCAATCCACGGGTTCTGCAGGCGTCGCATCCGCGAAGACTGCCTCGTCTGCGCGCGTCTGTCACCGGGCACCGGGCCGCACGCCGCGCTGGACGCGCCCCGACCGCGTGGTACGGTCCTCCGTCCTTGGGAGCCGGGATGCGATCGACCCTTCACCTGCTGCTGTTCGCGATGGCCGCCGCGCTGCTGGCGGGGTGCCCCCCGGTCGGGGACGACGACGACTCGGCGGCGGGCGACGACGACGACGCGGCCCCCACCACGGGCACCCTCGCCGTCTCCTTCCGGATCGACGAGGACTGGGCGGCGGAGATGGACGAGCCCGCCATCGGCGGCTTCTGGGGGTCCATCTACCTCTCCGAGCAGGTCAGCGGCATCGGCCCCGACGACGACGCGGAGGTGCTGGGCGACATCCACGTCGAGACGGTGGACATGACGGGGGACGACTTCACCACCGGCGTCCTCCACGTCACCGACGAGCTCCCCGCCGGGTGGGTCGTCATCCTCGGCTTCGTCGACTCCGACGGCAACTCCACCGAAGACGACCGCGGCCCCGAGGACGGGGACCCCGTCACGCTCCCCAACGACAACCAGTTCGAGGTCATCGCCGGCGAGGAGTCGCCCGCGGAGGTCTTCTTCAACTTCCTCAACCCGTAGGACCCGCCGGAGGACCGCCATGCGCGTCGCCGCCCTGCTCATCGCCCTCTTCGCCACCGCCTGCGGAGCCCCCGCCGAGCCCGAGCCGCTCGACCTCCGCCGCGAGTTCCCCACGCCGGGGGAGAACACCCTGGTCTACACCTCGCCCGAGTACGTCATCCCCTCGGGGGAGGAGCGGCAGCTCTGCTGGATCACGACCTACGAGGGCGACGACATGGCGATCGTCGCGCAGGTCAACTACCAGAGCCCCAACGGCCACCACGTCGTCGTGTTCGGGACGAGCACGCCGGAGCACCAGCTGGCCGACGGGGAGTCCTGGGACTGCACCGAGACGGAGTCGCTGGACATGACGTCGATGGAGCCGATCATCATCGGCGGCGGCATCGAGTTCGACGACGAGGGCGTCATCAACGAGTTCTCGCTGCCGGCGGGCATGGGCGCGCAGCTCGAGTCGGGCACCCGGATCATCCTCCAGAGCCACTACGTCAACGTCCGCGACGAGGACATCCTCGTGCAGGACGCCGCCTACCTCGAGCTCGTCCCCGAGGACGACGTCGAGACGTGGACGGCGCCGTTCGTGAACACCGTCACCGAGTTCGAGATCCCGGCCAACACCGACGACTACAGCCTGTCGTTCGACTGCGGCTGGGAGGAGACGTTCGAGCTGCTCTACCTCGGCGGCCACCTCCACGAGTGGGGGAAGACGTTCGCGGTGGACCGGACCGACGCCGACGGCGACGTCTCCCGGATCTACGAGGTCGAGGAGTGGGAGGCGTGGATGCGCGACGCGCCGATGTACGTCGAGTTCGAGCCGGGCGAGTTCGTCGTCACGCCGGACGACACGTTCACGACCACGTGCACCTGGGACAACTGGGAGGACCACCCCCTCGAGTTCCCGCAGGAGATGTGCGTGACGTTCGGGATGGCCTACCCGAGCCGCGTGCCGATCATCTGCGACCCGAGCTGAGCGCCAGCTCCAGGCGGTCGTTCCCCCAGAACAGCTCGTCTCCGACGACGAAGGTCGGAGCGCCGAAGACGTTCGCGGCGACGGCGGCGGCGGTCGCCTCGAAGAGCGCGTGCTTCGCCTCGGGTTCGGCCGCGCGGGCGACGAGATCGGCGCCGTCGAGGCCTGCCTCGTCGGCCAACCGGGCGAGCACGTCGGGGTCGGAGACGTCCTCGTTCTCGACCCACGTCGCGTCGAACACGCGCCGGACGAAGCGCTTGCCGGGGGCGCTGTTGGGGTCGGCGAGGATCGTCATCCGGAGCGCGCGAACGGTGTTCACGGGGAAGTGCTCGTTCCAGACGAGCGGCACCCCCGCGGCGGCCGCCTGGCGGCTCAGGTCGGCGTCGGACCAGGCCCGCCTGGCGTCGTTCATCGCGAACAGGGGGACGTTCGGGGCGCCGACCTGCTTGAAGACGGCGCCCAGGAGCATCGGCCGCCAGTCCACGCCGCCGGCGAAGAGGCGGTCCACGCGGGTCGCCGCGAGGTAGGTGAAGGGGCTGCTGTAGTCGAAGTAGAAGACGCAGCGCGCGTCCGGGTCGGGGACGGGGGCGGGGACGTCGCCGCCGAGCGCCGCCTCGACCTCGTGGAGCCGGTCCTGGCCCCAGTAGAGGTCGTCGCCGACGACGAACGCGGGGGCCCCGAAGACGCCGCGGTCCAGCGCGACGTCGGTGCGGCGGCGGAGGTCGTCCTTGATCGCGGGGTCGCGGCTCCGGGCGAGGAGCGCGTCCGCGTCGAGGCCGGCGGCCCGGAGGATGTCCGCCACCCCGTCGTCCGTCGACAGGTCCACCCCGTCGATCCAGTAGGCGGCGTAGAAGCGGTGGACCAGCGGCATCATCGCGTGCCCCGCCTCGTGCGCCGCGAGCAGCGCCCGAAGCGCCCCGACCGTCCGCATCGGGTGGTGGTGGGGCGTCCCCAGGGGGACGTCGAAGAGGTCCGCGTGCCGCTGCAGGTCGGCCGCGTTGTGCGCCGCCTTCGCGGAGCCCAGCGTGTGGGCGAGGTTCTGCGCCGTCCCCCGCGCCCGGAACACGCCGCCGAGGAGGAACGGGCAGACCTCCATCGTCGCCCCCGTCCGCGCCGCCAGGGCCTCGACCTGGGACGACGCGAGGTAGGCGTAGGGGCAGCTGAAGTCGAACCAGAACTCGAAGGCGGCGGCGGCGGCGTCGGTCACTTCGCGGGCCGCTTCTGCCCGGGGACGAAGTGCGGCAGGTACCAGAAGGTCTCGTCGCGCAGGAACCGGCCCAGCGGGTACTCGGTGCGGGGGCGGTCGTCGGTGACCGGCGGGTACCGCAGCGCGTGCTCCTGGAGCTCCGCCTCGGTCATCACGATCCCCTCGGTGTACAGCTCCATCGTCAGCCACGGCGCCATCGTCGCCATGCCCCGATCCTCCATCCGCCGGGCGACGGCGTCGAGGTCATGCTCCAGCGGCGCCGCCGACCCCATCAGGAGCACGCCCGCGATGTCGTGGAGGCTCCAGATCCCGACGTGGTCGAACGTCTCGTGGAAGTTCCGCGCGATGGACCAGAAGTCGTCCTCGAAGCACGGCGTCGGGACCCACAGCATGAAGATGCCGTCGTCGGTCAGCCGCGCCTTCGTCAGCTCCATGAACTCCATCGAGTAGAGGTTGACCGTCCCCTCGCTGAAGATGGGCGGGGCGGCGTCGACGACGATGAGGTCGTAGCGCTCCTCGGCGAGGAGGAGGTGGTTCCGGCCGTCGTTGATGTAGACGTTGACGTCGTCCCGCTCGAGGAAGTCGGCCACGTCCGGCTCCCACCACGGGAAGCTCCCCACGACCCCCGCGACGAGCTCGACGGCGTCCACCCGGCCGACGTGCTCGACCGCGGCGCGGAACGTCGTCCCCACCCCGAAGCAGATGACAAGCGCGGACTCCGGCGCCTCCCGCATCAGCAGCGGGACGTGCGCCATCAGCGCGCCCGGCATGCCCTTGCCGGAGGTGATGATCCCGTTGATGAGGAGCATCTCCCGCTTGTCGGGGGCCCGGTAGCCGGTCAGCGCCGCGGCCGTCTCCTCGTGGTGGAAGTAGACGGTGCCGGGGCCGAGGCCGTCGAGGAGGTGGAGGCGCCGCTCGATGACCTCGAAGAAGACGTCCTTGTCGGTCCGTCCCACGACGACCACCACCAGCAGCGCGGCGACGACGCCGGCGACGACCCTCGGGGTCCGGAGCGCGCCGACGAGGGCGAGGACGGCGACGCCGACGGCGAGGTTGAGGAGCGTCGCGAGGTAGAAGGCCCCCTGCGCCCCGGCCGCGGGGACGAGGACGTAGCCGGTGGCCAGCGCGCCGAGCACGCCGCCGACGGTGTTGGCCGCGTACAGCGTCCCCACGGACTTGCCCACCTCGCGGTAGTCGGTCGTCACGATGCGGCCGAGGAGCGGGAAGATCATCCCCAGCAGGAGCGTGACGGGGAGGATGACGAGGGCGGCGTAGGCGAAGATGAGCTGGATGTCGCCGGCGTCGGTCAGGGGCGAGTAGAGGTACCGGGGGGCGGTGGCGCGGGCGCCGATCGCGCGGAACACCTGGATGCTGCACACGCCGAGGGCGGCGACGCCGAGCTGCAGCGCGCCGAACACGAGCGCGGGGGAGGCGAGCTTGTCGGCCCACCGGCGGACGACGAGGCTCCCCAGCGCGATGCCGACGAGGTACGTCCCGAGCATGGTGGAGAAGGCGTAGACGGAGTTGCCGAGGACGAGGACGAGGAGGCGCGTCCAGATGACCTCGTAGGCGAGCGCGCAGAACCCGGAGACGGCGGCGAGGCCGAGGAAGACGCGCACGCGGGCGGGGTCGGGCTCGCCGGTCGACGCGGCGGGGGGGGCGACGTCCGACGCGGGCCGGGCGGCGGCGGGGTGGAGCGCGACGGCGACGGCGATGCCGAGGTTGATGGCGACGCCAACCCCGACGGCGGCGAACTCCCCGAGCAGGGCGATGGCGAAGAAGCCGCACGCGAACGTCCCGGCCACCGCCCCGAGCGTGTTGAGGCCGTAGAAGAGCGCGAGGCGGTCCCCCACCTCGGCGTCCTCGCGGGTGATCCAGCGGGTGATGAGGGGGAGCGTCGTCCCCATGAGGACGGTCGGGGGGAGGAGGACCGCGGCGGAGAGCGCCAGCCGGAGCAGCACCTCGGTCGCCGAGGCCCCGCCGATCGCGCTCGGGTCCCCCTGGAAGAAGGAGGCGTAGACGCCGGGGAGCGCCTTCATCCCGACGGTCGCGGCGACGGCGGCGAGCGCGATCCCGACCTCGATCCAGGCGTACGTCCGGAGCGTGGGGTTGCCCCGGGTGACGTACTTGCCCGCGATCCAGGCGCCGAGGGCGAGGCCCCCCATGAAGACGGCGATGATGGTCGACGTCGCGTAGATCGTGATGCCGAAGACGCGGATGAGCATCCGCATCCAGACGACCTGGTAGACGAGGCCGGAGATCCCGCTGAGGAGGAAGAGGGCGGGCAGGAAGCGTCGTTCGAAGCGTTGCTCGGGGGTCACGGCGCGCAACCCTAGCAGCGGGGGGGCGACCGGCTACACTCCGGCGCCGAGGAGGCCGCCATCCAGCCCGGCACCCGCCACTTCCGCTACGGCGACGACCCGTTCGCCATCCTCTGCCGCCGCGTCGAGCCGTTCCAGAACAAGCTCGCGACGCACCCGATCTACCTGCGCGTGCGGACCGAGGCGGGGCTGCGCGTGTTCATGGCCAACCACGTCTTCGCGGTGTGGGACTTCATGACCCTGGCGAAGTCGCTCCAGAAGCGGCTGACGTGCGTGGACACGCCGTGGCTGCCCCCGGACAACCCGCTGGCGGCGCGGCTGATCAACGAGATCGTCCTCGAGGAGGAGACCGACGAGGTGGGGCGGGACGAGTACCTCAGCCACTACGCGCTGTACCTGAAGGCGATGGGCGAGATCGGCGCCGACGACGCCCCCGTGCGGGCGTTCGAGGCGGCGCTGCGGGGGGGCGCGACGCCGGCCGAGGCGCTGGCGCCGCTGACGATCGCCGAGGCGACGAAGACGTTCGTCCGGTCGACGATGGCGACGGCGGAGCGGCCCGAGCACGAGGTCGCGGCGGCGCTGCTGCTCGCGCGCGAGGACCTGATCCCGGTGATGTTCGACCGGCTCGTGCGCGAGATGGACCGGCGGTCCGGGGTGCGTTCGGGGGGCCTCGCGGGGCGGGTGGCGCGCCGGCTGGGGGCGCCCGCGACGGCGGACCCCCGAGCCAACTTCCGGCTCTACCTCAAGCGCCACATCCACCTCGACGGGGAGACCCACGGACCGATGGGGCGGCGGATGCTGATGTCGCTGTGCGGCGACGACGAGGAGCGCTGGGGCGAGGCCACGGACGCGGCCCGGGCGGCGCTGGAGGCGCGGATCGCGCTGTGGGACGGGGTGCTCGTCGAGATCGAACGGGCGACGGCAGACCCGGCGCCGGCCGGCTAGGCCGAGGCGATCATCGCGTCCAGCCGGTCGAGCCCGGTGCGGACGGTCGCCAGCGACGGCCCGAAGCTGATCCGGACGAACTGCTTGAGCCGCGACGGGATGTGCGTGCGGCGCTGGCCCGGGTTCACGTCGAAGAACTCGCCGGGGACGACGATCACCTTGTGCTCCAGGGCGGCCTCGAAGAAGGACATGCCGTCGCGGAGCCCGGGGGGGAGGTGGTCGAGCGAGGCGAAGGCGTAGAAGGCGCCCGTGGGGGCGGCCTCCAGGCCGATCCCCATCGACCGGAGCCGCTCGACGACGAAGTTCCGCTTCTCGGAGAAGACGGTCTGGATCGCGCGCGCCTCGGCGTCGGCGTGGGCGACGTCGATCAGCGGCAGGGCGGCCCGCTGGACGGGGTGCGACGGCCCCCCGTCGAGGAACGATCCGGCCGACGTGAGCCGCTCGATGACGTCCTTGGGCGCCAGCGTCCACGACAGCCGCCACCCCGGGTAGCGCCAGTTCTTCGTCAGCCCGTCGACCACCAGGACGGGGTCGGCGTCGACGTCCTCGACGAACTCGGCTGCCGACAGCGCGGGCGTCCCCCCGATGGCCGCGGGTCCGTAGAGGTAGTGCGAGTAGAACTCGTCGAGGATGAGGACGCAGCCGAGCTCGCGGCAGCAGTCCACCCACGCCCGGAGCGCGCCCCCGCGGACGACCTGGGCGGTCGGGTTGCAGGGGTTGCTCAGGAGCAACGCGCCGAGCCCCTTGCCGACGATCTCGGACCGGACGCGGTCCACGGGGAGGGTGAACCCCTCCGACCGGTCGAGGAGGATCGGGATGGGGACGAACGCGCGGAAGAGCTCGATCAGCTCCTCGTAGGCGGTGTAGTCGGGGAGGAAGTGGCCGAGGTGGATGTTCCCCAGGCTGGCGGCGATGCGCGTCAGCCCGAGGCGGCCGCCGGCGGAGATGGCGACGTTCTCGGCGCTGTACTGCGTCGGCATGCCGCGGCGGTAGCGGGCGTTGTAGAGGTCGGCGACGGCGGCGCGGAGGTCGGCCAGGCCGCCGACGGGGGCGTACTCGGCGACCTCCGCGTCCAGCGCGATCGACTCGACCCGGGCGGGGGCGCCGGGCAGGGGCCCCGTCTCCGGCGCGCCCTGGCCAAGGTTCGCCCAGTCGCCGTTGCCGTAGTGGAAGCCGTGCTTCGCGGCCTCCGTCATGACGTAGATGACGCCCGTGCGGGGGACCGGTCGGAAGATGCTGCGTTCGGTGGACGGCGCGACCATGCAGGGTCTCTACCGGAGCGCTCCGGTCGCGTCAAAGGCGTCGATCGCCGCGCTATGCTCCCGCCGCGTGAACCTCCCCTCCCCCGGACCCGACGATCGCGTCGTCATCCTCAGCGGCGCCGGCCTGAGCGCGGCCTCCGGCGTGCCCACCTTCCGCGGGGCGGGCGGCCTCTGGGAAGGCCACGACGCCATGCAGCTGGCGACCCCCGAGGCGTGGCGGGCGGACTCCGAGCTCGTCCGCCGGTTCTACGACTACCGGCGCGAAGTGGTCGAGGGCGTGAGCCCCAATCCCGGCCACGACGCGCTGGTGCGGCTCCAGGCGGCGTGGGGGGCGGAGCGCTGCGCCCTGGTGACGCAGAACGTCGACGGGCTGTTGGGCGAGGCGGGGGCGTCCGACGTCGTCGAGATGCACGGCTCGCTGCGGCGGCTCAAGTGCGAGGGGACCGACGCCCACCCGCGGATCGACGTGCGCGGCCCCCAGGGGGACGCCCGGTGCGCGGTGTGCGGCCGGCGGATGCGGCCCGACGTCGTCTGGTTCGGAGAGATGCCGTACGCGATGGACCCGATCCAGTCGATGCTCGCGCGCTGCGGTCTCTTCGTGAGCGTGGGGACGTCCGGGGTCGTCTACCCGGCGGCCGGGTTCGTCTCGATCGCGAAGCACTTCGGGGCCGTCTGCATCGAGGTCAACCCGGCCCCCGCGGGCGGCCCGTTCGACGTGGTGATCGCCGAGGGGGCGGAGACGGCGCTACCGCGGATGGTCGACGCGTGGCTGGCGGCGTGAGCGAGCTCCTCGACGCCACCGACGTTGTCGCCGAGAACGCCCGCCGGGCGCGCTCGTTCGGGCGGCGGCTGCTCTGGCTGGTGGTCTCCGCGAAGAACTGCGACGGCTGCGACCGCCTCGCCCGCCAGCTCGCGGAGCCCGAGGTCCGGGACCGCCTCGCGGGGGACGCGTACCTCGTCAAGCTGGAGGCCGGGGACCTCCGGGGCGCGGTCGCGAGCAAGGTCAAGATCGGTGACTGGACGCTGGAGTCGCCGGGGTTCCCCACGAGCTGGCTGTGGACCGTGAGCGACGACGGACTCACGCTGTCGGCGGTGTGCGTGGGGCCGCTGGACGAGCTCCGCCCCGACGTCGATCTCGACGCCCTCCTCGACGGCCGGAGCTCGGTCGTCCCCGAGGCCCGGGGAGTCACCCTGCAGGCCTGCTCGGGCGGGATCTGCCTGCCCCTGAACGCGGCCAACGACTTCTCCACCGAGCTCACGGTCGCCCTGTGACGGCCCCCCTGCCGGTCGTCCTGGTCGGGGCGGGCAGCCGCGCACGCCTGCACTCACGCGTGCTCACGGTCGGGTTCGGGGACGCCGTGGAGCTGGTCGGGGTGGTCGGCCGGGGCGAGGCCCGGGCGCACCAGCTCGGGGACGAACTGGGCCTCCCGTGGTCACTCACGCTCGACGACGCGGCCGGCTGGGGGGCTCGCGCCGCGGTCGTCGCGGTCTCCTGCCACCACAACGGCGAGGTGGCCCGCGATGTGCTCGCTCGAGGGCTCCCCGCGCTGCTGGAGACACCGCTCGCGATGACGGCGTCGGACGCGACGGAGCTGGCGAGCAGTGCCACGCTCACGGTCGAGGTGGCGGAGCAGAACCCGCGGTTCCCGGAGGTCCGGTTCTGGCGGCGGGTCGTAGAGGAGGGGTTCGTCGGGGAGGTCCGGATGATCGCGTCGGACGGGGCCGGCTACCGGTACCACGCGACGGCGGTGGCGCGGGCGCTGCTGGGGCGTCCGGAGGCGCGTCGGGCGGTGGGGATGCGGGTGCTGACGGGCGTCGACCTGGGGCGCGGAGTGGACCGTGAGCCGCTGCTCACGGGGTCCGTGCTCACCGACGGCGGCGCGGTGTTCCAGCTCCGCGAAGGCGAAGGCCACCACCTCGGGGGAGACGCGCCGTGGCTCGGCGGGGGCTGGCGGATCCTGTGCGACGGCGGGACGATCGGGGCGGCCGGCGCGGTCCGCCGGTGGCGGGACGGTCGCGGCGAGGACCTCCCCGTGGAGCGGGTGGCGAAGACGATCGACGGCGTCGACGTGACCCAGGCCTGGCGCCTCCACGCCGAGCAGCTCCTCGAGGTCCCCTCCCCCCTCCCCGGCGCCCCCCTCGACGACGACGATCAGGCCGTCGCGGGGGCGGTGCAGGACTGGCTGGCGCGGCTGGACGGCGCCTCCCCGGCGACGTCGTGGACGATGGAGGACGCCGTCGAGGATCTCCGCTGGATCGAAGCCCTCGAGCGCTCCGCGATCCTGGGCGGCGCGCCCGTCGGCGTCACCCGAGGGGCGTGACCCCGCCGTAGCGGTCGACGCCGAGGCGGGCGAGGGGATCCCAGCCTTCGACGCGGATCCGGCCCTCGTCGTCCACGAGATCGTCGTGCACGTGCCAGCCGAGGACCTCGCCGAGGAGGAGGCTCGTCGTCGGGCTCCCGACCGGCACGATCTCGTGGAGGCGGCACTCCATCGCGATGGGGAGGGCGTCGATCCGGGGGACGTCGGTCCAGGTGCCGGGGACCGTACCGAGGCCCAGGAGGTCGGGGACGTCGGTGCCCGCGGGGTGGTCCTCCGCCGTCCGTTGGACCTCGGCGGCGCGGGCGGCGGGGGCGAGGTGGACGACGAACGCGCCGTGGTGGCGGGTGTTCCGGGTCGTGTCCTTGTCCACGAAGCGACGCCCCCCCGCGCCGTCGTCGACGGGCTTGCTGCCGATCGCGATCGACACGATCGGGGGGCGGGCGCAGACGCCGTTGAAGAACGAGAACGGGGCCAGGTTGGGGACGCCGTCGGGGGCCAGCGTGAGGACCCACGCGATCGGGCGCGGGACGATCGTGTCGATCATCGTCCAGTAGCGCTGCTTCCCGCTGAGGGCCGAGGCGTCGATCTTCACGCGTCCGCTCCGTCCGTCAGCGCTGCCTCGAAGCGGTCGAGCAGCCCCTCGAGGCGGCCGTGCGACGCCAGCGCGGCCGGCATCGTGGCGCAGATCTCGACCCCCGCGGCGTCCCCGTTGCAGGCCACGAAGAGCGGCAGGCCGGGGCTCCCCGGGGGGATGAAGAACGAGGCGCGGGGGGTGAACCCGGGGGCCGCGAACCGATCGAGGTCGAGGCGCCCGAGGTTGCTCAGGGTCGCCGTCGTCCCGTAGCGGCCGAGGGTCAGCTGACGGGCCGCCTTGGCCTTGCCCCCCGCCGCGATGACCGCCAGGGGGAGCCGCCGGAGCGCCGACGCGGCGAGCACGAAGTCGGCCCCCGCGCGGGCGTCGAGGAGGCCCCTCAGCCGGGTCGTCACGGCGACGATGTCGTCCGCCGGCGCGACCGGGAGGCGGACCAGCCCGGTGAGGTTGGCGCTGCTCCGGAGGTCGGGCCGGAGGGGGCGGAGATCGACGGGGACGTCGACCCGACAGGGCTCCCCCGCGGCGGCGGCCACGGCCACGGCGAGGCGGGGGAGCATGCGCCGGAAGCGGCCCGCGACCCGCCGCCGTCGCCACGTGACGCCCCGGCTCGCCCCGCCGCTGACGCCCCGCACCGGCGGCGGACAGTCGATGGGGACCGCCGGCTCGGCGCTCCGCCCGGCGGACGCGGCGAGGCTCGCGTCGGTCGTCGGCCCGGCCTCCGCGGGTCGGGGCGCCTCGCCCCGGAGTGCCGCACAGACGGCGTCCGCGAAGAGCAGCGTCCCCTGCCCGTCCATCGCCGCGTGGTGGGTCCGGAACACGAGGCGGGGGACGTCCCCGCCGGTCACCGACAGCACCTCGCACGTCGCGTGCGCGGGAGGCAGGGGGACGCGCAGGAAGGGGGCGCCGTCGGGGCCGCGGCCGTCCCACCCGGCGCCGTCGACGGCGCGCACCCGGGGGGCCCCTCCGTCCGCGACCCAGAGCTGCCCCCGGCGGCGGACCCGGCTCCCCGGCTGGACCTCCGCGGCGGCGCTCACCGCGTCGACGAGCTCGTCGTACCCGACGCCCGCGCCGTCCCCCTCGACCACCAGCTGGTTGCAGAACGGGGGCGCGATCCGGTCGGCCGCGAGCCAGACCCACTCCACCCCCGAGATCGAGCGCCCGGCGGTCATCGCACCTCGACGACGTGCGGCGCGGACCGGCTCCCCGACGCGGAGTCGGCGTCCGCGGCGGGGTGCGAGGCGACGATCCAGTACTCCATCGCGGTCCCCCCGGGGACATCGAAGTTCAGCCACGCCTCCCACCGGCCCGACCCCCGGGAGCGCATCGCCCGCTGCTGGAAGGGACCCCCCGCGGGACCCGAGTGGAGCGTCACGCGGGTGTCCGCGGGGGCGCCGGGGATCTTGACCTGGACGAGGTCGGTGGCGCCCGCGTCCCCCGCCGCGACGGGCCGGTGCTCGACCGCCAGGGTCACGCTGCCGGGGGGGAGATCGCTCGACGGCGGCGGCTCGGGGTCCCGATCACGGGACGGCGACGGAGACGAGGTGGCCCCACGGTCGCCGCCCACGCTCGCCCGCTCGCTGGGCGCGGGCCGGGTCGCCCGTCCGGGGACTCCGGGAGGGGGCGCCGAGACGTCGTCGTCGGCTCCGCTGCGGTCGGCCTCCGCGCTCTTGCGGGCGTCCCGATCCTCGGCGCCGGCCTCCTCGCGGGCGGCGGCGTCCGCCCCGTCGCCCATCGCCGGGTCGGCCTCGGCGGTCGCCCCCGCGCCCCCACCGTCGTCGCCGGGACCCGGCTCGGGAACTGCCTCACCGTCCGCGCCTGCGCCCTCGTCGGCCGCACCCGACCCCGGCTCCCCCTCGCCGGCGGCGCCGTCCGCCCCGGGAGACCGCCCCGCCGCCGCCGCCTTCCGCGATGCCGCGTCGGCCGCGGCCGCCGGCTCGCCCCCGTCCGCGAGCCCGCCGAGCCACTCGGGGTGGTCGGCCACCAGCCGGAGCCCGATGAACGCGAGCCC
>CAYFOA010000135.1:0-5740 GCA_964344575.1 uncultured Rickettsiales bacterium | reverse complement strand
CCCCGCGGGCGACGGCCCGGGCCCCGCCGGCGACGGCCCGGGCAGCGGCAGCGTCGGACCCGACGGCCCCGGCGCCCCCGGCGGCCCCGGCGCGGCTGAAGGATCGGCCGGCTCGGGCAGCTTCGTCGTCGGCGCGGACGGGCCCACCTCGGCCGGCGGCGCGGGCGCCTCGCCTCCCGCCGCGGGCATCGACCCCGACGAGGGCCGGGACAGCGGCCGCGCGCTCATCGGCGGCGGGGACCGGGTCAGCCGCTTGGGCTTGGGGACCACCGTCGGGAGCTCCGTCGGCTCCAGCTCGACCTGGCTCCGGATCGCGATCCTGTCGTCGGAGATCGCGGGGACGACGTCGAGGCTCTCGAGCTCGCTGTCGGGCCGGCCCGGCTCGGTGGGGACGTCGTCGTCGCGCCCGCCCGGCGGGGGCCCCGGCGCGCGGGGCGGCGCGGCCACGATGGGGCGCTGGGAGACCGCCACGGGCGGCGGTTGGGGAGCCCCCGTGGGCCGCTCCTCGACGAGCTCGTCCGCGCCCTCGGGCGGCGCCTCGTCGGTCAGGTCGATGGGATCGATCGCCATCGCCGAGCCGAGCCCCCCCGCGTCGGCCGCCGGGAGGTCCGCCTCGGCCCCCTCCTTCGGCGGCTTGCTCGTGGGCGCCGGTGGCGGCTTCCGCTTCTCCCCCCGGAGCGCGGGGACGGGCATCGGCGCGGCGCCCTCCACCCGTGGGCGGGGCACCGGACCGGGGACCGTGAGCTCGCCCAGGTCCCGCCCGAACTGCGCCGACACCAGCCGCCCCAGCCGCTCGCCCCGGGGGAGGCCGCCGCGGACCTCGCGCATCGCCGCCTCGGCCTCCGTGATCGTCGCGTAGCGCTGCCCCGGGTCGGGCGCGCACATCCGCGCGAGCACGGGACCCAGCCCGGGCGCCTTCGCCCCCAGGCGCTCGGCCAGCCGGCCCGCCCCGGCGGCGACGATCGCGGCCACCCGGTGGGCGGGGGCGGCGTCGGGCGCGACCTCGAAGGGGGCCTCCGCGAGCGCCGCCCAGGCGAGCACCGCGCCCAGCCCGAACTGGTCGGTGCGGGCGTCGGGCGCCTTGCCGCCCAGCGTCTCCGGCGGCTCGAAGGGGATCCGCCCGCCGTCGACCCGGGCCAGCGCGGCGAGGCCGAACCCCCGCAGCTTGACCACGCCGTCGGCCCCCACCATCACCCGCGACGGCCGCATGTCGAGGTGGAGCTGGAGGTGGTCGGGCTTGCCGTCGGCGTGCGCGGCGGCGAGCGCGGAGCAGGCCTGGATCCCCACGTCGAGGACGTTCCGCGGCGGCAGCGGTCCGCCCCCCGCGACGAGCTCGGTGAGGGTCACGCCGTCCACCAGCTCGGTGACCGCGAACGGCAGCCCGTCCCGCTCGCCGGCGCTGAACGTCTGCACGATCCCCTTGTGCTTGAGGGTCCGGGCGCGGTGGACGGCGCGCATGACGACGCCCCACGGCTCGGCCGAGGGAGCGCCGCCGGCGGGCTGGAGGACCGTGACGGCGACCACCCGCGGCAACCCCCCGATTCCGCGCGTGTCGGCCCGGAACACCCGCCCCGTGCTCCCCACCCCGAGGACGCTGGTGAGCGTGAGCTGGCCGAGGTTCAGCGGCAGCTCGGCGTTCGTCAGCTGGTCGAGGCGGCGCGCCATCAGGGGGGAGACGCGGTCAGCGCTGGCTGTCCACGAACGAACTCAGGAGCGCCTTCTTCAGCTCGGCGCAGGACGCGTACCGGTCGTCGGGCGACTTGCTGAGAAGGCGGAGGATGATCGCCTCGACCTCGCTGTTGATGTCGGGGTTGCGACTCGACGGCGGCTCCGGCGCCTCCGTCATGTGGCTGAGCAGCAGCGGGACGAGGTCCTCCTCCTGGAACACGGGCGTGCCCGTGAAGAGCTCGTACATCACGCCGCCGAGGGCGTAGAGATCCGACGCGGGCGTCACCTTCGCGTCGCCCTGGATCTGCTCGGGGCTCATGTACCGCGGCGTCCCCACGCGGACGCCCGTCACCGAGATCGAGGCGGCGTTGTTGTTCACCTTGGCGATGCCGAAGTCCATCACCTTGAGGCGGGTGCCGTTCTCGATGACGAAGAGGTTCTGGGGCTTGACGTCGCGGTGGATGACGCCGGCCTCGTGGGCCGCGCCCAGCCCGTCGCAGGCCTGGATCATCAGCCGCAGCGCCTCCGACGCCGGGATCGGCCCGCCGCCGCGCTTCTCCATGAAGTTCTCGAGATCGTCGCCGTCGAGCAGCTCCATCGTGATGAAGCGCGCCCCACGCCACGTCCCGAACTCGTAGATGCGGACGATGTTGGGGTGGACCAGCTTCCGGCTGAGCTTCATCTCGCGGCGGAAGCGGTCGAGGCCGGCCCGGTTCTGGACGACCTGCTGGAAGACCTTGATCGCGACGACCTCCTCGAGCTCGAGGTCGGTCGCGGCGTAGACGTGGGCCATGCCGCCGGAGCCGATGAGGCCCTTGATCTGGTAGCGGTTGGCGATGACGGTCCCCTCCGAGATCGCACCGTCGTCATCGGTGTCGGGGTAGGCGCCGGTCCCGTCGCCCGACCACTGGGACCCGGCCCCCCCGCTGCTCGTCCCCACACCGCGGCCGCCGCCGGTGGTGACCCGCGGATCCGGCGTGCCCGCCGCGCGCATGTTGCTCGCGGTGATGTAGTCGTCGACGTCCATCGTCTCGTCGCCGCCGGCGGTGAGGCGCCCGGGGGGGACGGCCGGCTCGGCGGGGGCGACGTGGTAGTCGGTGAAGTCCACGGTCTCGTCGGTGTGCGACGCGCGCGGCGCCGGCGCGGGGGCGGCGTCCCGATCGAAGGTCCCCGACGGCGGCGCCGCCACGCCCCCCGCGGGTGCCTCGCCGAGGGCCGGCATGTCGTCGAACTCGGGCAGGGGCGAGAACTTGTGGACCCCGTCGATCAGGAGGTGGACCGGCTGCCACGAGCCGCCCACCGCCTCGGCCAGGCCGGCCTCGATGTTCTGCATCCGGACCTGGGCGTCGGCGTAGTCCGGCGCCGCCCCCAGCAGCCCGCGGTAGGCCTGCTTGCTCCCGTCGATGCGGTCGTGGAACTCGAAGAGCCGGCCGAGCGCGTACAGCGTCGCGTAGGCGGTGGGGTCGATGGCGCTCCCCGTGACCCGCGCGAGGTAGTCGTCGAGGAAGCGCGTGACGCGGGCCGAGAGGAGCTCCGCGTTCCACACCAGCTCGATGATCCGGTTGACCGCGATGGGGTAGGAGCGGTCGTCCGGCGACGTCCCCAGGTACGACGCCAGCTCCTGCTGGACCAGCGACCCGGGGGTCCCCCGGCGGAGCCGCCCAGGGCCGCGCACCCCGGGGACACTGCGCCGCTTCCGGGGCGCGGGCGTGGTGGACGTCGGGACGGGCGTCCGGCTCAGCGGCGTGGGCGTGCTGCGATCGCGGGCGCTGCGGCCGCTGTCCCCGCGGCTGGGGCCGGGGTGGGAGTCCTCGAGCCCCAGGGGGGTGAACTCCAGCGACGACGCCAGGCTGTCGGCCAGCGGGGGCGTCGCGGGCAGCGGCGTGGGGGTGGGATCGCGCGGCTGCGCCGGCGACGTGAACGGCTGCGGCGTGCTGTACCGCGGGACGGGCGTCGAGGAGAGGTAGTCGGGCTCGCCGCCCCCGGGCCGCGACGTCGGCCGCGTCGTGGGCCGGGTCCGGATGTTCGAGTCCGACTCCCAGGGCGCCGCCTCGTCGGCCCCGGAGGTCCCCCCCGCGGGGGTGCTCGACGACCACGACGGACCGGAGTCGAGCGTGTCGCCCCCCGCCGCGGCGGGGTTGAAGAGGATGCCCGGGGGCCACGGCGACCCCTCGATGTGCTCGCCCCGCATGGCGCGGACGGCCTCGTCGCGGAGCCCCGCCATCTGGAGCAGGCCGGCGGCCCGCTGGTGCTCGCCGAGGTTGATCAGCAGCCCCACGGCCTCCTTCCGGGCCCCGCCGCGGGCGAAGCAGAGGGCCGCGTTCATCGCGTCCCGGCGGACGTCGGGGGAGATCCGGATGACGGGGGTCGGGCGATCCGGCAGCGACCGGAGCAGCGTCATGCCCGCCTCGCGGAAGCGCCCCTGGAAGCTGAGCAGGCGCGCAGCCTCCTGCCACGCCCGACCGGAGACGTACGAGTCGATGGCCTGCTGGATCTCGTGGCGAGACTCGTGGATCCGGCCCGCCTGGACGAAGTCCCCGGACGCGCGCAATTGTGATGGATCCACCGTTCGTCCTGATCGGGACATGAGTCGTCCAGCATAGACCCTCGGCGGCCCTTGATCATGGTGCGGAGCGCAACTCGTCTACACTCCGCCGCCGTGAACGAGGCATCCCCCGGATCGATCCCCGATCGGTGCGACGTCGTCATCGTCGGAGGCGGCCCGGCGGGGACGACCTGCGCCCACCTGCTCGCCCGCGCCGGCGTCGACGTGCTCCTCCTCGAGCGCGACCGCCACCCCCGGTTCTGCATCGGCGAGAGCCTGCTCCCCTGCACCGTGCCGCACTGGCGCCGCCTCGGCGTCCTCGACGCGTTCGAGGACGCCGGCTTCATCCGGAAGTACGGCGCCTACTTCTGCTTCGAGGACGGGCGCCGGACGGAGTACTTCCACTTCGGCTCGGCGGCGCGGGCCAAGGCCGAACACGCGTGGGAGGTCCCGCGCGACGTCTTCGACCGGATCCTCTGGGACGCCGCGATCGACGCGGGGGCCCGGTGCCTCGACCGCGTCCGCGTGCTCGAGTTCGTCGCCGACGGCGACCGCGTCACCGGCGTCCGGATCCGCCCCGAGGACGGCGGCGACGAGCAGGTCGTCCGCGCGCGACTGACGCTGGACTGCTCCGGGCGGGCGACGCTGCTGGGCAAGCAGCTCGGCCTCCGCGAGCCCGACCCCGTCCTCGACCAGGTCGCGCTCTACACCCACTACGAGGACGTCATCCTCGCCGCCGACGAGGACGCGGGGACGATCGGGATCATCGCCACCCCGTTCGGCTGGATGTGGTTCATCCCCTTCGCGGGGGGGAAGGCGTCGGCGGGCGCGGTCGTCTACAGCGACACCTTCAAGGCGTGGAAGAAGGAGGGGCTCGACCGCGACGGCATGTGGGACCGCATCCTCGGCGACGTCCGGGCAGTCGGGGCCCGCGTCGCCTCGGCGAAGCGCACCCGCCCCGTCGAGGTGACCGCCAACTTCAGCTACCGCTGCCGCGAGATCGCGGGCGACGGCTGGGTCATGGTCGGTGACAGCGGCGCGTTCCTGGACCCGGTGTTCAGCTCCGGCGTCCACCTCGCGGTCTCCGGCGCGGTCACCGTCAGCGACGCCGCCATCCGGGCGCTCCGCGGCGACCGCCTCCCCGTGGCGAGCGACTTCCGCCGCTACCTCCGTCGCACCCGCGCGGCCCTCGTCGTCTTCAGCAAGTTCATCTACGCCTGGTACGACGAGGACTTCCGGCGGACCTTCATGCACCCCCCCGACCGCCCCGGCGTGCAGTTCCTCAAGCGGCACATCATCTCGCTGCTCGCCGGCGACGTGTTCAACCGGCTGCTCGCCATGCCGCCGTTGTACGTGCTGCTCTTCTTCGCCCGGCTCGACGCGAAGCGCCGCCTCCCGGCACCGGAATAGACGTCCGGAACGGAGAGAGCCCCGGAGGTCCGAAGACCTCCGGGGCTCTCAAGTGCACGTGAGCGCGACTCGTCCGCTTCGCTCGAAGCCGGTCGTGACGTTCGCCTCTCCAGAGTG
>CAYFOA010000134.1:1424-21138 GCA_964344575.1 uncultured Rickettsiales bacterium | reverse complement strand
CGTTCTCGTTCTCGTTCTCGTTCTCGTTCTCGTTCTCGTTCTCGTTCTCGGAGGATGCGTCCTCGTCCTCCTCCTCGACCGCGTCGAGATCGACCTCCTCCCCCGGATCCGGCGGCCCCGCGCGGATCCGCTCCAGCGCCTCCGTCACCTCCTCGGCGACCTCCAGCCCGCCGCGGAACTCGATGTACGCCACGATCAGCGACTCCGCCCGCTCGAAGTCGCCCAGCCCCTCGTACGCCAGCGCCTTCACGAAGATCGCCTCGTACAGCGTCGGCGCCAGCATCAGCGCCGAGCTCGCCGACTTCAGCGCCGCGTCGTACCGCCCCGCCTTCAGCTCCGACTTCGCGAAGTCGAGCTGCCGGTGCGCCTCCGTGTCGTTCGCCCACGCCGGCGCCGCGAGCAACAGGGCCGCGACCACGAGCAGGACCCGGCTCACCGCGCCACCTCCCCCAACGACGTCCCCGGCAGCGGCGTCCACTCCGCCGCCTCGCCGGTCACCGTGATGCACTGCGACGACGGGTCCCCCGGGCAGGGGTGGCAGGTCAGGAAGGGCGTGCTGCAGCTGCCCGACAGCACCGCCTCGATCGCGAACTCCCCCGCGATCGTCCCGTCGGTGACGCGCGAGGCGCCGGACGACGTGATCGCGCTCAGCTCGAGGCCGTGGACCGGGAGGACGCCCCCCGACGTCCCGAGCAGGTACGGCGTCGGTCCCAGCATGAAGCCCGGCCCCAGCGAGTCCCAGGACGTGTCGGTCGTCGGCACCCCCAGGTCCTGACCGCAGGCGGTCGCGCTGGCGGCGGCTGCCATCCGCATCGACGCCGGCGGGTTCCCCAGGGGCTCGATCAGGATCGGATGCAGCTGCGTACCCACCGAAGCGAGCAGATCCGCGAAGTCCGGCGGCTCCGTGAACGACACCGAGCCCCAGTCGAGGCAGTACGTCGTCCCCGCCTGGACCGTCATCGCGTAGTCGTCCTCGGTGATCGTCACCGGCCCCGGCGGGGCGCCCGGACCCGTGACCTCGATCGCGTAGTGGCCCACGCCGTCGGCGTTGCAGTTGCCGGGGTAGCCGCCCACCAGCACCGCCACCAGCCCCTGGTGCTCGAAGGTCATCTGGGGGCAGGAGTACTGGGGCGGCGGGTACGTGCAGTCGACCTGGTCGTCCCCCGCCGCGAGCTGGCTCGACGGCAGGAAGACCTCCACGTCCGTCAGCGCCAGCGCGATCGGATCGAACGTCGTCGCCGGGCTGACCGTGTCGACCGTCACCGTGACGTGCCCGTCGACGGGGAAGACGTAGACGTCGGTGACGAACTGGTAGCCGTCGCACGGCACCGCCGGCGTCCCCTCGGCCAGCGTGTCGTCGTCGTCCGCCGCGTCGTCGTCGTCGGCCGCATCGTCGTCGTCCACCGACGCGTCGTCGTCGTCCACCGTCGCGTCGTCGTCGTCCACCGTCGCGTCGTCGTCGTCGCCCGTCCCCTCGCCCAGCGGCACGTCGTCGCCGAGCTGCTCCACCGTCGCCGCGTCCGACGTCACCTTCAGCCGGTACCCCTCCGTCCCGTCGCACGCCTCGCCCGCCGTCACCTCGACGACGTACTCGCCCGGCTCCAGCGTCTGCGTGGGGCAGATGGGGAAGTCCTCGGGGCGGGTCGGATCGACTGCGGCCGTGTCCCCGCAGCGGCACGTCCCCATCTCGGAGCGGTCGTCGCCGGACGTCCAGAAGCCCGCCAGCGCCGTCACCGCCCCCGACGCCGCGGGGCTCGCCGCGTCGGCGTACACCGTCGTCGCCTCGGTGACCGTGATCCGGTAGACGTCGCCCTCGACGCCGGCCCCGTCGCAGGAGACGTTCCCCTCCTCCGCGACCAGCGCCTGGCCCTCGTGGCTCGCGCAGAACTGCGCCTCCTGGGGACGTCCCCAGCAACCCGTCGCCAGCGCCAGCATGAGGCAGCCAGCCGCCGCCTGCGTCCACATCCGCATCGGGACGATCCTACCGGTTCGCGGCGAAGGCAGCGGCGGCGGCGAGCGGATCGGCCGCGTCGCGCACCGGGTCCGTCGTGAACGGGAGCGCCCACTGGGTCACGAACTCCGGCGGGTCGTCGGTCAGCACCAGCCGCCGCAGCAGGTCCACCGCGACCGGGTACCAGCGGGCCGCTTCGCCGGCCCACGGGATCTGGACGCGCCGCGCCACCCCCTGCGACGAGGCGTCCGGCCCGCCCCGCAGGAACGCGACCTCCTCGGCGACGATCCGCTCGAACGCGTCGCGCCCCACCCGCCCGTGGTGGACCTCCGCCCACAGCTCCCACCGCGACCGCTCCGTCGTCGCGAGGTCGTCCATCACGCGGACGAACACCGGCTCCCCGTGGACGTCCCGGAGCGTCGCCGGCAGCGCCACGCAGCCGTTTCCGCAGAGCCAGTCGGCGAGGTACTGGAGCGCCTGGAAGACGTTGTACCGGACCTCCTCGACGTCGTCGTTCGCGATGACCGGGGACGTCTCCAGGTCCGCCGCCAGCACCGCCCGGAGGTAGCGCGGGTCCGACGGGTCCAGCCCGTCCACGTCGTCGCCGTCGAGGAAGTCCAGGAGCAGCCGCTGCTCCGCCAACTCCGGCACCAGCGCGCACACCAGCCGCCGCAGCGTGTCGCCGCCGTCGTCGCGCCGGAACGCCTCCACCAGCGCGATCCCCACGCGCACGAAGTCCGGGTGCGCCACCCAGAAGCCGGTCAGCCCGCGCCGCAGCTGCGTCACCACGTCCCGCACGTAGCCGACCATCGAGACACGGTACGAGGCGGCGTTCCCCTCCTCGAAGAGCACGCCGTACATGCCGCCGATCGAGATCCCGCCCATCGCTGCCATCGCCGACGCCAGCAGCACGTGCGACTCCTTGATGTGGCGGATGACGATGTCGGGGTCCGCCTTGACGGGGATGCGGTAGGCCGGCTCGTGCCGGAAGAGGCGCGCCGTCGAGGCGAGGAAGTCGTGCCAGCCGAGGCTGCCGCCGACGAAGTGCGGCCCCAGCGCCGCCGCCATCGCGGGGACGCGGAAGATCGCGCGCGGGTTCTCGAAGACCAGGAGCACCTTGATCGTCCCCGGGGCGATGCCGCAGGCGTCCTCGGCCGCGTCGAGGAGCGTCCGCAGGTACGCCGCCTCCTCCTCGTTCTCCAGCTTGGGGACGTAGAAGACGAGCGCCTCGGGGCGGTCGCGGTTGTGCCACGCGTGCTGGACGAGGTCGTAGAGGTGGAGCGGGAGGGGGCTGCCGTCGACGAAGTGGGCCGCGTCGGGGAGGGCGAGGCCGGGGACGCGCTTGATGGGGCGGGAGCGGCCGGACTCCGCCAGCGCGTACCGCTTGCCGCGCCGCTCGTCGGTGAACGACAGCGTCCCGTCGAAGCAGCGGACGAGGTTGTCGCACGCCAGCAGGAAGCTCCGCATCAGGGGCGTCTTGCTGTCCTCGTCGTCGGCGCCCCAGCGGGGGACCTCGTCGGACTCGTCGACGAGGCGGGCGACGATCTCGGGCTCCTCGGGGCGGCGGCGGTGGAGCGCGTTCATCGCGTTGATCGCCATCTTCGGGGTGTCCGGGGGGCCGAACAGGGTGACATGCCCGCCGCGGAGGAAGTCGGGGACGTCGACGGACGGCGGCGGGGACGAGGCCTCGAGCGGACCGATGACGACGCGACCCTCGGCGTCGCGCCGGCCGAACGGCGTGGGGTAGGCGGGATCGCTCCACGGCAGGGGCGACGTCGCGCACTCGGCGACGGCGGCGTCGAGGAAGGCGCGGTCGACGACGCGCTGCTCGAGCACCTGCGCGAGCTCGCCGCGGACTTGCCGGTAGACGTCCGCGATCCTTCGCAGCGCGTCGTCCGTCTCGATCGTCGGGAACTGCTCGCGGAGGCCGCCCTGGACCTCCAGCCCGGGGACGGCGTCCACCGCCGCGGCGCGCGCGCGGAGCTCGTCGAGCAGCGGCTCGCTCAGGAACTCCGCGTAGGCGGGGACGTCCAGGGGCATCGTCAGCCGGCCGCGGCCTCGGCGGCGCCGAGCTCGGGCAGGCCGTGCTCCTCGATCCACTTGTCGAGCCCCTTGCCCGCCATGCCGCGGATCTTCCCCTTCACCATCGGCGTCCAGCCGAGCAGCACGCCGGTCATCCCCAGCGCCTGGCGGGACCATCGCCACAGGTCGAACGTGTCCGTGTGCTTGACGATGAGGCCGTCGGCGAGCTCGAAGCGGCACTCGATGATGTTGTGCACCTTCCGGCCGGTCGCCGAGAACGTGTACCAGGCGTCCCACCGGCCGCCGTCGTCGCCGCTCGGGGCGAACTCGATCTTCAGGTCCTTCCCCCCGTCGCAGAGCATCTGCCACATCGCGCCCGCGCGGCCGCGCTGCAGGTCCGGGAAGACGGGGTCGGAGAAGGCGACGTCGGGGTGGTAGCAGGCGCACATGGCGTCGGCGTCGCGCTTCGCGAAGGCGTCGTAGAACTGCTGGATCAGGGCCGCACTCATGCCCTCCTTCTACCGGAGATCAGCAGCGCCAACAGCCACAGCGCCGCGAACACCGACCCGGGGTGGGCGGCGACGCTGGACTGGCAGCCGCAGTACGGCGTGACGGCGTACATCTTCCCGGGCACCGCAGCGTCGGACGTGTCGTCGGTCAGGTCGCCGCCGCCGTCGTCGTCGTCGGGCTCGCCGTCGCCGCCGTCGTCGTCGTCCGCGGGGCCGTCGTCGTCGTCGCCGGCCTGGCCGTCGCTGTCGTCGTCGTCACCGCCGTCGTCGTCGTCGTCGCCCCAGGGGTCGTCGTCGTCGTCGCCGGGGCCGTCGTCGTCGTCGTCGCCGGGGGACGGGGTCCCGACGGACACGTTGTCGACGAACAGGTTGTTGCCGTAGCCGGTGACGTTGGCGAAGGCCACGAGGACGCTGTCGGAGGACGCCCAGGAGGCGAGCGAGATCGACTCCGTCCGCCACTCGCCGGACGTCGGCACGAACGCCTCCCCGTGGTCCGGCGCGGTCGCCAGCTGCGTCCCCTCCTTGTCGTACACGACCGACCAGCTGTCGCCGCAGTCGGCGCTGACGTGGACCTGCATCCCGTCGGTGTACTCGCCGTTGTAGCGGGCGTAGGCGACGTCGAACGTCAGGGTCGGGTTCGACGTGGAGGTCAGGTCGAGGAACGGCGTGTAGAGGTAGTCGACCTCGCCGCGGTAGTCGTCGTCGAAGTTGTTGAAGTACGCGCTGCCGCCGCCGCTCGTGCCGTGCTGCCACGCCTCGGCGCCGTCGGGGTCGACGACCTGCCAGCCGGACGGCGGGAACGACACGCTCCCGAAGGACTCGTCGACGCCGGTCGCGCCGCCGCCGCCGGCGACGCTGAACTCGCTGACGGCGACGTCGTTCGTCGGGTTCTCGTCGCCGGCCACGGAGACCTCCACCTCGAGCTCGTGGGAGCCCCCGCCGGGGGTGAGGGTGGCGAGGGAGACGACCGTGCTAGCACCTGGCGCTAGCGTTCCGCTCCAGCTGTCCTCCTGCCACGCGCCGCCGTCGGCGCGGTAGTCGATCGCGACGGACGTCAGCGGCTCGGTGCCGTCGTTGGTGAGCTGGATCTGGACGCCGATCGACGCCTCGCAGGTCACGCTCCCGTCGGACGGCTCGACGATGGTGACGTCCGCGTCGATGGGGGACAGCGGCACGTTGGGGTCGAAGCCGTCGATGGACGTCGCGCCGCTGCCGATGGGGTCGAGGTGCGAGGACAGGCCGCTGCTCCAGGAGACGTCGAGCCGGCCGTAGATGTCCGTCCCGTTGTCCTCCTGGGACCCCCAGCAGTAGGAGCTGCCGCCGTAGAGCTGGCCGACGATGCGCTTGTTCTGGTCGAACAGCGGCGAGCCCGAGCTGCCCCCCTCGGTGACGCCGTCGTCCCACGGGCCGATGCCCCAGTAGCTGCCGTCGGGCCACACGGAGTCGGCCTGGGACCACTTCTTGATGTCGCCGCCGGGGTGGTGGATGCAGGTGCCGACGGTCGGCGCGCTGCTCGACCGCGACCAGCCCGGGAAGTAGACGCCGTACGAGGCCGGCGGGTCGGACGACAGCTCGAACAGGGCGAAGTCGGAGCCGGAGCCGCTGGCGAGGTTGCTCGCGCCGGAGATCGTGTCGGAGTCGGGGTCCCAGGACGGGTTGGAGCAGCCCTCGGCCTCGTAGTTGAAATGCATCGTCCACCACGACGCGTTGCTGCCCCAGCAGTGGTTCGCGGTGAGGAAGAGGGGGGTGCCGTCGTTGGCGGAGTTGTTGATGAGGGAGCCGCTGCAGAGCCCGCCGCCCATCGAGATCATCGCGACGCCGCGGGACGGGTCCTCCCAGCCGGCGGCCTCGGGGCAGTTGATGTTGTTCATGCAGGCGCCGGAGTTGTTGAACGCGGCGTCGGCGCCGGCGCGGGGGGTGCGGTAGCCGTGGACGACGTACGCCAGCTCGAGCTCGGCGGCGTAGGCTGCCGGCACGAACGAGCCGAGCGCGAACTCGGCACCGGAATCGAATTGCTCGGCGATCTCCTGGGCGAGCTCGGCGGCGGCTCCGGGGGGGACGAGGAGCTCGAGGAGGAGCTCGTCGGTGTGGAGCCACTCGGTGCTGAAGCGGCCGTCCTCCTTGTTGTTGTGCTCGGTGAAGGCGCCGATCCAGTCGGTCCCGTTGGCGTCGAGCACGTAGAAGCGGGCGCCGGCGGGGAGGACGAAGCGATCGAAGGCGAGATCGAGGGATGTCGCCCCGGCGGAGTGGAGGTAGAGGCGCCACACGCGGGCGCCCGAGTTCAGGTCGGTCCAAGCGCCGTGGGTGGCGAGGGAGACGTCGGAGGCGACGGGCTGGCCGTACCGCCAGGGGGCGCCGCCGACGGCGTCGTTCAGCTCGTCCTCGGCCTCCAGGGCGTCGACGTCGACGAAGGGGAGGATCTCGACGGGGACGTCGTCGGCGCGGAGGTGGGGCGCGATCTCGGGATCGAGGGACGGGGGGGTCCCGCCGTGGGCGATCTGCGCGGCGGCGGCGCCGGGCAGGACGAGGACGCAACCGAGGACGAGGGCGAAGAGGGATCGACGCATCGCAGAGGGCTCCGGCAAGTCGAGCCACCCACGCGAACGTGGGCTCTCCCCAGCGAGAAGCTCGTGCCGTCCCTCCGGCAGCGACCACGACGTTAACGCAGCCGTCGCCCCTCGACCACGTCGAAGTCGTCAGGGAAGCGTCAAGAAATGATGGAGGGAGGCGCTACCAGCTCAGGCTGATGCCGACGCTCGCGTTGGCCCCCTTGTCCTCGTTCCAGCCCGCCGTCGCGCGGATCTTGAGGTTGTCCTTGCGGTAGGTCAGGCCCGCCTCGAGGTGCTCCAGGGTGATGTCCTGGAACGTCCCCAGCCGGGCGCCGACGTCGGCGCGGAGCTGGTCGGTGATGCCGAGGCTGGTGTGGAGCTTCGGGATCTTCATGTCGGCGGCGACGGCCGCGCCCGCGGCGAGGAGGACGATGCCGGCGACCTCGGCGGGGTGGTTGTCGGTCCAGCGCTGGACCCCGCGGGCGAAGTCCTGGCCGGACGGCGTCGACTCGACCCACTGCGTCCCCAGGTCGCCGAACTCCGCGGTCAGCGCCTTGCCGACCGCGTCGGCCGCCTCCGGGGTGATGCCGGCGACGCCCTCGAGCTGGTCGGCGGCGCCCTTGAGCGCGGCCTCGACGAGGTCGTCCGCGTAGCCGCCGATCTTGCCGTCGGTGGTGGCGTCGTGGACCTCCTTGTAGAGGTGCCCGCCGAGGAACTTGCCGAGGGTGGCCTCGTAGTTCTTGAGGCCGGCGGCCTTCCGCCCGGACTCGGGGACGGACCCCTTCTCGTCGGCGTTGGCGCCGGAGTCGCTCTCGTTGGCGCCCTTGCGCTGGACCGGCGTCCCCGCGACGGGATTGACGGTGGCGCGGCGGCCGCCGAGGACGGCGGAGGCGGCGACGTCGGCCTGGGCTTCAGCGGCGCGCCCCTGGACGGCGCGGGCGGATCCGGCGGACAGGGCGGCGGCGATGCGCCCGGAGCGTCCGCGGCGCTCGGGCGGGCGCGAGGTCCCGCCGGACTGCTGCACGGCGTGGGCGACCTCGTGGGCGAGGACGGCGTTGCGGTCGTTGCCGACGTGCTCGCCGAGGTAGATGTCGCGTCCCTTGGTGAACGCCTTGGCGTCGTGCTGGGCGGCGAGCGCGGCGGCGTCTTCGCCTTCGTGGACCCGGACCTCGGACAGGTTGGCGCCCAGGGACGCCTCGGCGGACGCCTTCAGGGCGGGGTCGACGGCGCGCCTGGAGTTCGGCTTGGGGGGCCGCTGGAGCGTCTTCCCCTTGGCCTGGCGCTCGAACCGGGACCCGTCGTTCTGCGGTGACGGACGCCGCCCCATGGGTCCCGGACGCGGCGCGCGACCGCGACGGCCGGTGCCCGCGCGGCGGCCGGTGTGTTGCCGGGATCGGACGTCTCGCGCCATACGGGGCCGAGCATAGCGCGCTCGCGCGGCGATACCCTGACGATCGTGCCCGCGCCGCCGAGCTGCTTCGTCGCGATCCCGCTCCCGCCGACGCCGGCCGTCGAGGCGCTGCACGGCGCGCTGCCGCCGGAGATGCGGCGGGTCCATCCCGCCGACATCCACCTCACCATCGCGTACTTCGGACGCATCGACCCCGCGCTGCACGAGCCGCTCCTCGCCGCCACCGCCGTGATCCCGTGGGAGGGCGCCGACGTCGTGCTCGGGGGGGCGCTGCCGCTGCCGTCGCGGGAGAGCCCGACCGCCATGACGCTCGACCTCGCGCCGGGCCCCGGCCACGACGCCGTCGTCGCCCTCATGGCGAAGTGGCGCCCCCGGCTCGCCGCCCTCGCGGGGGTCGAAGGCGAGACGCGCGGGCCGCTGCCGCACCTGACGTTCGCCCGCCCCCGGGGCCGCCGCATGACCCCCGACAAGCGCGACGCCATCCTCGCCTGGGCCGACTCGATGGAGCCGCTGAACGAACCGGTCCGGCTCGGCCGGCTCGCCCTGTTCCGCTCCCGTCCCCACGACACGGTCGGTCCCCGGTACGAGGTGTTGACAGTATCTACCGATTGATAGATAAGCCGCGCCATGAATCGCTTGTTCTGCTGCCTCTTCGTGTGCGCGCTCGCCGCCTGCGCCCCTTCCCCCACCCCGTCCGTGGACGATGACGACGACGACGCGACCGAGGCGGACGACGGCCGCATCGAGACGATCGACGAGTACCTGACGGCGTACTGCGCCGACTACGCCGTCGTCTGCGGGGTCTTCCCCACCGTCGAGGAGTGCTACGACCACTACTTCGAGGCCTGGTTCACGGACTGCGAGGTCGCCGACGTCGATGCGATGAACGTCTGCATCGACTGGATCACGAGCCTGAGCTGCGAGGACCAGGGCTGGATCGACGAGTGCGACCAGGCCTTCGTCTGCGAGTGAGCCGCTAGCTCACGGCCGCTTCGCTCACCTCCCAGAGCCGCTCCCAGTCCGCCGGATCGCGGGTGTGCTTGCCGGGCTTCTTGGGCCTGGCGTTGGCGAAGTACGTCCCCGTGACGCCGTCGACCTCCTCCGACATCGCGCAGTGGATGTTCGTCCGCGCCCCCTGCTCGGGGCTCATCACGAAGGGCGCGCGCACGTTGTGGACGAGGCGGCTCCCCCACCAGCCGTGCTTCTTCGCGATCTGGGTGCGGATGACGCCGGGGTGGAGCGAGTTCGCCGTGACGCCCGTCCCGTCGAGGCGCCGCGCCAGCTCGTTGGTGAAGAGGACGTTCGCGAGCTTGGACTGGCCGTAGGCGCGGAGGCCGTCCCAGTTGCGCTCCAGCTCGGGGTCGTCCCACCAGATCTTCCCGAACAGGTGCGAGCGCGACGAGACGTTGACGATGCGGGCGGGGGCGGACGCCTTCACGCGATCGAGGAGCAGCGACGTCAGCAGGAAGTGCCCCAGGTGGTTCACCTGCCAGGTCCGCTCGTGGCCGTCCTCGGTGACGTCGCGTGACCCGAAGTAGGCGCCCGCGTTGTTCACCAGGACGTGCAGCGCGTCCCACCCGTCGAGCACCTCTTGCGCCACCCGGCGGACCTGCGCGAGCGACCCGAGATCGCACTGCAGGACGTGGACGTCACCGCTGAGCCGCTCCGCCGCGGCCTCCCCCCGGGCGCGGTCGCGCGACATCAGCAGCACCGTCGCGCCCGCGTCGGCGAGCGCCTTGCACGTCCAGAAGCCGATGCCGTCGTTCCCCCCCGTGACCAGCGCGATCCGTCCTTGCATGGGCGACCCCTACCACACGCGGTATCGTCGGCGGCCTTGAGTCGCCTCCTGCTGCTGCTGATCGCGCTCCTGCTGCCGGCCTCCGCCGCGGCCAAGAGCGACCTCCGCACCGTCGCCGTCCTCCCCATGACCAAGGGCGCCGGCGGCCCCGAGCTGGACGGCTTCGGGGCGGCGCTGGCCGACATGATGGTCACCGACCTGTCGACCGTCGCCGGCCTGCAGCTCGTCGAACGGCAGCGCCTCAACGAGGTCGTCGCCGAGCTGGAGCTGGGGGAGTCCGCGTTCATCGATCCGAAGTCCGCCCAGGAGCTCGGCCACGGCCTCGGCGCCGAGCTCCTCGTCATGGGCTCGTTCTCCGTCGTCAAGGAGACGATGGTCATCGACACGCGCCTCGTCGCCGTCGCCACCGGGGGGGTCGTCAAGGCCGCCCGCGCCGAGGGCGAGGTCGCCGACTTCGTCTCCATCGAGAAGGACGTCATCGAGTCGCTCGTGGACGGCCTGGAGGTCGAGCTGTCCCGCGCCGAGCGACGCCAGCTCCTGCTCCAGGCGCCGACCGAGGACTTCGAGGCGTTCGCGTCGTACGGGCGCGGCGTCAAGGCGAAGGAGGAGGGCAACATCGACGACGCCCGGGCCGCCTTCGAGGAGGCCCTGCGCGAGGACCCGGACTTCGACCTCGCCGCCTCGGAGCTGGCGCAGCTCGCCGCGCTGGTCCGCCGCGAGACCGAGAAGGAGTCCCGCCGCTACAAGGACGCCCGCGAGCGATCGCTGTACGAGGGGCTCGACGCGCTGACCCCCGAGACCGACCGCCCCGCCGACTTCGTCGACACCGCCGAGTCGATGCTCGACTTCGGCCTGCGCGCCGCCCTCCTCCTCCACAGCAAGCAGCACTGCACCCGGTTCGAGGAGCTCAAGCGGCACCTCATCCGCCGCGACGGCGAGCTGTCGGTCTGGTTCGACGTCCTCCCCGGCGCCGAGCACTACGACCGCTACCGCGCCGCCGAGCAGGTCATGGACGCCCGGGCCGAGGAGCTCGGCCTGCGCGGCAAGGAGACGCACTGGGGGACCCGCCCCGGCGAGGCGCTCCACGACGCCGGCTCGGTGCTGTGGTCGGGGCCGTCGCTGCTGCTGTACCGGAACATGCAGCCGGAGAAGTTCAGCGACACGCTCATCGCGAGCATGGAGAAGTGCTTCCCCCCGGACGAGCGGCTCGCCCAGTGGGAGGCCATCGTCAAGGCGTCGAAGAAGTGGACGTGGCTCGACGAGCCGCTGTACCGCACCTACGGCGAGGGGCCGTCGACGCTGACGCCGCGCGACTCGATGGACCTCTACGGCGCGCTGCTCCGGGCGGAGTCCACCGGCGTCGACAAGCACGTCACCCGCGTCACCGAGGCGGTCCTCGCGCGGCACCCCGAGGGGGACGGCGAGCGGCGGTCGGTGCTCAACCGGATCCAGACCATCGTCAAGGCGGGGGAGCGGACGGAGAAGCGGACGGCCAACCGCTACGGCATGACCGCGGACCAGCTGGAGGGGGCGGTCAAGGCGGTCGGGGCGAAGGACGCCTCCCTGATCCGGATGGACTCGCCGCTGTGTACGGCGATCGTCGAGGGGCAGCACCGCCAGGTCGAGGGGACCCTGGAGCGGTACGAGCGGGACCGGAACCACCACGACGTCCGCCGCCGCCAGGACGCCGCGAACCAGCTCGGCGACCTCGTCGGGCCGCTCGTGCTGTCGGGCTGCTTCACCGACGATCCGCTGGACGTCGAGGAGGTCATGCCGGCGGTCCGGGACGCCCTGAAGCACAGCCACCCGGCCACCCTGGAGGACCCCACCTGCAGCGACATGATGACGAGGCTGGAGGAGGGCTTCGGCCAGATCCCCGAGGGGACGTGGGAGATGATGGACGTCTCCGCGCGCGCGGCCTACGCGAACATGTGGCTGGGGCAGCTGCACTGGCTCTACGCGAACCGCTGCCTGGTTCGGTAGCCTGCCGCGCATGACGCGCGTCGCCCTCCTCCTCTCGCTCCTGCTCACCCTCGCCGGCTGCTTTGGGCAGGACGGCGAAGACGGCGCCCGTGGCCCCGCCGGTCCGGCCGGCCCGCCCGGCGAGGACGGCGACGACGGCGACCCGGGGACCGACGGGGAAGACGGGTCCGACGGCGAGGACGGGGACGACGGCGAGGACGGGGAGGACGGCGCCGACGGCAGCGCGATCCTGAGCGGCGCGGTCGCCCCCGGCGCGGCCCTGACCCTCGTCCACGGCCTGGGCGACGGGAACCTCCTGTACGAAGGCCAGTTCCTCAAGGACGACGTCGTCTACGACCACCACCTCTATCCCCTCCTCTTCGGACCCGAGGCCGGCGCGGCGATCGACGTGGTCGACGCGGTCGACGTCTCGTTGGCTGGCGCCGTGCGACTCGCGGGGGGCGACTTCGCGATCCTCTACGAGGAGAACTCGAGCCTTCAGGCGGCCGCGGTCGACGCGTCGGGGGCGACGCTCGCGGGGCCCGTCGAGCTGGACGACAGCTTCCCCGGCGACGCCGCCGTGGCGGCGCTGACCGACGGGGGCTTCGTGGCGGCGTGGACCGACGGAGACGTCATCACCTACACCGAGCGCGACGCCGCCCTCGCCGAGGTGGGCACGGAGAGCTTCGGCGCCGACGCCCCGGAGGCGCCCGTCGTCGCGGGCCTGCCCGACGGCGAGTACGCGCTCGTCTACCAGGCCGAGTCGTCGGACGACGAGGTCATCGAGTTCCTGATCCTGGCGGCGCCGGGCGACGTCGTGGCGGGACCGATCGAGGTCGACGACGACTTCGCCTCGGGGGGGATGTACGCGGCGTCGCTGCCGTCGGGCGGGTTCGCGCTCGCCTTCACGGACGACGCCGACGGGGACGACGTCCTCCGCTACGTCGCCTTCGACGAGGCCGGGGCGCCCGCCGGGGACGAGGTCCTCGCCACCGGCTCGGCCTACCCCCGCGCCATCGCCGCGTCGCCGCTCGGCACCGTGCTCGTCGGGTTCGAGTACGGCAGCCCCAACGCCGCCGCGTACGTCGTCGTGGACGAAGCCGGCGGCGTCGTGGCGGGGCCCACGGCCATCGGGACGGACTACCCGGAGACGCTGGCGACGGGGTCGTTCGACGACGGTGACTTCGCCATCGTCGTGCAGTGGAGCAACGTCGTGCTGGACGAGCTGTTCGTCTTCGGAGGCGACGACGGCGCCGCACGCGCCCACGGCCGCCTCCTCGGCTCCAGCGCGACCGTCGACGACGGGTTCACCGCGCTGGTCCCCCTCGACGTCGCCACGGTCGGCGCCCTCGGTCTGACGGACGACGGGGAGCCGGTCATGGTGCCGCTCAGCAAGGGCTACCTGGAGCTGCGGGTGGTGGACGACACGACCGTCGCGCTGCACAACTTCACCGGCGAGACGCTGGACGCGACGGTCGCCGCGCACCGGACCCCGTAGCTTTACGTTTCTTCACGCAAGCGGGGATCGGGGCGACCGTACGTTCGGTCATGACCACGATTCGTCATCACCACGCCCACGTCCCCTTCATCCCCAGCCCCGTGCCGTTCCTGGTGTTCTTCGGGTTCGTGTTCGCGGCCGTCGCCGCCGCGGGCTTCCTCTTCAGCCACCCGTTCCTGCTGCTGCTGCTGCTCTGGTTCGGCGCGCACCGGATGTCGCGCCGGCACGGCCGCCGGTGGCATCGCGGCGGTCACGCCTGCGCCCCGACGCCCCGCCGCCGGACTCGGTGGAGCCCGTCCGCGTACGACCGCGCCCGGGATGCCGTCGAGCGGTCCACGTCCCTCTCGGACGAGCGCCGGGCCGAGCTGCTGAAGACGCTCCAGGACGGCCTCGACGAGGTCGCCTCGCTGGACGCGGCCCGCGCCCGCCTCGACGGCTTCGGCGAGGTCGCCCGCAAGGCCGAGCAGCGCGCCGCGAAGTTCGAGGCCGACTGCAACCGCCTCGCCGCCTCGCTCGCCGCCCTCGAGATCCAGCGCGGCGACACCTCCGCGATGGACGACCTGAGCGCCGCGGTCGACGACCTCACCGGCCGCGTCGACGCCCACGACGAGGTCGAGTCTCTGTAGAGTCCGCGGCCATGCAGGCGAACGAGCACGATCACTGGCACGCGCGGTGGGCCGAGGGACGCATCGGCTTCCACCAGGACGAAGTCAACGGGATGCTGAAGAAGCACTGGCCGGCTGTCGGGGCCCCCCCCGGCAGCCGCGTGCTCGTCCCGCTGTGCGGCAAGACGCTCGACATGCTGTACCTGCGGGACCTCGGCCACGAGGTGATCGGGGTCGAGATCTCGCCCGTCGCGGCGGAGCAGTTCGGGGACCACGACGGCGTCACCATCGTCGTCGGCGACTACTTCACCGCCGACGTCCCGACGTGCGACGTCGTCTACGACCGGGCCGCGATGATCGCCCTGCCGCGGTCGTGGCGCGCCCGCTACGTCGAGCGAACCCGAGAGCTCCTGCGGGGTCCGGGGCGCGGGCTGGTGCTGACGCTGGAGTACCCCGAGGACGAGCACACGGGGCCGCCGTTCTCGATCGGCCCCGACGAGGTGAAGGCCCACCTCGACGCCGAGCTGCTGGAGTCGCAGGACCTGATCGCGCTGGGGTTCGGCCGGTGGGGGCTGTCCTCGATGTGGCAACACACGATGGCGGCCACGTTCTGCTAGGAATGCGCGCCATGCTGCGCCGCGCCGTGATCGTCCTCGCCTGCCTCGCCCTCGTCGCCTGCGCCGCGGAGTCGCCGGACACGACCGAGGTGGCGCACGTCAAGCCCGTCGAGAAGACCCCCAGCAAGCCCACCCCGGCCGTCGTCAGCAAGGCGGCGCCGCCGGCTGCGAAGAAGGAAGCCCCGCCCATGATCCCCGCCCCCGCCGACGTCGCCGCCGCCCCCGCGGACGCCACCGTCTCCGACTCCGGCCTCGCCTGGAAGGTGCTCCAGGCCGGCACCGGAGACACGCACCCCCGCCCCACCGACAAGGTCGAGGTCCACTACACGGGCTGGACCACGGACGGGAAGATGTTCGACAGCTCGGTCCAGCGCGGCGAGACGATCAGCTTCCCCCTGAACGGCGTCATCAAGGGCTGGACCGAGGGCGTCCAGACGATGGTGGTGGGCGAGAAGACGCGCTTCTGGATCCCGGCCGATCTGGCGTACGGCGAGGTCCCCCGCCGCCCCGGCGCGCCCGCCGGGCAGCTGACGTTCGACATCGAGCTGTTCGCCATCCAGGCCCCGCCGAAGGTCCCCGACGACGTCGCCGCGGCACCCGCCGACGCCACCCGGACGTCGTCCGGCCTCGCCTACAAGGTCCTCCAGGCGGGCGACGGCAGCGGCGGCAAGCCCGGCCCCACGTCCCGCGTCGAGGTCCACTACACCGGCTGGACGACCGACGGGAAGATGTTCGACAGCAGCGTCGTCCGCGGCCAGACCATCAAGTTCGGCCTGAACCAGGTCATCCCCGGCTGGACCGAGGGCGTGCAGCTGATGAGCGTCGGCGACAAGACGCGCTTCTGGATCCCCGGCAACCTCGCCTACGGCGACACCCCCCGCCGCCCCGGCGCGCCCGCCGGGATGCTGGTCTTCGACATCGAGCTGTTCGGGTTCGAGTAGGCGATGGCGACGGACGACGAGAAGCCCGTCCGGGGCATCTGGATCGCCATCCCCGCGGGGATCCTCGCGGTGCTGATGGTGATCGGCGTCGTCCGCGTGATCTGGCTGACGAACTTCGCCGAGGTCCCCGAGGGCATCACGCCCCCGCCGGACAAGGAGGAGTCAGCCTCCGAGCACTGACAGCAGCGCCCAGACGACCGCGCCCGTGGCCACCGGGATGGTGAGGTTGTCGTCGACGCGGCGGGAGACCAGCTCCGCGATCGCGCCGCCCAGGGCGCCGCCGTACGCCAGCAGCGCGGCCTGCCCGAAGGTCACCTCGTCCGCGAAGAAGATCGCCAGCGCGGCCAGCGCGACCGTCCCCCCCGACAGCACGAACGCCGTCGAGCCCTGGAGCGAGCGGCCGTTCAGGAGCTTCGTCTTCCCCCACCGGCGACCGACGAGCGCGGCGACGGGATCCGCGATCCCGAGGACGAGGACGGCGACGGTGCAGACGACCAGCGAGCCGGTCAGCGCGAGCGCCAGCAGCGCCGTGCAGTACCAGGTCGCCGAGTTGATCCGGTGCCACTCGTGGGGGTGCGCGACGGGGCCGTAGAACTTCATCAGGCGGTCGTTGAACGCCGTGTTCCGCCGCCGCACCGCCTCCATCGTCCACGCGTAGACGAAGAACACGCCCGCGATCGCGACCAGCCAGCCGGTGCTCGGGGCGAGGAGGATGACGGCGAGGGAGACGAACCCGGACGTCGCGTGCATGACGTTCCGCTTGTAGTTCGTCGGCCGGAGCGCGGGGACGTGGACGTCCATCCCCTGGAGCGTCTGCCGGAGCTGCTCGTACGCCGGACGGAGGCGCTGCCCGAGCTGGATCCACTCCTCCCGCGTTGACGCCGCCCGCTCGGCGAGGATCCGCTCCAGCTCGGAGATGTGGCCCTTGAGCCGCTCGAGGCTGTCGTCGTGGGACGAGATCGACCGCAGCTTCTCCAGCCGGAGGCGGAGCTGGTCGAGCCGTTCGCGGAGCGCCGCCTCCATCTCGTCCCGCCAGCGGGCGGGGTCCAGGTCGCGGAGGATCGCGTGGAGCTCCACGGCGATCGGGCGGGCGGCGAGGCTGTACGCAGCGGTCATCGGTCCGCCCGTATACCGCGGTGTAGGCTCCCGCGCATGCCGCATCTTCTCGAAGACGTCCTCGGACGCCCCGTCGACAGCCCCGAGGTGGCCGCAGCGGTGGCGCAGCTCGGCCTCCGTCCCCACGTCACGCCCGACGGCGAGCGCTTCCTGATCGGCGCCGGGGTCCGCCTCTGGACGACCGAGGAGGAGCCGGCGACGGTCCCGAGCGTCACGATCTTCGGCCCCGACGCGGTGCAGCAGCCGGAGGACGGAGACGCGGGCGCGTTCGCGGGCGAGCTCCCCGGGGGCCTGCAGTGGGGGGACCGCCTCGACGACGCCGCCGCCCGCTTCCCCGAGCCCCCTGCGCGGGTGGGGGCGGGGGTCGGCGACCGGACGGTGTTCGGGGACTGGGCCGGCTTCTGGGTCGGCACCCACGGCATCCACGCCGAGTTCGGCGGCGGCGGCCTCCGCCAGGTGATGCTGATGAAGAGTCCGCCGGGCTGGCCGTAGGCGTCCGGCGTCGTCTCAGTCGTCGTCTTCGGGATCCGCCACGACGGGGACCTTGCCCGTCGTCCGGAGCAGGTCTTCGTGGAAGCGGACGGTCTTGCCGCCGAGGCTGAGGAGGTCGCCGTCGGCCAGGGGCGCGACGATCAGCGCCTCGCCGTTGTGGTGGACCGTCCCCCGGCCCCCCGACGACGCGAACCAGCAGCCGCGGCCGTCGCGCAGGAGCAGGACCTCGGGGGCGATCAGCTTGCGCCCCCCGAGCCGGATGTCGGCGCCCGCGCCGAAGCCGATCTCGTAGGTGTCGTTCTCCAGCGGGATCCCCTCGGGACCGTCGCCGACGTCGACGACGAGGTGGCACTTCGACCGGAGCGAGGCCCGCCGGATCAGGTGCGCGACGGTGACCCGGGGGAGCACCGCGGTGGAGTCCGTCCCCGGATCCGTCATCCGCTTGCGCGCCTTCTTGGCGATGTCCCAGTCCTCGGCCTCCATCGCCCCCATCTGGAACACGACGAGGTGCTGCCCCATCACGAGGATGTCGTTGTCCAACAGCCCCGCCGTCCCCTCGATCCGCTCGTCCTCCCGCCACGTCCCGTGGGGGGTGTCGAGGTCCTCGATGCTCCACGAGCCGTCGCTCTCGCGGACGAACTTCGCGTGCCGGCGGCTGACGAGGCGATCTTCGAGCTGGAGGTGGCAGCTGCGGAGGCGCCCGACGAGGAACTCCCGGCCGCGGAGCTCGCAGACGACGGTCTTGGTCCGGCCCCGGTAGACGACGAGCTTCGCCACGAAGCAGATTCTACCGGTCCTTGACGACGAAGTACTTCGGGTCGATGCGGACGTACAGCAGCGCCATCGCCAGCATGGCCGCCAACAGCGTCGCCCCCTGCACCCCGACGGCGTGCGGCAGCACCATCGCCTCGGCGACGAACCCCATGAAGGGCGCCGTCACGGCGAAGACGAGCCGCCCCGAGAGCGAGCTCACCGACAGCACCGTCGAGCGCTTGTCCGGGAACGTGTACTTCAGCAGCCGCGCGTTGATGATGACGCGCCCCACGCTCCGCGCCCCCTGGTGCCCGAAGACGAGCAGGATCGCGAGGGGGTGGACGAACACCGCCATCAGCAGCGGCGGGACGATCATGATCGCCGCGAGGAACACCAGCGTCCCGCGTTGCCCGAGGCGCTCGTCGATCTCGGCGGCATGATGCGAGGCGAACGCCGCGAACAGGTTGAAGGCGGCGAACGCGAACCCGAACGCCCACACGGGGAGCCCGACGTGCTCCATGTACGGCTGGTAGAGCCACAGCAGCCACGTCTGCCCGGCGACGAGGATCGCCAGGAAGCCGATCTGCCAGCGGACGAGGCGGTGCTTCCGGACGAACTTCGTCGTGTCCCCCACCAGGCGCCCGTAGGCGCGCGCGGCGTCGCGGAGGCTCGTCGACCGGTCGACCTCCTGGACCTCCGTGAGGCGGAGGATCACGAAGAAGGCGAGCGCGGGCCCGAGGACCGTCGCCCACACGGCGGCACGGAGGCTCCACGCCCCGATGAACCCCCCGATGAGGTTCGCCGCCGCGAAGGACACCATCTGCACGGCGCGGGCGCGCCCGTCGCGCCTCGTGAACTCGCCCTTGCGCCCCAGCGCGTCGAGGGAGTCGTACAGCAGCGCGCTGTCGGCCCCGGACAGGAGCGCGACCCCGAGCGCGAGGAGCAGCTCGGCGACGAGGAAGGCTGCGAAGTTCGTCCCCGAGGCGTAGACCGCCATCCCGACGAGGTTGATGACCGTCCCCGCGAGCAGCGACGTCCGCTTCCCCATGCGGTCGGCGACCATCCCCGTCGGCACCTCGAGGACGACCATCCCCACGGCGAAGAGCGACTGGAGGACGAAGACGTCCTGGAGGTCGAGCCCGTTGTCCTCCCAGAAGAGGACGATGATGGGGAGCATGAACGGCGTGAAGACGACCGCGTGGAGCACGGGGTAGAGGCGCAGGTTCCGCTCGAGGCGGGCTCGTCGGTCGGGATGCACGCGAGTGGGAGTATCCTGCCGCCATGAGGATTCTCGTGTTGGTCGCAGTGGCGTTGGCGATGGTCTCGTGCGAGCCGACGGTGTGTTCGCCGGGCGAGACGCAGGTCTGCACCTGCCCGACGGGTGAGGGCGCGCAGGCGTGCGCGGACGACGGCGCGTCGTGGGGCGAGTGCTCGTGCGACGGGGCGGACGACGACGACGCGACGGCGGACGACGACGACGCGAGCGACGA
>CAYFOA010000134.1:0-1320 GCA_964344575.1 uncultured Rickettsiales bacterium | reverse complement strand
GACGGCACCGACGACGACGACGGCACCGACGACGACGACGACACGGTGGCGACGATCTCGATCGAGGGGATCGCGGCCTACGGGGCGCCCGACGACTCCGGCGACGGCACCCCCGGCGGCGGCATCGACGTGCGGGACCCGGTGACCGACAACAGCGCGACGTCCGCCGGCGACGGCTCGTTCACGCTGGAGATCGCGGACGTCGAGGAGCTCGTCCTGCACAGCCACACCGACGACGCCGCCTACATCGACGAGTACTTCGTCATCACCCAGAGCACGCTCGACACCATCGGCTGGGAGGATCTCGAGGTCGAGGTCGCGGACAAGGCGCACGAGGAGTTCCACTACGAGCGCGACTTCGGCGGCCTGCCCTACTCCGAGGACCACGGCACCGTGCTCATCGAGCTGCTGACGTTCGACAACTCGATCGCGGTGGGGACCACGATCGACATCGACCTCGACTACTTCGGCGCCATCGTGCTGACGAACAGCGGGGACGCCATCCCCACGAACACGCTCCCCGCGAACGCGGACATCAACGAGGTCGCCTTCGCGCGGGTCGAGCCGGGCACGGCGGCGGTGACCGTGACGCCCCCCGACGGCGCCGAGTACACCTGCTCGGGCCCCGCGACGATCCCCGTCGTCGCCAACGCGCTGACGCTCGCCGCGTTCCTGTGCGGCTGAGGCGCGCGCACGCCCTCGTCGGGGGGGCGCTCCTGGCGCTCGCCCCGCTGTCGGCCGCGGCGGCGCCGTCCGTGCCCGATGGGGCCGTCTTCTGGGTGCAGGTGTCGGTGGACGGGGGGGCTCCGGTGACGGCGGGGACGGGGTTCGTCGTCGCGCAGCCGTCGGGGCCGGTGTTGCTCACGGCGCTCCACCTCGCCGGGCCGGAGGGGGGCCAGACGGAGCAGGCGGGGGCCGCCGAGCTGACGGAGCGGGTGACGGTGACGGCGGTCGAGGCGTGGGCGCGGCAGGAGGCGTTCACGGCCACGGCGGCGATCGCGACGCCCCACGCCGATCCGGGAGACGTCTCGCGGGACGTGATGGCGTTCGCGCTGCCGGTGAACAAGAAGGGGCGTCCGAAGACGAAGATGCCGGTGGCGCCGCGGACGCTGGCCGCGGACTGCCCCGTCCGGGGGGCGGCGGTGTGGGTGGCGGCGGCGCTGCGGGGGTCGTCGCGGCTGGTCGGGGGGACGGTGGTGCGGTGCGATGCGCGCACGATCGAGGTCGCGCTGGAGGGCCGGGTCGGCCTCACGAAGGCGGCGGGGGCGCCGCTGCTGGACCGGGACGGGGCCGTGGTGGGGATGCTGACGCGGGGGCGGG
>CAYFOA010000133.1:0-21189 GCA_964344575.1 uncultured Rickettsiales bacterium | reverse complement strand
GTTGAATCCACGGCCGGTTCGGCCCACCCAACCCACCGCCGGCATCACCTCCCCCGTGCCGGCCCACCCTTCGCGAACCTTGCCCGCCGGACGCGGGCCCTTCGCGCCTTCAGCGAGTCCAGGACGACGAGCCCCAAGGGAGTCGCGAGCAGGACGCCGCCCATCCCGCGGCGATCGACCCTCGGGAGCCGATCGACCCACCCGCGTCCGTTTCCCCGGCGGCCCCCTCAGGGCGGCGTCGACTGCCCGGAGCTGTTGCTCCCCCAGCAGACCAGCCCCAGGTCGTCGTCGATCGCGCAGCTGTGCTGGCTCCCCAGCGCGAGCTCGAGGTAGCTCCCCGCGGGCGCGTTCGTCTGGCCCGCGATGTTCCACCCCCAGCACGTCGCCGCGCCCGAGGCGCTCAGCGCGCAGCCGTGGAACTGGCCCATGCTCATCAGGTCGTAGGACCCTGCCGGCGAGTTGCTCTGGCCGACGTTGTTGAACCCCCAGCACGTCAGCGTGCCGTTGGACCGAAGCCCGCAGGTGTTCGTGTCCGCCGCCGCGACCTCGAGGAACGTGTCCCCGGGGGGCGAGCTCTGGCCGTGCGTGTTCGACCCCCAGCACTGCGCCGCGCCGGGCGACGTGTCGAGGCCGCAGCCGTGGTTGTAGCCCGTCGAGAACTGCTCGAAGGTGATGGACGGGGGGCTCGTCTGGCCGACGCTGCCGAAGCCCCAGCAGGTCGCGTTGCCGCCGCTGTCGGTGGCGCAGCAGAAGTCGCCGCCGCACTGGATCTCGGAGTACGAGCCGCCCGGGGGGCTGGCCTGGCCGTGGTTGTTGGCGCCCCAGCACGCGAGCTGCCCGGTCGTCTCGATGGCGCACGTGTGCGCGTCGCCCGCGCCGACCGCCGCGTACGTCCCCGACGGGACCACCGTCTGGCCGTCGGTGTTGGCGCCCCAGCACTCGAGGGTATCGATGGTCGAGACGGCGCAGGTGTGGTCGCTGCCCGCCGCGATCGACGACCACGTCTCCTCGTCCGTGCCGTTGCAGTCCTGGTCGATGCCGTCCCAGCCGATCTCCGTCGCGAACGGGTTGATCGCGTTGTCCGTGTCGTCGCAGTCGCCGCTGCACGCGCTCAGGGAGTCGCCGTCGCCGTCGACGTTCTCGTCGGTGGCGGGGTCGCAGTCGGTGTCGAGCCCGTCGCACGCCTCGGGGAGGTCCGAGGAGACCTCGTCGTCGCCGTCGTCGCAGTCGCCCTCGCAGGGGGTGACGCCGTCGCCGTCGTTGTCCCCGGTCTCGTCCGTGGACGGGTCGCAGTCGTTGTCCGTGCCGCCGTCGCAGATCTCCGGCTGGCCCGGGTTGAGCGCGGGGTCGCCGTCGTCGCAGTCGCCCTCGCACTCGAAGTAGGTGTCCCCGTCGTCGTCGATCTCGTCGGTCGGGGTGACGAGGTTGCAGTCGCTGTCGAGGCCGTCGCAGACCTCCGGGGCGCCGGGGTAGACGAACTCGTTGGTGTCGTCGCAGTCGTCGCACACCGCGGAGCCGTCGCCGTCGTTGTCGTCCGTCTCGTCGGCGGTCGTGCCGTCGCAGTCGTTGTCCTCCCCGTCGCACAGCTCGATCGCGCCGGGGTACGTGGACGCGTCGCCGTCGTCGCAGTCCGTGCCGCCGTCGTCGACCGTGTCGGGGGGCTGGTCGCCGCACGTGTAGGTGATGCCGTCCTCGTCGCCGTACCCGTCGCCGTCGAGGTCGAACCACCACGGCACCGCGTCGGGGGCGCCGTCGTCGATGACGCCGTTGCAGTCGTCGTCCTCGTCGTTGCAGATCTCCTCGGCGTCGGGGTGCTGCTCGTCGTCGAAGTCGTCGCAGTCCTCGCACGACAGGTAGCCGTCCCCGTCGTTGTTGAACTCGCCCAGCGGATCGGCGTCGGAGAGGCCGTTGCAGTCGTTGTCCTCGCCGTCGCACAGCTCGGGGTTGCCGGGGAACGCGTCGGGGTCGAGGTCGTCGCAGTCCTCGCACGACCGGCTCCCGTCGCCGTCGTCGTCGACCTCGCCGTCCTCGTCCGCGTCGGGCTCGCCGTTGCAGTCGTTGTCGATGCCGTCGCACAGCTCGGGGTTGCCGGGGAACGACGCCGCCTCGTCGTCGTCGCAGTCGTCGCAGCCGAGGTAGCCGTCGGCGTCGGCGTCCTCGCCCTCGTCCGCGGGGACCTCGCCGTCGCAGTCGTTGTCCACCCCGTCGCACAGCTCGTCGGCGCCCACGTAGGCCGTCGGGTCGGCGTCGTCGCAGTCGTCGTCGCCGCACTCGGTGAAGCCGTCGCCGTCGTCGTCGGTCTCGATGTCCGGGACCTCGCCGTCGCAGTCGTTGTCGACGCCGTCGCAGGCCTCGAGGTCGCGATCGAAGCGGTCGGCGTCCTCGTCGTCGCAGTCGCCCTCGTTCTCGGTCTGGCCGTCGCCGTCGAAGTCGTGCTCGGGGTCGAGCGGGTTGTAGCCGGTCAGCTCGGGGGGGCAGCCGGCCAGGAGCAGCGCCAGCGCCGGGAGCAGCAGCAGGAGGAGGTTCTTCACGGCTACCACCTCCCCGTCACGGTCAGCGCGGCGCCGCCCTCGGTGGGGACGACGATCGCGCCGATCTGCTTGGGCTGCTTCTTCTGGTCGAGGAAGTGGAGGACGACGGTCGCGGCCGCCACGCCGACGCCGACGCCGGTCAGGACCGCGCCGACGGCGGCCTGGGTCTGGCCCTGCGCGAGCGCCTGGTCGCGGGCCTCCTTGGCGGTGACGATGTCGTCCGGGTTGGTCGACGTGAGGTAGTGGTCGTGCTCCCGGGTGGCCTTGGCGTACGACCCGCCGGCCGCGGCGAGGAGGATGAGCCCCACGGCCCCCGAGCCGCCCGCGCCCGCCGACATCACGATGGTCCGGTTCCGCGACCGGAGCGCCACGTCGATCGGCAGCTCGACCTCGATGGTCAGCGGCTCCGTGCCCGGCTCCAGGTCGACCGAGTCCGCCACCGTGAGGTAGCTGCGGGCCTCCGCCCGCCACGACAGGTAGCCCGCGTTGACGCGCGTCTTGACGGTGCCGTCGGCGCTGACGGGGAGCTCCCGCGGCTCGGCCCCCGACTCCTCGAGGAAGATCGTCGCGGTGGTCGGCAGCCCCGACCACGTCACCTCGACGACGGTCGACGGCATGTCCGGCGTCAGCGCCAGGGGGTCGTCTCCGATGCCCAGCTCGATCGACTGGAACCACGAGACCGTGTCCGGCGCCTCGGCGCTGACCCCGTACCGGCCGGGGGGGAGCGTCGCGACGGCCGTCCCGCCGTGGACGTCCAGCGTCAGCGGGTCCTCGCCCCGGGCGCGGACCGTTACCGTCGCGCCCTCGGGGAGCGGCCCCACGGAGATCTCGATCGGCGCCGGCGTCAGCGTGTAGGCGAGCGTCCGCTTCTCCCGTTCTTCGACCGTGATCGTCTCGGAGATCGCTTCGTAGCCGGGGGACGTGACGCCGATCGTGTGCTCGCCGGTGTCGAGCCGGACGGTGGTGGTGGGGTCGGTCTCGGCGCCGTCGACGGTCAGGGTGAACTCGTCGGGGCCGGAGATCTCGAACGCGAACGTCCCCGGGCGGGCCTTGCTCAGGCGCGACGTCCACTTCGCCGGCTTGCCCGCGCGAACGGTCAGCTCCTTGCTCACGGGCCGGTGGCCGGGCGCCGACAGCTCGACCGTGTGCTTCCCCAACGTCGTCAGGAGCCGGCCGTCGTCGAGCTCGACCTTGCTCCCGTCGAGCTTCACGATCGCCCCGTCGATCAGGGCCCGGCGGCTGAACTCGATCGTCCCGTAGGGCCGGATGACGTGGTCCCCCTTGACGCCCCTCAACGCGGTCGGCTCGCCCCGTTCGCCGGCGTGCTTCAGCGTCCAGGAGTAGTCGCGGAGCGTGACGAGGACGGGCTCGGTGCCCAGGTCGAGCTTCTTGGCGCGGTCCTTCTTGTCGGTCCAGACGAGGTAGGCGGCGTCGCCGTCGAGGAGCTGGTCGACGCTGAGGCGGGCCCAGCCGACCTCGATCCTCAGCTTCCCCGAGGCCTTCTTGCCGGGGCGGATCTTCAGCGCGACGCGGGCGCGGTAGTGGTCGATCCCGCCGAGGACGGTGCAGTCCCCGGTCGGCAGCTCCGGCGCCGACAGCCCCCGGATCTCGGGCTTCTTCTTCGGCTTGCCGACCTTGAACTTGCTGTCGGGGACCTTCTTCCCCTCGCACTTGATGGCGACGCGGAGCTTGTCGAAGAGCCGGTCGCGGACGTCCTCGGGGAGGCCCTGGTCGGAGACGAGGTGGATCTCCACCCGGGCCGAGCCGGGCTCGTCCTGCGCGGCGGCAGGAACGGCCCACAGCGTCGCCGCGAAGACCAGCTGGAGCAGGGCGAATCGGCGCATCCGGCGACCCTACCGCATCCGCGCCGCCCTCACGCGCGTCAGCCCTCCTCCAGCTCGACCCAGTCGCGGCCCACGGCGTCCCGCTCGAAGCTGCTGTCGGGCGGGGCGCCGATGACGGCGGCGAGGCTCGGGTCCGCGTCCAGCGCCCAGGCGACGGTCTTGAGCTCGAAGCGGCCGGGGTCCTCCAGCGCGGCGTCGGGCTCGGTCCCCGCCAGCAGGACCCACCCGGAGTCGCCGTCGTCGGGGTCGTCGCGGAAGAGGAACAGCACCGGCGCGCCGCCGATCACCCGCTCGCTCACGAGCAGCACGTCGTCGTCGGCGACGCCGGTCGCGCCCGGGGCGGAGGCCTCGCCGGAGAGGATCTTCGCGATCTCGTCCATGGGGTGAATCTAACGGACTTGTGGGGTATGCAGCGTCCCCATGACCGACGTCGACGTCCGCCCCATCTCGCTGCCCGGCGACGCCGTCCCCTTCGTCAAGGCCTGGTGGCCCATCTACGAGGGCGATCCGCACTGGGTCCCGCCGGTCATCGTCGAGCGGAAGCAGTTCCTCGACCCGAAGAAGAACCCCTACTTCGCGACCGCCGACGTCCAGTGCTTCATGGCCTACCGCGGCGGCCGGGCGGTGGGGACGATCGCCGCCACCGTCGACCGCGCGCTGCAGGAGCACGAGCCCGGCATCGGCCTGTTCGGCTTCTTCGAGTTCCCCGACGACGAGGCCGTCGCCCGCCCGCTCTTCGAGGCGGCCTGCGCCTGGCTGAAGGAGCGCGGCATGACGACCGCGCGGGGGCCGTTCAACCTGTCCCCCAACCACGAGTTCGGCCTCCTCGTCGACGGCTTCGACACCGACCCCTGCATCGCCAACCCCCACAACCGGGACTACTACGGGGCGATGTACGAGCGACTCGGGATGGCCAAGGCGATGGACTGGTACGCCTACTGGCTCGTCAACGACGGCCCCGTCGACCCCCGCTTCGTCAAGATCAGCGACCGCATGCTCAAGCGGAACCCCGGGATCGAGCTGCGGCAGGCGAACATGAAGACGTTCGACGCCGACATCCGGCTGTTCTGGGAGCTCTACAACGACGCCTGGGAGCGGAACTGGGGCCACGTCTTCATGTCCGAGGACGAGTTCATGTTCACCGCGAAGGGGCTCAAGCAGGTTCTCGACCCGCGGCTGATCTGGTACGCGTTCATCGACGGCGAGCTGGCCGCGGCGTCCGTCACGCTGCCCGACTGGAACCAGGTCGTGAAGGGGATGAACGGGCGGCTCTTCCCGACCGGTTGGTTCAAGTTCCTCACGGGGCGGAAGCGCATCGACCACCTCCGCGTGTTCATCCTCGGGGTGAAGCACAAGTTCCAGAAGATGCCGCTGGGGTCGCTGCTGTACGTCAAGACGTGGGAGACGGGGCAGGCGATGGGGGTCAAAGGGGCCGAGGCGTCGCTGATCCTGGAGACGAACCACCGGATGCGGTCGGCGCTGGAGAAGCTCGGGGGGACGGTCTACAAGACGTACCGCAGCTACGAGTTCCCGCTCGCCTGAGGGCGGACCGCCCACGCGAAGATCCCGTTGATCAGGAAGAGGTCGGCGGCCGCGATCTCGAAGAGGTGCTGGGGGAAGAGCGCGGTGGCGACGAACCCGCCCGCGGCCACGACGACGGCGGTGAAGCAGATCGGTGAGATCACGGCCGCCCCGAACCCGACGAAGCAGAGCAGGGCGGCGTGGTCGGCGAGGATGATCGTCTCCAGGGGGAGGTCCGCGAGCAGGGCGACGACCTTGTTCATGTCGAACGCGGCGATGAACACCATGAAGGCGACGACGAAGCGGCGACGGACGGCGTTGTCGACGACGTGCTTCCAGATCGCGGCGAGCCACAGGGCGAGGACGGCGGTGCCGGCGGCGGCGACGGTGAGGAGCTGCTCGGGGGTGTTCGTCATCCAGCCGCGGCGGGTCGCCTCGCCCCAGATCAGGGCCACGATCGACCAGGCGGTGCCGTTGAAGGCGATGGTGAGGCTGTGGCGGGCGTCGGTCCCCGCGAAGCTGATGTCGCGCTCGAGGGCGCGGAGGCGGCGGGCGGCGTCGCCGGCCTGGTCGAGGCGGGCGAGGAGCGCGTCGTGGCGTCGCTCGAGGTCGGGGCGGGGGGCCTCGAGCTGCTCCATCAGGGCGGCGGCGCCCTCGGGGTGCTCGCGCTCCAGCTCGAGCTCGATCAGCTCCTCGAGGGCGCGCTCGCGGCCGGTGCGGGCGGCGGGGTTGTCGGGCCAGTCCTCCAGGGCGGCCTCGAACCCGAACCGGGCGGAGGTGGCGAGCTGCTGGCGGCGGGTGCGGCGGTCGGCGCCGTCCCAGCGGTTGCGGTAGGTCCGCTCGGACAGCTGGCGGAGCTCGTCGAGCTGGGCGGAGGCGGCGTCCGAGAGGCGGGAGGAGCCGCGGTGGCGGACGAACCGCTCGACGGCCTCCCGGAGCTGGCGGACGGAGTCGAAGCGGTCGTCGACGGCGCCGGCGCAGGCGCGGTTGCAGATGGCGGCGAGCTCGTCGGGGACGCGCTCGTCGTAGGTCGCGGGCTCGCTGAGCATGGCCTGATGGAGGCGCCGCTTGAGGTCGGGGGCGTCGTGCCGGCCGCGGCCCACGAGGGCGTGGTGGAGGGTGGCGCCGAGGAGGTAGACGTCGCTGGCGCCGAGGGCGTGGCGGCGCCCGAGGAGCATCTCGGGGGGGAGGTAGGCGGGGGTGCCGACGAGCTCGGAGTCGGGGAGCTCGTCGCGCTTCTCGAGGTCGACGGCGAGGCCCCAGTCCATCAGGTACGTCTCGCCGTAGGCGCCGACCATGACGTTGCCCGGCTTGATGTCGAGGTGGAGGATGCCGCGGCTGTGGGCGAGCTCGACGGCGCGGCAGACGGCGACGAAGATCTCGAGGTGGCGGAGCAGGCGGTCGCCGGGGCGGGCGGCCCACTCGGGGTGCTCGGTCTGGGCGATGAGGGTGAACCAGTCGACGCCGTCGACGCGCTTCATGACGATGAGGGGGTCGCCGTCTTCGCGGACGGCGAGGGCGTGGATGGGGAGGATGTTGGGGTGTTCGAGGCGGCCGGCGAGGCGGGCCTCGCGGATGAGGCCGGCGACGGTCTCGGGCTTGGCGGTGGCGGCCTGGAGCTGCTTGACGGCGACGTCGCGCTGCATGGCGATCTGGCGGGCGGACCAGACCTCGGCGATGCCGCCCTTGCCGATGAGGTGACGGAGGTGGAGGTCGGCGCCGCCGGGGGCCTCGCTGAGGCCGCTGTGGAGGCGGACGACGGGGAGCGGCTGGTCGATGCCGGCCTCGGGGTCGAGGGTGGCGTCGGGGTGGAACGGCGCCGGGGCGATGGTGGTGCCCGCGGGGAGGTCGGAGGCGACGCCCTGGGCGCGGGCGTTGCCGAGCGCGGTGCTGAGCCAGTCGTCGCTCGCGGGTGCCATGGGGGGGGAAGTTAGCGCAGAGGGGCGGTGGGGCGGTCGGCACGAGCGGAGGTGCGGCCTCAGAGGGCGTTTCGTCTCCGGAATCGGGACAAAACGCTCTCTGGCCGTCCTCAGGAGCGATTTCGTCCCGGTTTTGGAGACGAAATCGCCGCTGAGACAGCGGGGGGGGGGGCCGCCCGCACCGCCGACGGTTTGGCGTGGACATGACACGTCGGGGACAGCTCTCCGCTTCGCTCCGACCTGACCCCCGACGTTTGGAAAACGCTCCGCGTTGCGGGGCCCGTCCGGGGCCCCGTCCTGCGGACGCGCCGCCTCCGGCGTCACGCGACCCTTCGGCGTCATGCCTCGGGTCTCCCACATGACCACACCGCGACGACGACGAAGGGGAAGGCTGAAATCTACCGTCTGGACGTTTCCGCGGAAACGTCTCGGACGAACCTCAGTAGCTGTCGATGCGGACGAGGCGGCAGTCGAGGGGGCCGTTGCGGAGGGGGATGCGGGCGGACGCCTTGAGGCCGATGTGCTTCGCGAGGTCGGGGCTGCCGGCGAGGATCCAGGCGGTCCAACCGGCGAAGCGTTGCTTGAGGACGTCGCCGAGGGTGCGGTAGAGGGCGGGGATCTCGTCCTCGGCGCCGAGGCGCTCGCCGTAGGGCGGGTTGGTGACGAGGACGCCGGGGCGGGCGACGTCTTTCGGGGGGTGGAGGTCGGCGACGTCGCGGCGGGCGAGGCGGGGGGCGACGCCGGCGCGGGCGGCGTTGCGCTGGGTCACGGAGCAGGCCTCGGGGTGGACGTCGGAGCCGTACAGGGGGAGGCGGTCGGCGCGATCTTCGGTGGCGGCGGCGCGGTCGGCGGCTTCGTCCTTCAGGCGCTTCCAGGTCGGAGCGTCGTGGGCGCGCCAGCCCATGAACCCCCAGCGGCGGCGGCCGAGGCCGGGGGCGCGGTCGAGGGCGGCGGCGGCGGCCTCGAGGAGGAGGGTGCCGGAGCCGCACATGGGGTCGACGAAGGGCTCGACGTCGGGCTCGCGGGCGGCCCACCCGGTCTGCCTCACGATGGCGGCGGCGAGGGTCTCCTTGAGGGGGGCGGGGCCGAGGACGCGGCCGCCGTCGCCGCGCCGGTGGAGGGCGTCGCCGGCGAGGTCGATCGCCACGGTGGCGACGTCGTTCCGGAGGTGGACGTTGACGCGGACGTCGGGGTCGTCGAGGTCGACGGAGGGGCGGACGTCGCCGCGGCCCCGGATGCGGTCGACGATCGCGTCCTTGGTGACCATGGCGCCGAACTGGGAGTTCCGGAGCTCGCGGGAGGTGCCGACGAAGTCGACGGCGAGGGTCCCGGTGGGATCGAGGTGGTCCCGCCACCCGAGGGCGCGGACGCCGTCGTAGAGCGCGTCGGCGTGGGGGCAGTCGAAGGTGGCGAGCTGGACGAGGACGCGCGACGCGATGCGGGACCAGAGGCAGAGGCGGTAGGCGTCCTCGCGGGTCCCGAGGACATGGACGGCGCCGCGATCGACGCGGATCGAGGCGTCGCCGGGGTGGGGGAGGATCTCGCCGATCTCGTCAGCGAGCAGGTCCTCGGTCCCCCGGGAGCAGGTGACGACGACGGGGCGGCGGCGGCCGGACATCGGGGCACCGTACCGGACATCGGGGTGTGCAGCCCCGCCACCGATTCTCCTATTCACGGGGGCTGGTCAGTGGTTAAGTGGTTTAACCATGACGTGCCAACGACACTCGCTCTCGCGGCCGTCCGGGGTGGTCGTCCTCGCCCCCGTCCTGCTGATGCTGGCGGCGCCCCCTGCGCTCGCGGACGGGTGGAGTCCCCCGCCGCGGCGGCCCGACTTCTCGCTTCGTGACCAGGGCGGGCCGCCGGTGTGGGGCTTCTTCCAGCAGGGCGGAGGCGCGGCGTTGGCCGGGTACCGGAACGGTTGGGTCCTCCCGATCCACGGGATCGGCGGCGGGGTCCTGGTGCTCGGGGTCGATCACCATCCCCCCCGGGCGCCTTCCCTCGTCCCGATGGTCTCCGTTCGGGGCGCGCTCTGGCACCACGGGGTGTATCCCGGCGCGCTCGTCGACGCCGTCGCGGGGGTCGGCTTCCTGACCGACGAAGGCGTGGTCATGCTCGGCGGGGGCCCGGCTGTGCTCCTGCCGTGGATCTGGGCCGGCGCGGGCGGGGGCGTCGTGAGCTTCGGGGGAGCGGGCGTGGTGCAGGAGCGAGGCCTGATCGGGTTCGAGCTGCGGCTCTTCGCGACGCCTGCGGGGACGGTGGTGATGGGCTCGCTCCTCGTCGCGGAGCGACCGTCCCGGCTCGGCACGGATCAGATCTTCTGAGGCTGGGGAGCTGAGTTATCGGCATGAGGCAGGAGCAGGGACCTGAAGGTCACGACTCGAACTCGGCCAGCACGGCCGACGCCTCGACCTCCGCGGCGGCTCGGATCAATGCCTGCAGCCTCGCCCGCCGGCCCGTCCCGTCGTCGACCGGAGGAACCTGCGCGAGCCTCGCTCGGAGCTCGCGGACCCGCGCGTCCCTCACCTCCGTCGCGGCCTTCAGCAGGCGCTCGGTCGGCGCCCCCGCGGCGATCAGCCGCCGAAGCTTCCGTTCGCGAGCGGCTCGGGCCTGCCGCTTCTTCGTGTGGTGGGGGAGGTAGTTCGACACCCTCCTGGGAGGGCCCCGAACGACCATCCCATCACTCGCGGAAAGTAGCCGTCACGCAGGACGCCGTCGAAAGCGACCGCTCCGCAGGCAGCACCGCTTGAAAGCGGCGCCCCGACCCGCACGGGCAGGGGTCCCTGCGGCCGAGCTTCTCGTCCAGGTACTTGCCCCGGATCACCCGCACGCCTCGCTTCACCGCCGTCTCCGACGGGAAGCCCTTGCGGCGCTTGCTCATCACCTCAAAAGCGGGGACGGTCCTCGTAGTCTTCGAAGCGGCTCATGGCGCACCTCCTCTGCGGACCTGACCGGGTGTCGGTCACTTCTGCACCTCAGTGCCGCGGTGTCCCCCGTCCATTCACCGGGGCCTACAGGTCGATCGTCGGCGCCGGGGTCAGGTCGAAGATCGGCGCCGCCACCGGCAGCGTCGGGTCGTCCGCGATCTCCACCGGACCTTCCAGCGCCGCCTTGCTCGCCGCCGCGTGGCGCTTCTTCATCTCGCGGCGCGCCTCGTCGAGGTCCGGGACGCCGTGGCCCCAGAGCTCCGCCATCAGCTCGGTCCAGCTGCCGTCGTGGTCCGTGATCTCGCGGAAGCCCAGGAACGTGTGGCAGCCGTAGCCGTCGAGGCCGATCCAGAGGCCCGACTCCGCGAGGTCTGCGCCGCTGCGGAGGTACCAGAGGCCCGTCCGCGTGTCGCACAGGCCGTAGAGCACGCCGTCGGCCCCGCTCAGCTCGAGGTTGGGGTCCAGGCGGACGCGGCCCGAGGTCCGCTCGAAGCGGTTGTTGTAGACGATCAGCGACCGCTCCCCCGCGGGGCCGCGGTTGCTGTACGCGAAGACGTTCTCGTCCACGCTGCCGTCTGCCGTCACGAAGTCGTAGAGCCGGAACTGCTCCGCCGACGCGAACCGGGCGCGGTCCCGCAGCAGCGGGAAGATCACCTGCTCGTGGTGTGCCACGAACCCGTCGTCCGCCGCCTCCCCCGCGTACGCTCGGGCGAACTCCATCCCGTACTTCTCCGCGAACCCCTCCACCTGCCCGTGGCCGAACATCGGCAGCCCCGGCATCGTCGCCATCAGCGTGCAGATCCCGAAGTACTTGTCCCCCTTGCCGAACTGCTCGACCGCCGTCTCCTCGTCGGGGTTGTTCATGAAGTTCACGAACCGCTCGAGGATGGCGGGGCTCGTCTCCAGGACGTTCTTGATCGACCGCCGGTACCCCGCGTTGTCCTCGTCGCGGAGCATGTGCATGAAAGCGCTGTTGTAGACGCGGTGCATCCCGAAGTCGCGGACGAACGTCCCCTCCATCATCCAGAAGGCCTCCGCCAGCAGCAGCGTGTCCGGCGCCTCCTGCGCGATCCGCTCGACCACCTCGACCCAGAACTCGCGCGGCATCGCCGCGTCGAACGCCTCCGGAGACGCCGCCCGCTCCGACCGCGACGGGATCGCCCCGCCCGAGCCCGGTGCCGGGTGCCACAGCCGCTGGACGTGCCGCTTCGCCAGCGTCATCGCCGCGTCGAAGCGGATGATCGAGGCGCGGCGGGCGACGTCCAGGATCGTGTCCATCACCGCGGCTCGGGCGTCGGGGTTGAGGAAGTCGATCTGGGCCGTGTCGTTCCACGGCATCTGGGTGCCGTCGTTGCCGTGGTAGACGAACGACGTCTCCCCGGTGCCGTGGTCGTAGCGCTTGAACGTCACCGCCGCGTCGGTCCGGTTCCAGTAGCCGTCCTCGAGGTGGATCGAGACCCGCGGATCGGACGACAGATCGGGGCCGTCGAACGTGTACCCCTCGAACGGCGGGTGCTTGCTGTGGACGAACCACTCCGGGTGCTCGACGACCCAGCGGCCGTCGATCCCCACGTGGTTCGGGACCATGTCCGCGGCCAGCCGGATCCCGCGCGCCTCGGCCCGCCCCTTGAGGTTCCAGTAGGCGTCCTCGCCGCCCAGGCGGCCCGCGATCGCGTAGTCCTTCAGCGCGTACGCGGACGCCTCCGCCTCGGGGTTGCCCATGCGCCGCTTGATCTCCCGGGACGCGTCCGACCGCTCCCAGAGGCCGATCAGCCACAGCCCGGTGAACCCCCGGGCGGCGATCTCGTCCAGCGCCTCGTCGGGGACCTGGTCGAGGGTCGCGATCGGCCGGCCGAACCGCCCGCTGAGCTGGTCGAGCCAGACGAGCGCCTGCTTCGCGAGGAGCACGCAGTTCGGCATCCAGGCGCGGTCCTCGCTGAACCGCGGATCGCCGGCGCCGGCGCCGGGTCCGCCGAAGTCGAGCACCTCGGCGGGGCCGGGGCCGCCGGCGCGGATCGCCTCCTCCTCGGTGAGGAGGTCGAGGGCGCGGAGGAGCTGGAGGCGGAGGTCGTCCGTCAGCAGCGCGTCCCACGCCTCGAGGATCCACCGGACCTGGCCGGTCAGCGACGCGGGCGCGGCGGCGGCGGGGGCGCGGAGCGTGGAGGGGAGGCTCGCCCCGACGACGGCCAGGGCAGGTTCGTCGCCGAGGCGGGCCTCGACCTCCTCGCGGAGGGACGTCGCGCGCGCCCGGTCGCGCACGCAGGGGGCGTCGAGGAGCGTCCGCTGGGACGCCAGCGCGGGGTTCGCCCGGAGCGCGCCGAGGACCAGCAGGGCCGCCGCGCGGCCGGTGTCGTCGTCGGTGAAGCCGGGGCGGGCGAAGGCGCGGGCGAACCGGCGGAGCGACGCCGTCGCCGCCTCGCGGAGGCCGCCGTCGTGCTCCGCGTCGGCCAGCAGGGTCGCGAGGATCCCCGCCTCCTGGTCGTCGCAGTACAGCCCCGTGACGTGGCCGAGGACCGACTGCAGCGCGGCGTGGGCGGCGAGCGCGCCGCGGGGGACGTCGGCCGTCGCATCGGTCGCGAACAGGCTGAGGGAGGTGGGATCCGACACTAGTGACTCCATTCAGAGTTACGCCCTGACGATGGGCTGAAGATAGCGCCGTTCCGCGCGATGTCAATCGGGTCCGGTGGTCCGGTCGACTGCTTGCTCCCCTCAAGACCGGCCCCCGGCGTTCGATGAGGGCCTCGTGCGTACGAGCCGTCTCGCCCTGATCGCCGCGATCTGCGGCTTCGCCTTCGGCCTGCTGTCGGACGGCGGCTGGGCCGCGCTGACCGGCGGCGACGGGATCGCGGACGCCGACGAGATCTACGAGAAGGCCCGCGACGCGGTGATCCCCGACCGCCAGATCCGCCGCACGCAGGGCACGATCCTGGAGCGGAACGCCCGCCTCGAGTCGATCGGCGAGGACGAAGGCTGATCCACGCGCTATAGGGCGCCCCATGAGCGCTCACCCCGAGACCACCGCGCTGTTCGACCGATGGGCCCGCAAGGGCCGCGCCGAGGGCATGGAGGACGGCCACAAGCCGCGCGCCCTCCCCGGGCTCGAGGCCATCCCCGTCGCTCCCGGCGACCGCCTCCTCGACCTCGGCTGCGGCAACGGCTGGGCCACCCGCTGGCTCCGGCGCGCCGCCGGGGCGGGAGGGTCCGCCGCGGGGCTCGACGCCGCCCCCGAGATGGTCGCCCGGGCGCGCGCCGCCACCGACGAGGCCGGGCTGGACGGCCTCGAGTTCGTCGTCGGCTCCTTCGCCGCGCTCCCCTGGCCCGACGCCTCCTTCGACCACGCCTGGTCCTTCGAGGCGCTCTACTACGCGCCCGACCTGCACCGCGCGCTGCTCGAGATCCGGCGCGTCCTGAAGCCCGGCGGCAGCCTCACGATGGGGACCGACTTCTACGAGGAGCACCGCGAGTCCCGCGACTGGCCCGAGCAGCTCGGCATCCCCATGAAGCTGCTGTCCGCCGACGGCTGGCAGCTCCGCCTCGAGGCCGCCGGCTTCACGATCGTCGACCGCTTCACGTCCGACGTGTCGCTCCTCCTCCGAGGCGTGACGAAGTCCGAGGCGTGACGAAGCCCTGACAAAACGGCCGTTCGGCGTCCGCTAGCATCCGCCGATGCTCGCCGCCGCCGCCCCCCTCGCCGCTGCCCTCGCCCTCGCTGCGGGAGGCACCACCTCGCTCCCCATCGTCAACGGCGAGGCCGAAGCCGGCGTCGACCCGGTGGTCGGCCTCGGCGCCGTCTTCGGGGACAGCGCGTTCTCCGCCTGCACGGGGACCCTGATCACGCCCCGCCTCATCCTCTCGGCGGGCCACTGCGGCGTCGACATCCCCCTCGAGCTCGTGGTCGAGCTGGGGTCCGCGTTCTTCGGCCCGTCCGTCGCCGACCCGTTCCTCGTCGTCGGCTTCGAGAACCTCGTCGCGCACCCCGACTACGAGGAGCTCGTGTCCGGCCCCAACGGCACCGAGAGCTACGGCGAGCACGACGTCGCCGTCCTCACCCTCGCCGCCGACGTGACCGAGGTCGAGCCCGTCCTGCTCCGCCGGCGTGAGCTGACCGACGACCACCTCGGCGCCGAGCTCCTGTCCGTCGGCTTCGGGACCACGTCGGGCGACGGCAGCGGCGGCGGAGAGAAGCGGTCCGCCGTCCTCACCGTCGACCAGCTCTGGAACCAGTTCATCCTGTCCGACTCCAACACGAACGAGAACGGCGCCAACATCTGCGGCGGCGACAGCGGCGGCCCCCAGCTCGAGATCACCGACGGGCGGCTCATCGAGTGGGCCGTCCACAGCTGGGGCGACGGCAACTGCACCGTGACGTCCGGCTCGACGCGCGTGGACCTCGAGTACGAGTGGATCCTCGACCAGGTCGAGGCCGTCCACGGGACGCGGGACGTGTGTGAGGTCAACGGCTTCTACGACGACGGCTGGTGCGACGAGGAGTGCCCCGAGGTCGACGGGGACTGCGTCGAGGGTGACGACGACGACGCGGACGAGGACGGGGACGGCGCCGGACGGGGCGCCGCCTGCGCGGGCTGCGACGCGGGGTCGGGGGCCGTCGCCCTGCTGCCGCTCCTCGGGCTCCCCGCGCTCAGCCGCCGCAGCCGCCGGACGGAGCTTCGCTAGCGTCCGACCCCGGGCCGCCGGGTCCGGCGAGCGCCGAGTCGCGTCCGCCGCGGCTGCTCCCGGTCCCCCCGTCGCTGCTGCCGGTCGTGGAGGTGACCCCCTTCCCGCTGAACACCACCCCCTCGGCGTACTCCATCGACTCGAAGCTGCGGTCGATCCCGAAGAGGATCGGCTGCCGCATGTCGCCGGGCGGCTCGAACTTGCCGGGGGGGACGCCGAACCAGTCGCCGTGGGCGAGCGCCCCGTCGCCGTCGACGTCGACGATGGGGAAGAGGTGGAGGTTGGGGTGGTCGGGGACCCGGAGGCGGACCACGACCGGCCACGTCAGCGACGAGCGGGGCCGCGACCAGGCCCACACCGGCGTCGCCTCGGGCTTCGGGATCCCCAGGGCGCTGACGTCCTCGCCTCGGAACCCGAGGAGGAGGATGGCCCCCTTGGTGATGGCCGCGACGTCCGCGCTCGACGCCTCCAGCGTCACCGGGCGAGGCGGGTTGGGGTCCTCGTCGGGGCCGTCGTCGGGGCCGTCGGGGCCGCCGTCGGGGCCGCCGGGGGGTCCGCCGGGGCCGCCCTCGCCGGGTCCGCCGCGGTCCCCGCCCGGCGCGTCGTCGCCGTCGTCGTCGTCGGCGGCGCGGTCCGCGTACCCCGGCCCGAACGCGGTGGAGCCGTCGTCGCCGCGCGCGCCCCCGTCCCGGGCGTAGGCGCCGTCCCCCACCCCCGCCGGGGGCGTCGGACTCACGGAGACGTAGATCCGGTCGATCCGGAGCTCGATGGTGTCGCCCGGAGCCTCGTCCGCGCCGATCGGGAGGGGATCCGCGGGGAGGCTGCAGCGGTCGCCCGTGTCCAGCCGTCCGGTGCCGTTGAGATCGAGGTAGGCGACCAGCTGCACGGTGCCGTCGGCGGGCACGCTCGTCGGGATGCGCTGCGGCCAGGACCGGGCGAGCTCGGGGTCGCTCCACCGGAAGTTGGGCACGGAGCCCTCGCGGGGGAGCCCCGTGCTGTCGAGCTGGGCGGACGTGTACCCCTCGACGTGGAGCTGGGCGCGGTCGACGAGGCGGGTGGCGGCGTTGCCGTCGACGACCAGGGTCCGGACCACGGCGACGCGGTCGGGGGCCGCCGCGACGGGGATCGGGTCCGCGGGCGCCTCCCGGCTGCCGCCGGAGGTTCCCGTCGCGGGCGTGTCGGCGTAGCCGGTCGTCGCGCCGTAGCCGCCGGTCGCGCCGTCGTCCACCGGGCCGCGGTACGCGTCGCCGCCGTCGTCGCCACCGCCGCACGCGGCGACAGCGAGCCAGGCGGCGGCGAAGATCGTGGGGCGGTGCTGACGCATCCGGGGAGAGTAGCGAGGTCTGGCGGGGACGTCAGTCCGCGGGCGGGACCTCGAAGATCCCGCAGCCGCTCGCGGCCACGACGCGGCCGGTCGACGGGTCGACGCCGACGCCCCGCAGCAGGGGGCCCACCTCGATCGCGCCGAGGGGCCGGACCGCCTCGGCGTCGATGGCGAACCGGTGGACGCGACCGTCGCCGTAGCCCGCCACGTACATCCGCGAGCGCGCCCGGTCGATGGCGACGTCGCGCGGGAAGACGCCGGCGGAGACGCGCTGACGGAGGCGGAGGTTGTCGGTGTCGATGACGACCAGGTCGCCGCCCACGACGTTCGTCACGAGCAGCCGGTGCCGTGAGGGATCGACCTCCATGCCGACGGTGGGGAAGTAGGTCTCGAGCCGACGCCGGGGGACCAGGGAGTTGCCGCTCACCTCGGTCAGCGACAGGCTGAGCGGTCCGATCAGCGCCGCCACCCAGTAGTTCCCGCTCCCCGGATCCACCGTCGCCCAGTCCGACATCTGCACGGCGTTGTGCATCCCCTCGCGCGGGTTGGGGATCTGCATCGAGTCGAGGTCGACGACGTCCACCAGGGGGTTGCCGCCGTTGCGGTTGGGGACGTAGCTGAGGACCACCCGGCCGCGCGCCTCGTCGATCCCGGGGTTCGACGGCTCCCAGTTCAGGGGCACCTTGCGCCCCGCCCCGAGGGTCGGTCCGCCGCCGACCTGGAGCTCCCACAGGGCGTACGCGTCGACGCCGAGGATCTGGACGACGGTGGTTCCGGTGGTCGGATCGCGGACCAGCCGCTCCGGCCACAGCGGGCCGTCTTCGCGCACCGTGGTGAGGAACGTCCGCTGCTCGGGGGCGGCCGTGTTCAACGCGACGAGGTAGCCGCCCTTCCCGATCCCGGTCCGCTTGAAGGACGCCACCACGACCCCCGCGTCGTCGATCGGGAGCGCGTCGTAGGGGAGGGCCGCGCGGTGCTCCTCGTCCAGGGCGTAGCGGTCGAGCAGCACGGTCGCGGTCGTCCGCTCCAGCACGCGTTCGCAGGTCTGCTCCGACGGGCCGAGCCGGTAGTGGGTGACGGCCGCGAAGCCCACGTAGAACAGCATCCACGGCGCCGCGAGGGCGACCACGCCGGGGCGCATCCGGCCGAGCGGGCCCAGGGGGAGGCCGCCGCGCCGGAAGGCGACGACGACGGCGGCGACCAGCGCGAGCGTGACGGCCCCGCAGAGGGTCGGGAAGAGGCCCGCGAACACGGCGACGTACACCGCGAGGAGGACGCTGATGCCGACGAGGAGGAGGCCGCCGATCCGCTCGTCGAGGGCCAGCCGGCCGGGGAGCTGGGGGCGGGCCAGGAGCGCTCCCGCGAGCCCGCCTCCGGCCCCGCCGACGACGAGCACGACCGTGGGAGCGGGGGCCCACGAGAGAAGGCTCGCGGCGCCGAACCGGAACACCAGCGGGCCGGCCGCGACGCCCCCCACGGCGAGCCCCCAGCGGAGCCAGTTGCCGGGGTCCCGGCGGCCCGGACGGGGGGCCAGGAGCGCGGGCCAGAGGGCGGCGAGGACGAGCGAGCCCGCCGCGGGGGCGACCATCGTCGTCAGCCCCAGCTGGGGGTGTCCGACGTGGGCGGCGTACCCCGCGGCGTAGGCCGCCCAGGCGATCGCGACGCCGCCCAGCCACCGCCGCACGCCGTCCCCGGTCGAGGCGATCAGGCCTCCGACGACGAAGGCGATCACCCAGCCGAGCTCGGCGGACTCGGGCGGCCGGGTCAGCGCGTCCTGCCCCAGGTAGCCGGCCGGGCGCCCCCACAGCGTCCCCGCCACGATGGCGGAGCGGTGCAGCAGCGACCCCGCCTGGCTGAGGATGGCGCCGAGGGCGACGTGGCCGAGGACCCAGCCGGGCCGCGCGAACAGCGGCCGCAGGGGCTCGCGCCGCGTCCACAGGGCGACCGCCAGCGCCGTGCCGACGCACGCGCCGATGGCCAGACCGTTGCGGAGCAGCGCCGCGCGATCGACGGCGAGCTGGCGGCGGGCCACCTCCTCCTCCCCCGGGGTGAGGTTGTGGAACATCGACGGGTCGGGGAGGAGCAGCAGCGCGGCCATCGTCCCGAGCAGCCCGGCGCCCGCGATCAGCGCGACGGCGCCCGCGCCGGCGGGGAGCCGGGGACCCACGAGGCCGGCGACGAGGGCGACGCCGACCACGACGCGGGCGGCGAGGGTCAGGGACGGGGAGAGCTCCGCGACGGCGGCGCCGTCCCCGAGGAGCGCTCCGCCGGCGACGAGGCCGACGAGGGTGCAGGCGGCCGCGGTGGTCGTGGGCCCCTCGCGCCGGGCGGCGACGAGGGCGAGCAGGATCACGGCGCCGGCGGCGCGCAGGGCGAGGGCGGGGTCGGTGAAGCCGGGCGGGAGGGGGGCGTCCTGGATCTCGACGACGAGCCGCTCCCCCAGGCTGACCGCGAGCCATGACGCCGCGACCGCGAAGGCCGCCGCGACGACCGCCGCGGCGACGCGCCGGCCGGGGTAGGGGGCGTCGGGTCCGCGGCCCGTGAGCCAGACGTGGAGCGCGCCCCAGACGAGGCCCACCCCGGCGAGCACGGCCGCCGCCCGCGCGTGCAGCGCGAAGCCGCCGTAGACGTCCGACGCCTCGATGGTGAGGGGGCTGGGGAGGAGGAAGAACGGGACCGCCAGCGCTCCCACGAGCGCGCCCCGGGCGATGGACGGGATTCCCTCCTTCACAATCTCTGGACCATAGCGGTCGGCCCCCACCCCGTCAGGTCAGGGGCCGGGGCGGGGGTTCGGTCACGCTCGGGAGGACGAGAAGGATGAGCCGGACGCGAAGTCCCGGGGCCCTCAGTCTATTCTCCGCGGCCATGCACCCGTTCAGCACGCCCCTGTCCCGCCGCATCGGCCTGAAGTACCCGCTGGTCGCGGCCCCGATGTTCATCATCAGCAACCGCGAGATGCTCCTCGCCTGCGCCGAGGTGGGGATCCTCGGGGCGATGCCGAGCCTGAACGCGCGGACGATCGAGTCGTTCCGCGAGGACCTGGCGTGGATCAAGGAGCGGACGGACAAGCCGTTCGCGATCAACGTGACGATCGGGCTGACGGCGCCGCAGCGGCTGATGCAGGACGTCGCGGCGTGCCTGGAGTTCGAGGTGCCGGTGATGATCACGAGCTACGGCAACCCGACGCAGATCGTGGAGGCGGCGCACGCGAAGGGGACGATCGTGCTGCACGACGTGATCAACCTGCGGCACGCGAAGAAGGCGCAGTCGGCGGGGGTCGACGGGATCATCGGGGTGAGCCAGGGGGCCGGGGGCCACGCCGGGCGGGTCAACCCGTATGCGTTCATTCCGTACCTGCGGGACGAGCTGGAGGTGCCGATCGTGGCGGCGGGCTGCATCAGCGGGGGCGAGCAGGTGGCGGCGTCGCTGGCGCTGGGGGCGGAGCTGGCCTACATGGGGACGCGGTTCATCGCGTCGACGGAGTGCGGGGCGGAGGACCGGTTCAAGCAGATGATCGTGGACAGCACGTACGACGACATCGTGTACACGGACCAGGTCTCGGGGACGCACGCGAACTTCCTCAAGCAGACGATCCCGGAGGCCGACGAGGACGGGGCGAAGCGCTGGAAGGACATCTGGTCGGCGGGGCAGGGGGTCACGCAGATCCACGAGGTGAAGCCGATCGCGGAGATCGTGCGGGACGTGGTGACGGAGTACTGGGCGGTGGTGGACCGGCTGGGGCGGCGCGACTGAGGCGCGGTCAGCGTCCGTCGAACATGCACGTCCAGGTCTGCTGGACGGTGGCGACGCAGCGTCCGCCGAGGTCGTCGAGGACGACTTCGCCAGCGTCGTCGATCTTGATGGAGACGCTGACGTCGCGGTGATCCTGGACGCGGGCGCGGCACTTGTCCTTGGCGTCCCGCTCGGCGTTGAAGGCGGCGCCGGCGCGGGCCTTCTCGGCGACGGCGGCGCAGGAGCCGTCGAGGCGGACCTCGCCGAAGGCCTGGACGGTGGACGTCGCGAGCGTGAACTTGCCCTTGGGCGGCGGCTTGCCGGTGACCTCGCGCAGGGCCTTGGACCAGTTGCCGTCGAAGAAGAAGCCGACGAGCAGGGCGGCAGCGACCGCGCCGATCGCGAGGATGCTGATCAGCCGGACGATGACGTGGGACCCGGTGGAGGAGCGCTCCGACATCGGAGGGATCGAAGACGATCGGCGCCCGCCCGTCAACGGGGCGGGGTGGAGGGAGGTGCGGGCGACCCGGGGGACGGGGTCGGACCGGCGAGGGTTGGAGAGTTCGTCCGGTAGCGACCGGAATGTCGCCCCCTGGCGGCGAGGGTGGGGGAATCCGTCCGGCAGCGACCGGAATGTCGCCCCCTGGCGTCGAGGGTGGGAGTGTCCGCCAGCGACCGGAATGTCGCCCCCTGGCGGCGAGGGTTGGGGAATCCGACCGC
>CAYFOA010000132.1:13678-21217 GCA_964344575.1 uncultured Rickettsiales bacterium | reverse complement strand
GTCGTCGTCCGCGCTGTCGTCGTCGTCGTCGTCGTCGCCCCGAGGCGTCGTCGGGCAGGCGACGAGGGTGAGGAGTCCGAGGGCGAGGAACAGCCTGAGCAGGGTCCGCATGCGGCGAATCCTACCGCGGCGACGGGGGGCGGTCGCGAGGGCGGCGTCGGGCCCGGCCACGAGCCGGCGCGTGGATCAGAACAGTCGTGCGCGCGCGCATACCCCCGAGGGGGGACGGCAACCGTCCCGGGTAGCCCCGACTCAGTCCACCCAGCCGAGCTCGTCGAGCCGCGCCAGCACGGCCTCGGCGATGAGGCGGTGACCGGCGGCGTTGGCGTGGATGGGGTCGTGGAAGTGGAGCCCCGAGTCGCCGCCCAGCCCCTCGAACACGGCGCAGACGTCGGCGGTGTTCACGAACCCGTCGAGGCGGTCCTTGCAGTCGGCCCGCCCCCCGGGGCCGAGCTCGGAGCTGACCTGGGTCGTGTGGAGCACCCGGAACCCGCGCTCGGCGCCCAGCGCCTCGACGGCCTCCCGGTTGGCCCGGGTGCGCTCCTCGGGGACCCGGACGAGATCGGGGCGCTCCTCCCCGGCGACGGGCTTCATGAGGCGCCGGAGGAGCTGGTAGACGCGAGACTTCGACGCCCCGCGGACCGCGCTCGCCACCACCCCGGGCACCGCCGCGACCTCGTGATCCGGGGCGCCGTACCCCACCGACAGGGGGAGCGAGTCGTTCATCCCGAGGTCGAAGATCACGATGTCGGGGGCGAACTGCAGGCCGTACTCCTTCAGGTACGCGACCCCCTGGAAGGTGGTGTGGCCGGGGCAGGCGGCGTTGATGACCTGCCACTTCCCGGGGGCGCGCGCCTCGAGCAGGTCCCCGAGGACGGCGACGTACGCCTCCTCCGTCTCGACCCACATGCCGTACGGGTGGGACCCCCCGAGGAGCATGATGCGCCGGACGCCGTCGGGCTTGGCCTCGGTCAGCTCGGGCGACCGGTGGCCGTGGGAGTTGAGGACGAGCGGCTTCTTGCCGTAGACGGACCGCTCCGTGGGGCGGGCGCTGAAGCCCGGCTTGGGGCGCCACAGGACGTGGTCGTCGGTGACGAAGAAGCCGTTGCGGTACGCGGACTTGGCGTTGACGAGCCACTCCGGGTCGTCCTCGCGGAGCTCGACCTCGGGCCCCATCGCCGCGAGCACCAGCGCGCTGACGCCTTCGAGGGCGAGCCAGACGAGGAGGATCGCGAGGAGCGTGAAGCCGACGCGGCGACGCATCGGGGCAGTGTACGCGGACGCGGCGACGGCCTCGGCTAGTCCTCGCCCTCCGGCGGCGGGGCCTCGTCCTCGTCGCCCGGCGGGGGCTCGTCGGGCGGGGGCGTGTCCTCGTCGACCGGGGGCGCCTCCCCCGCGCCCGTGGGCGGCTCGAAGTCCGGCTGCTCGACGTCCCCCGGCGGCTCGCCCTCCGGCGGACGACCCTCGGGATCGGGCGGCAGCTGTCCTTCGGCGCCCCGCGTGACGGGAGCGCCCGCGGCGGCCACGTCGTTCGGTCCGGTGAGCCGGATCGTCGGGATCGACCCGTCCTCCGCCTTCACCGGGAGCGGCGTCCCGCCCACCGTCGACGAGGATCGCGTCCCCGCCCAGATCAGCAGCGGCCCCGTCGGCAGCCCGCTCGGGGGCACCGTCATCGTCACCACGCCCCCCGTCCGGGAGGCCTTGGCGTCCCCCTCGCCGCGGTACAGCTCCACCGTGTAGCTGCCCGGCGCGTCCTGCCCGGCGAGCACCACCGCGTCGTCCCGGTCGAGGAACAGCACGTACCCCTCGGCCCCGCTCGACGCCACCAGGGCGAGGAAGAACCGGGCGGGGGAGCGGTCGGCGGGGACCTCCCCCTCGACGCAGCACGTCGCCGACGTCCGGACCGTCACGGTCAGCCCCTCGGCGACGTCGACGGCCGCCCCCTCCTTCCACGCGGTCGAGGTCTCCCGGGGGGTCACGACCCCGCCGCCGACGGGATCGTCCTCCGGGGCGGTGGGCGGGGTGGTCGACGGACCCGTCTGCGAGGTGCAGGCGGCGAGCAGGAACAGCGAGGCGAGGACCGACCGGAGCATCGCGCGAATGCTACCGGAAGCGGCTACCCTCGGAGCGCCCCGCGATGACCGACGCCGCCGCTCCCCGCAAGCTCAGCCGCCTCCGCCGCGTCGCCTTCGCCGCGGTCGTCGTCGTGCTGTTCTTCGTCGTCCTCGAGCTGGTCCTGTGGGGCGTCTCGCTGATCGTCTACGAGACGCAGGTCGCCCGCTTCAACCCCACCCTGGAGGACGGCAAGTACCGCATCGTCACGTTCGGCGACTCGGTCACCGCGGGCCAGGGGACGGCGCCGCTGTACAGCTACCCCCGCCAGCTCGAGACGCTCCTGAACGAGGCCAACGAAGGCGACCGGTTCGAGGTCGTCAACAACGGCGTCTACGCGCTCAACTCGTCCCGCCTCGCCGACCTCCTGCCGGGCTGGATCGAGGAGTTCGACCCCGACCTGCTGGTGGTGATGTCGGGCTGCAACAACGCCTGGAACGACCGCAACAGCCACCTCGAGGAGCTCGGCCTCGGGACCGACCGGCCGGCGTTCCGGCGGCTCCTCGACAAGACGCGGACGTACCGCTTCCTGCGGGTCGCCCTGAAGCGACAGAAGGAGGGCTTCGGGATCGCCGAGGAGCAGGCGCCGGAGCCGGTGCTGCGGGACCAGATGCAGATCAGCGAGTCGGTCTCGCCGGCGGTCGACGGCACCGCCCGCACCCTCGAACGCCAGCGCACCTTGCTCAAGGACGCCACCAAACTCGACGCCCTGCTGACCTACGACCTCGACCTGACCTCCGCGATCGCGCAGCAGCACGGGCTCCCCGTCGTGCTGATGACGTACCCGTTCAAGCCGCCCTACCAGGACCACCGGGGGATCACGCGGCAGTACGCGATCGACCACGGGCTCATCGGGGTCGACAACTACGCGGAGTTCCAGCGGCTGAAGCGGCTGCGGCCGGACCTCGAGCTGTTCAGCGCCGACCGCGGGCACCCCAACGCGACGGGGTACCGGGTCGTCGCGGCGAACATCTACAAGGCGATGCACGCGGCCCAGGACCGGCTCGGGATCGAGCTCAACGAGCCCCCCGACCCGCTCGCCGCGTTCAAGGACGCGGACTACCTCGCGGCGCTGTACGAGGAGGTCCGCCTGAGCAGCGAGCGACCCGACGCGGACGAGTACGTGTTCGAGACGCTCGGCCACGTGGCGATGGAGCGGGACGACTTCGACGCGGCGGAGGCGGCGTTCCTGGAGGCGTTCATCCGGAGCAAGGGGGCGCCGCAGTTCTACGAGTCGCTCGGCAACCTCTACGTCCGCCACCGGAAGTGGGACGAGCTGGACGCGCTGAAGGACAAGATGCTGGAGATCCGGGGCGACCGGAACGACATCGACTTCCTCATCCAGATGTTCGAGCGCGAAGCCGCTCGAGGGCGCGCGGGGCAGCCCACCCGGGGCGTCGGCGGCTGGGGCCAGGGCGGCGGGAACGGCGGCGGACCGCAGGACGGCGAACGCCGCCGCGCCGACCCGAACCGGGGACCGCCTCCCCCCGGTCCCTAGCTGACCGTTGTCATAACGATCGTTATGTAAAAAGCTACGGATCGTGTCCCATGACGCGTTTCCCGAAGAAGTTCGCCGAGACGTCGTACGGGCGGGTCGCCTACCTCGAAGCCGGCGACCCGTCCCGCCCGACGGTCCTCTTCGTCCACGGCATCCCCACCTCCGGCCTGCTCTGGCGGCACGTGATCGCGGCGCTGGCGCCGGAGTTCCACTGCGTCGCCCCGGACCTGCTGGGGCTGGGGGACAGCACCGTCGCCGACGGCGTGCCCGTGCACCTGGACGCCCAGGCGGAGATGCTGGTCGAGCTCCTGGACCGCCTCGGGCAGCCGACCTGCTCGCTCGTCGCCCACGACCAGGGCGGCGCCGCAGCGCAGCGGATCGCGTCCGCCTGGCCCGACCGGGTGCGGACGCTGACGCTGAGCAACTGCGTCGCCTTCGACAACTGGCCGGTCCCCGAGATCGCGCGCCTGCAGCGGCTGTTCCGGGTCCCCCTGCTGCCCCGCCTCCTCGTCCGCGCGGGGGCGTTCACGTTCCGGGAGACGAGGACGCCGTGGTCGGCGTTCCGGCGCGGGCTCCACCGCGGCGGCCGCCTCTCGGACGCGATGATCCGCGAGTACCTCCGGCCGCTGCACGGCACCCCGCTCCAGCGCCGCGGCTTCGTCCGCTTCCTGCGCGCCGGCGACCCCCGCGTCACCCTCGACGCGCTCGACGGCCTGCGCCGCTTCGACAAGCCCGCCCTGGTGCTGTGGGGCGGCGATGATCGCTACATCTCCCCGTCGTGGGGGAAGCGGCTGGCCGAGGAGATCCCGGGCACGGTCGCCTTCGAGCTGGTCCCCTTCGCGGGCCACTTCTGGCAGGAGGAGCGGCCCGCCGAGTTCGCCGCCCACCTCCTCGCCTTCCTCCGCCGCCACGACGTCATCACCGCCGCCGCGCCGCGCCGTCGCGCCGGCTGAGGAGTCCCCATGCCCGCCGACCGGATCCTGCTGACCACCCCCTGCTTCCCGTACCCCACCCTGCCGACCAACGAGGCGCTGACCGACGCCACCGGCCAGCGCTTCACCCGCGGCGACGGGATCTTCGGGTTCGTCTCCCACACCCACAACTTCGCCAACCACATCCTCGCGCAGAACACCGACGTGCCCACCGTGCTGCTCGAGTACCCGCGGTGGGAGGACTTCACCGCCGAGGTCGACAAGGGCTACCCCGTCATCGGCATCAGCGCGTACCCCGTGCACCTCGACCGGGTGAAGGAGATGTGCCGCTACGTCCGCCGGCGCGCGCCGGAGACGAAGATCCTGCTCGGCTCCTACGCGGGCCAGGCGTTCAAGGCGACGCACGACCCCCAGGAGCAGGCCCGCTACGTCGACGAGGTCATCGACGGCGAGGGGGTCCGGTACCTGCGCGAGCTGCTCGGCGAGCCGACCGACCGCCCCATCCGCCAGGCGCTGATGCCGAAGGCCGGCGGCAGCCTCCCGTTCGTCACCCGCAACCCGCGCGGCGCCGTCGGCTTCCTCGTGTCGGGCCTCGGCTGCGTCGGCGGCTGCGACTTCTGCAGCTCGACGGCGCTGTTCAACCTCAAGCGCATCGAGCTGCTGTCGCCCACCGCCCTGGTCGACCACATGCAGCTCTACTTCGACACGTTCGAGGACGTCAGCCAGGTGTTCGTCGTGGAGGAGGACCACTTCCGCCAGCGCAAGTACATGGAGGCGATGCGCGAGGCGTGGATGGGGCGCCCCGACATGATGGAGCGGGTCGACTGGTTCGGATTCGGCTCGGTCGACTACATCGGCCGGTTCGCCGCGAAGAACGGCTGGGACGCCATCGCGGAGCTCGGGCTCGGAACGATCTTCATCGGCGTCGAGAGCAAGTTCGCGGGCGACCACGGCTACAAGAAGCGGGGAAAGGCGGACGCCCGGGAGGTGTTCGGACGGCTCCACGCGATGGGCATCCGCACGGTGGGCGCGTGGATCTGCGGGTGGGACTTCCACGACCACAGCAACATCCACGAGGACCTCAACTACTTCGTCTCGCTCAAGCCGACGTACCAGCAGCTCACCCGGCTGAGCCCGTTCCCCGGCACGCCGCTGTACGAGAAGCTGAAGGCGGAGGGGCGGGTCGACGAGGTGCCGTGGGAGGACGTGCACTTCTGGAGCGGGGCGCAGAAGAACACCGTGCTGCAGCCCCACGAGACGCTGAACCTGACCGAGGACGGGTACGCGCTGCTGCACCGCACGTGGGGGCCGTCGCTGCTGCGGCGGCTGGAGGTGCTGCTCGACGGGCACGCGTTCTGCCGGAGGTCGGACAACGCGGTGCTGCGGCGCCACCGGGCGCTGTACTTCAAGCGGCAGGCGGCGACGTTCTGGATGCTGCTGCGGGGGATGGACCGGCTCGCCCCCAACGGCGTGGTGCGGCGGCGGGTGCGGGACGCGGACGCGCGCTACCGCCGCGAGATCGGCGACCCCACGCCGGTGATGCGAACGGTGGCGCGGGCGCTGGAGGGGCTGGCGACGTCGATGCAGCTGCGGCAGGGGATCGACTCGATGAACCGGCACCCCAAGGTGGAGCCGTTCAAGCGGTACACCTACGCCAAGGACGGAGCGGCGGAGTCCGCCGTGCCCTACACGACGGAGTGGCCGGGGGGGACGCCGGCGTGGCTCCGGGCGGAGCGGGCGGTGGACGAGCTGAAGTTCGCAGCGGTGGACGGCGCGGTGCGCGCGGCGCGGCTGCTGGGGCCGCGGGGTGACGACGTCGTCGACGACCACATCGCGTCGATGGTGAAGCGGCGTGCGTTCGGTTTCGGGTTCTAGCGACCGGACGGGGGGCTAGTCGACCGAGACGGACCCCTCGGAGTCTTCCTCGATGTCGAGGCTGCCGACGTTGCTGACCTCGATGTCGCCCCGTCCGTCGGTGATGGTCACCGCGCCGGTGACGTCCCGGATGAAGAGGTCGCCGTCGCCGTCGTCCACCGTCAGGTCCCCATCGACGTCCTCGATCGTCGCGTCGCCGTCGCCGTCGATCACCGTCAGGTCGTCGCCGAAGCCGCTCGCCGTCAGGTCCCCGTCGCCGTCGTCGATCGAGCCCCCGCCCGCGATCGTGGAGACGTCCAGGACGCCCGCGCCGTCGACCACGCCGACCGACGCCACGCCCTCGATCGCCGTCGCCTGGCCCTCCTCCGACGTCGACCGCGCCGCCTCGACGGCGAACGCCTCCGGGACCACCGCCGTGACGTCCGTCTCGTAGCCGCGGATCCCGGGATCCAGCCGCACCGTCAGCACCGCCGCGCCGTCGCTCCGCTGCACCAGCTCGAGCCGCACCGCGTCCACCGCGTCGGCGTCCTTGTCCTGGCCCGTGCGCGTCGACGTCAGATCCACGGACGCCTCCACCTCCGTCGCGTCCGGGTCCCCCTCGACCGTCAGGTCTCCGGTCTCCACCGTCACCACGAGGCGGTCCAGGCCGTCGGCGTCCAGGCTGTCCGTGAACGTCTCCACCAGACGTTCTTCCCCCGCGCACGCGCTAAGCGACGCCGCCACGGTCCACAAGCCCACGAACGTAACGATCTGCCTCATCCGACCCATGCGCGGACCATAGCGATCGGTGGACGTCTCCGCTACCGGAGCTCGCTCGTCAAAAACCTCCAAAGTTTGTCAACAGATTGTCAAGAGCGTGTTAACTTGCTGTTCATGGCTGGGTACCGCGCGCTCCTGATCCTCGTCTGCGTCGCCGCCCTGGCGGCGTGCGTGCCGCAGGACGGGTGGTACGCGGGAGACCGGACCGGCGTGGGCGGTGGCGCCGGCGGGTCCGGGTGGGGCGACGGCGGCGGCGACTGGACCTTCCCCGACGACGCCGACGACGAGTGGGGCCAGGGCGACGACGACGACGGCGAGGGCGACGGCAACGGCAACGGCAACGGCAACGGCAACGGCTCGGGC
>CAYFOA010000132.1:0-13629 GCA_964344575.1 uncultured Rickettsiales bacterium | reverse complement strand
ACGACGCGTTCAGCGACGACGACGACGCGTCCGGCGACGACGACGACGACGACGACGACACCGGCGCGATCATCAGCTTCGACGCCCCGGTCACCGACTTCGGCGCCACCCCGCTCTTCGTCCCCCTCACCCTCCCCATCTCGGTGAGCAGCTCCGGCGGCAGCCCCGTCCCCGTCCAGCTCGTCATCACGACGACGTCCATCGGCTCCTGGTCGGTCGAGGGCGGCGACTTCTTCACCGTCTCCGGCGGCGAGACCGTCGACCGCGCCATCCAGTTCAACCCCCAGATCGACGGCGTCCTGTCCGCTGAGATCTCGATCTGGCACGAGGGCGACAACGCCTCGCCGCTGTCCGTCTTCTTCACCGGCACGGGCGGCGCCGACACGGGCGAGGACTCCTGCTCCGACGGCATCGACAACGACGGCAACGGCGACGTCGACTGCGACGACTTCGACTGCTTCGGCGACCCGTCCTGCAACAACGCCGACTTCTGCTGCTCGGCCGGCAGCACCGGCGACATCTCCGGCTTCTGCGACACGTCCACCGCCGCCAGCTGCGTCTGCGCGGCCGACTCCTTCTGCTGCTCGCCCGTCGGCGGCTGGGACCAGGACTGCGTCGACCTGTACGTCACCTGCGGGGCGACGTGCGAATGAACTTCATTGGAATCATTGGCAATTTCACAAACAGGCCGAGCGAGAGCCCGGCCACATGGAGGTAAGACAGATGGAACGCAACAACACCAGCTGGTTCGCCAGCGGCGTACGGATGGGGCTCACCGCCCTGTGCGCGGCCGCCTTCGTGGGCTGTGTCGGCGGCGAGTTCGCCGGCAACGGCACGGACCTGACCCCGGGTGACAACCCGGCGTTCGGGGACGACGACGACGGCGACGACAACGGCAACGGCGACGACGTCACCACGACCGCGAACCTGCGCGGGTACGTGGAGACGCCGCTCGGCCTCCCCCTCGACGGCGTCCTCGTGACCGCCGCCGGCGGCTTCGAGGCCGAGACGGGCGCGGACGGGCGCTTCGAGCTTCCCGACGTGCCGGTCGACGATCGCGTCGTGATGACCTTCTCCCGCGACGGGTACGCGACGACGTCGGGCAGCTACATGCCGACCGACGGCGGCGCGAACTACTTCGCGCAGACGATGGCGCCGGTCGACCTCGAGACCGAGTTCGACAGCAGCGACGGCATCGACTTCATCATCGACGAGACCCACGGCTTCAGCATCCCCGCCGACTCGATCCTCCGCCTCGACGGAACCGAGTACGACGGCGTCGTCAGCCTCAGCGCGACGGTGTGGGACCGCACCACGCCGCCCGACGAGGGGTCCGAGTTCATGGCCTCCCCCGGCAACGGCCGCGGGATCACGGACGAGGGCGACGACGTGCTGCTCTACACGTTCGGGATGTTCCAGGTGATCCTCCAGGACGTCGAGACGAACGAGGTGCTGCAGGCCGGCCCCGGCGTCCGCATCGCGGTCGAGGTCCCCGAGGACAGCAACCTGCAGGACGGCGAGTCGGTCGAGTACTGGGACTTCGACGGCAACCAGAGCACCTGGTCCGAGACGGACAACGGCCAGATCGTCGACCTCCCCGGGGGCGGCCAGGTCTGGGAGTTCGAGCCCACCGAGGGCCTCGAGGTCCGCACGACCACGCTGATGATGGCGGGCAACCCCGACAAGCCGATCATCGTGACGACCACGTCGCAGGCCAAGGGGACGGTCACCGAGCCCGACGGGACGCCCATCCAGGGCGCGCCGGTCGCCATCGTGGCCGCCGACCAGACGTTCATGGTCAACACCCAGACGGACGCCAACGGCGAGTTCACGGCGACGGTTCCGCCCGTCGTGGGCACCCCGATCGGCCCCAACGGCCGCCCGATGTTCATCGAGGTGGACTACGAGGTCGCGACGCAGCCGTCGCTGTGGCGCGCCAACCCGGTCAGCCCCGTGGGCCCCGGCGGCACGCTCGACTTCGGCACGATCGCGGCCGGCTCCATGACCTGCCTCGCGGGTCAGGTGGTCGACGCGGCGGGCAACCCCGTCGCCGGCGTCAACGTGTCCAGCCCCCACGGCGGCAACGCGGTGTCGGACAACGACGGCAACTTCGAGATGAACGTCCCGAAGTGGCAGCCGTCGACGGCCTACGCGGTCTCCCCGACCGCCGGCCTCGGCTTCAAGCCGGCCAAGTTCCGCCCCGTCCCCATGACGTCGAGCTCCTGCCCCAACCAGGTGGTCCTCGAGGCGTACGCCGAGACGACCTGCGCGGCGGGCACGGTGACCATCGACGGCTGGGAGGCCGAGGGCATCCAGGTCGACGCGTTCGACGCCCGCTACCCCAGCGTCCCGGTCTTCTCGACCACGACGTCGGCGGGCGACTACTGCGTCACCATCCCCGCGGATGTCGAGGTGACGGTGCGCGTGGGCGCCGGCGTGAACGCGCTGGAGAACGCCTGCGGGTCCTACACCCTGAGCGGCGCGCCCGGCGTGGACGGCTGCCAGGACGGCTTCTGCGAGGACGTGCCCGCGTTCGAGTGCGGCCAGTAGGCGACTGAGAGACAGGCAGGCGGCCGGGGTCGAACAGGCCCCGGCCGTCTTCCGTTCTGACGACCGGTAGGATGGCCGACGGTTTGAGCTCCCCCGACTACTTCCAGCTCACGATGGGGCTGGCCGGCGGCCTCGCGTTGTTCCTGTTCGGCATGGAGACCATGGCCGACGCGCTCAAGGCGGTCGCCGGGGACCGCATGAAGGCGATCCTCGCGAAGCTGACGGCGAACCGGTTCATGGGCGTCGCCACGGGGACGTTCGTCACCGCCGTCATCCAGTCGTCGTCGGTCACCACGGTGCTCCTCGTCGGGTTCATCTCGGCGGGGCTGATGACGCTGTCGCAGTCGATCGGGGTCATCCTCGGGGCGGGGATCGGGACGACGATCACCGCCCAGGTGATCGCGTTCAAGGTGACGAAGTACGCGCTCCTGATCATCGCCGTCGGCTTCGCCGTCGCGTTCCTCGGACCGCGCGAGAAGGTCAAGCTGTACGGCACCGCCGTGCTCGGGCTGGGGCTGATCTTCTTCGGCATGGCGGTGATGGGCGAGACGATGAGCCCGCTCCGGAGCTACCCCCCGTTCCTCGACTGGATGGGGCGGATGGACGACCCCCTGCTCGGCATCGCCGCGGGCACCGTGTTCACGGCGGTGGTGCAGTCCAGCTCGGCGACGACGGGCGTGGTCATCGTGATGGCGAGCCAGGGGCTGATCAGCCTCGACGCCGGCATCGCGCTGATCTTCGGAGCCAACATCGGCACCTGCGTGACGGCGCTGCTGGCCTCGATCGGACGGACACGCGAGGCGGTCCGCGCCGCCGTCGTACACGTCATCTTCAAGATCGTCGGGGTCCTGATCTGGCTGGCCTTCATCCCCGAGCTGGCGGAGCTGGTGACGTGGATGTCGCCGAGCCACGCCGAGCTGGCGGGGACAGACCGGCTGGCGGCGGAGACGCCGCGGCAGATCGCCAACGCGCACACGGCGTTCAACGTCATCAACTGCCTGCTCTTCCTGCCCCTGACGAACCAGTTCGCGCGGTTCGTCGAGTGGCTCGTCCCGGACCGCCCCGAGGAGGAGGCGGAGGAGACGGCCGTCCGCCACCTCGAGGACGACCTGCTCCGGACGCCGGCGCTGGCGCTGAACGCCGCCCGCAAGGAGATCCTCCACATGGGCGAGGGGGTGACCGCGATGTTCGAGCGGGTCCTCCCCGCGATGCTGGTGGGGACGGAGGAGGATCTCGCCGCGGTGGTCGCCATGGACGACGTCGCGGACAGCCTGCACGGGCAGATCGTCACGTACCTGGGGCGCGTCTCGAAGCAGAAGCTGAGCGACCGGCAGACCGACGAGCTCGTCCGCCTCCTCGGCGCCGTCAACGACCTCGAGAGCATCGGCGACCTCATCGACGCCCGGCTCGCCGAGCTGGGCCGGAGCCGGCTGGAGAAGGGGGTCGTGGTCAGCGACGCGACCGTCGAGGTCATCGGGCAGCTCCACGCGGCCGTCGACTTCGCGCTGGAGACGGCGCTGGTGGCCGTCGCCTACGAGGACGCCGAGTCCAGCCGCGCGGTCGTCGCCATGAAGGACGACATCGGCCGGATGCTCGACCGCGCCCTCCTCCACGTGCAGAAGCGCCTCGTGGCCGACGAGCCGAACCGGCTGGCGGCGTACCGGATCGAGGTCGACATGCTGGAGAACCTCCGCGGCGTCTTCCACTTCTGCCGGCGCATGGCCCGGGTCGCGGCGCCCTGATGGCGGCCCCCGCCCGCGCGCCCGCCTCGGCCGACCTCGTCCAGCTCGGCGCCCGCCGCAAGCGCGGCCCCGAGGCGACCCTCGCGCGCGACCTCCTCCCCGCGACCGCCGCCGAGATGAAGGCGCGGGGGTGGGACCGGCCCGACGTGGTGTTCGTCACCGGCGATGCGTACGTCGATCATCCGTCCTTCGCGATGGCGCTGCTGGGGCGCGTGCTGGAGGCGGCGGGGTGGAAGGTCGCGATCCTCGCCCAGCCGGGCTGGAAGTCCGTCGACGACTTCCTCCAGTTCGGCGCCCCGCGCCTGTTCTGGGCGGTCTCCGCGGGGAACATGGACTCGATGATCAACGCCTACACGGCGAACAAGAAGGTCCGGAACGACGACGCCTACTCGCCCGGCGGAGAGGCAGGACAGCGGCCCGATCGGGCGACCAACGCGTACGTCCAGCGGTGCCGGGAGGCGAACAAGCGACTCGGCAGCAAGGGGACGCCGGTCGTCGCCGGCGGGGTGGAGGCGTCGCTCCGGCGGGTCGCCCACTACGACTACTGGTCGGACTCGGTGCGGCCCTCGATCCTCGTGTCGTCGAAGGCGGACCTCGTCGTCCACGGGATGGGGGAGGCGCCGATCCTGGAGATCGCGCGACGCCTCGGCGCCGGCGAGACCGTCCGCGACCTCCGCGACATGCGGAGCACCGCGCACCTGTTCGGCAAGAACGACGACGTCCCCGGCGGCGACGGCGTGGTCGAGCTGGCCTCGTTCGAGACCGTCCGCGACGACCGCCGCGCCTTCGCTCGGGCGACGTACGAGCTCCACGAGGAGATGAACGCGTTCAACGGCCGCGTCGTGGTGCAGCGCCACGGGGACCGCGCCGTCGTCATCAACCCCGCCCACACGCCCCTGAGCGAGGCGGAGATGGACGCCATCTACGACCTCCCCTTCGCACGGCGCCCCCACCCGATGTACGGGGGTGCGAAGATCCCGGCGTACGAGATGATCAAGACGAGCGTGACCGTGATGCGGGGCTGCTTCGGCGGGTGCACGTTCTGCTCCATCACGATGCACCAGGGGCGCCCCATCCAGTCGCGGTCGCAGGACTCCATCCTCCGCGAGGTCCGCGCCCTGCGGCACACCGAGAACTGGAACGGCGTCGTCTCCGACATCGGGGGGCCGACGGCGAACATGTACAAGATGCGGTGCAGCCGGCCCGAGGTGGAGGCGATCTGCCGGCGGCCGTCGTGCGTCCACCCGTCGGTCTGCAAGCTGCTCGACACCGACCACAGCCCGATCATCGAGCTGATGAGGAAGGCGCGGGCGGTCAAGGGCGTCCGCAAGGTGCACGTCGCGTCGGGGATCCGGATGGACCTCGCGAAGCACTCCGACGAGTACCTCGACGAGCTCGTCACGCACCACGTCGGGGGGCACCTCAAGGTGGCGCCGGAGCACGCGTCCGACCGCGTCCTGAACACGATGCGGAAGCCCGACGTCGCCGACTTCGAGCGCTTCGGGGAGGCGTTCGCGGCGGCGAGCAAGCGCGCCGGCAAGGAGCAGTACCTCGTCCCCTACTTCATCAGCGGCCACCCCGGGGCGGACCTCGACGCGGCCATCGAGCTGGCGTCGTTCCTCAAGGCGAACGGCTACAAGCCGCGCCAGGTGCAGGACTTCATCCCCGCCCCGATGGACGTCGCCACGGCGATGTACTGGACGGGGCTGGACCCGCGGACGCTGAAGCCGGTGCCGACGGCGCGCCGCCTCAAGGACCGGCAGATGCAGCGGGCGCTGCTGCAGTTCTTCAAGCCGGAGAACTGGCACGACGTGAAGGCGGCGCTGGTGCAGGCGGGGCGGGAGGACCTGATCGGGAACGCGCCCCACTGCCTGATCCCGCGACGTCCCCCGGCGACCGCGCGTCGCCCGCAGCGTGCCCGGCGGCGCCGGTAGGCGATGCGGTAGCCTCGCTGCGATGCCACCGCGCCTGCCGCCCCTGCTGCTCCTGCCGCTCCTCCTCGCCTGCGCCGGGGCCTGCGGTCCGCCGCCCGACGACGACGACACCGCGACCGACGACGACGACGCGACGGCGGACGACGACGACGCCACCCCGCCCGTCGACCCCTTCTCGCTGACGCCCGACCAGACGCTCCCCAGCGGCGGCGAGGGGCCGTGCGCGCTGGTGCTCTTCGACATGAACGGCGCCGGCGGCATCGACCTCGCCGTGAGCAACCTCCAGAGCGGCGACGTCGGCTACTTCGAGGGCGCCGGGGACGGCACCTTCGAGGCGTCGTCGATCGCCCCGACCGCCCTCGGCGGGGAGCTCGCGGTCATCACCACGGGCGAGTTCGGCGGGAGCGACGCCCCCGACCTCGGCGTCTCCAGCAGCACGTCGGACGAGATCGTGATCCTGGTCCGCACCGACGACGGGTTCGACGTCGAGCGGATCGCAGTCGGCGACAACCCGTTCGGGGCGGTCAGCCGCGACTTCGACGAGGACGGCGACGACGACCTCGCCGTGAGCAACGGCGTCAGCAACGACATCCACGTCCTCCACAACGACGGGGCGGGCGGCTTCAGCACCGCGCAGACGGTCCCCACGGTGGGCGAGGAGCCGGGGTTCGTCGTCTCCGCGGATCTGAACGAGGACGACGTCCTGGACCTGATCACCACCAACTTCTCGGGAGCGTCGGTGAGCGTCCTCCTCGGGGAGGGCGGCGGGCTGTTCGGCGACGCCACGGTCTTCGACGTCGGCGACCACCCCGGCTCCCCCGCGCCGGCGGACGTCGACGGCGACGGCGACCTCGACGTGCTCACGATCAACGAGGGGACCGGCGACGTCGCGATCCTGCCGGGGAACGGCGACGGCACCTTCGGCGACGCCGTCTTCCTCCCCGTCGGCGACAACCCCTTCTTCGTCAAACCCGTCGACCTCGACCTCGACGGCGACCTCGACCTCGGCGTGCTGCTGGAGGCGTCGGACGAGCTGAAGGTCTTCACGAACGACGGCGAGGGGAACTTCGAGTACACCTCGACCGCCAACACGGGCCAGTCCCCCGGCTCGATCGCGGCCGGCGACTTCGACTCCGACGGGGACGTCGACTTCGCGGTGACCAACTACGGAAGCAGCGAGGTGACGATCCACCTCAACCGCGTCATCGAGTGAAGGTGGTGTGGCCCCCCGAGGGGCGTCGGGTCTGGGTGGCCCTGCTTGGGCTGGCGGCGATTCAGGCCGGCCTCGTCTTGATCGTCCCCTCGATCCCCACGAACGACGGCGCCGCGCACGCCTACAACGCCGCGCTCCTGCTCCACTGGAACGACCCCGCCTGGGCCGACGTCGTCGCCGCGTACGAGCTCGACCTGCGCCCCGTGCCGAACTGGACGGGCCACCTGCTGCTCGCCGCGCTGCAGGCCGTCGTCGATCCGATCCTCGCCGACAAGCTGCTCCTCGCCGCCTACACGCTGGCGCTCCCGCTGACCGCCGCGTGGGCCCTCCGCCAGGTCCGCCCCGGCGCGGAGCTGTGGGCCATCCTGACCCTCCCGCTGGTCCACGGCGTGGCGTTCCACATGGGCTTCCTGAACTTCTGCCTGGGGACGGTCCTGTGGTGGGCGATGGCCGGCGTGTGGTGGCGGACGCGCGACGGGCCGGCCCTCCGACGCAGCCTCGCCCTCGGCGGCCTGGGGCTGGCCCTGTACTTCACCCACGGCCTCGTCTGGACCGCCGCCTGGGGAGCCCTGGGAGTGTTCGCGATCGTGGGACGTCGCCCCCGCGAGCTCGCAGTCCTGGCGGCGGCGGCGGCCCCCTCGGCGGTGCTCCTGGCGCTCTTCGCGGGCGGCTCGGGCGAGGGACTCATGTGGGTCCTCGACGCCGGTCAGCGAGCCCGCGACCTGCTCGGCCTGGAGACGCTCGTCAGCCTCGATCCGCGCGAGCGGTGGGCGGCCGCCCTCTTCGGGCTCCTCCTCGTCGCGAGCGTGGGGGCGGGGCTGCACGCGACCCGGGACCGCCCGGTGGACGAACGGGACGGCTGGCTGGTGCTCCTCGTCGTCGTCCTCCTCGGCTACTTCGTCGCCCCCGACGGCGTCGGCGGCGCCACCTTCATCCACGTCCGCGCGATGCTCTTCCTGCTCTTCGCGGCCGTCGGCGTCGTCGCCGTGCGACCCCCCGGAGGACGGACGGAGCCGGCGCTCTGGATCGCGGCCGCGGTGGCGATGCTCCTCTTCATGGGCCCCCGCGACATGCGGTGGTGGCACCTCGGCGACGCCATCGCCGACCAGATCGAGGCCCTCGACGTGGTCGGCGAGGGGACGGTCGTCGTCGGCGTGCTCGGCGGCCGGTCGATCCACGAGGACGCCGGGGTCGACTTCCCCTGGCGCATCCGCCCCTTCACCCACGTCGTCGGCTTCGCCGCGGCCCGTCGGCCCCTCCGCGCGTTCCCGAACTACGAGGCCGGCACCGGCCACTTCCCGCTGCGCTGGGCGGACGGGCGCGACCCCCGGCCGGAGCTCCAGAACTGGCTCCGCGCCCCCCCGCCGCTGGACCTGCCGGGCTGGGAGGCCCGCACCGGCGAGCGCATCGAGTGGGTGCTCCTCACCGGACACCCCGTCCTCGACACGGACACCGCCCTCGGCTGGTGGGTGGCCGAGCGCTTCCGCCCCGCCGGCGGGGACTCCCTCACCTGGGCCCTGTTCCGGCGGCTCCCGGACTGACCGGCTATGGTGCGCGGCCGATGCCTGCGCCGCTGACCGACCCCCTGCTGTCGATCGTCATCCCCGTCTACAACGAGCTCGAGTGGGTCGAGGAGCTCGTGGACCGGGTCGCCGCGCAGCCGTACCGGATGGAGATCATCCTCGTCGACGACGGCTCCACCGACGGCACCCGCGACCTCCTCCCGAAGATCGCGGAGAAGCACGAAGCTGTCCGCGTCGAGCTCAAGCCGCAGAACGAGGGCAAGGGCGCGGCGCTGCGGACCGGGTTCGCGCTGGCGACCGGCGACGTCATCGTCATCCAGGACGCCGACCTCGAGTACGACCCGAACGACTACGCCGACCTGCTCGAGCCGCTCCTTGACGGCCGCGCCGACGTCGTCTACGGAAGCCGCTTCCTCGGCGGTCCCCACCGCGTCCTCAACTTCCACCACTACGTCGCGAACCAGGGGCTGACGTTCCTGAGCAACCTCCTCACCAACCTGAACCTCACCGACATGGAGACTTGCTACAAGGTCTTCCGGCGCGAGGTCCTGGACGGCATGAAGCTGACGTCGAACCGGTTCGGGTTCGAGCCGGAGTTCACCGCGCGGATCTCGCAGCGCGGGCTGAAGGTCTACGAGGTCCCGATCTCCTACAGCGGGCGGGACTACGACGAGGGGAAGAAGATCACGTGGCGCGACGGCGTGGCCGCGCTCTGGGTCATCCTCAAGTCCCGCTACGACGCCTGACGTAGACTCGCCGCCATGCTGCGTCCGCTGCTGCTCCTGCCGGCCCTGCTGATCGCGACCCCGGCGCTCGCCCAGATCGACATCGAGCTCGTCCCCCTGACCGCGGGCGACGGGAAGGTCACGGGGGACAACCCGACGGCGGTGCTCTTCTCGCCGCTGACCCCGGACGGCCCCGAGCACGTCATCATCAACAACAAGACGGGCTCGGTCGTCGCGTACGACCTCGCCACCGGCGAGCCGACGGTCCTGCTGGAGCTCGAGGGCGTCGCGTCGATCAACCCCGAGCGCGGCCTCCTCGGCCTCGCGCTGCACCCCGACTTCCCCGCCGACCCCCGCTTCTTCACGTACCACCTGACCCCGCGGACCGACGAGGCCAAGAAGAACTGTCCACGCCCGAAGAAGTGCATGAACGCCAAGCGGCTGGAGGAGGTCTGCGGGGGGGCCGAGGAGGTCGGCTGCGGCGGTTCGTTCTGGGTCACCGAGTGGACGATGGCCGCGGACGGGGCGAGCTCCCCCTCCGAGCGCGTCGTCCTCACCCGCCCGCAGCCCGGCGAAGGCCACAACGCCGGCCACCTGCTCTTCGGCCCGGACGGCATGCTCTACCTCTCGCTCGGCGACGGCGGCGCACAGATGGATCCCTGCAGTCGCGGGCAGGACACGTCGAAGGTCTACAGCGCGATCCTCCGGCTCGACATCGAGGCCGAGGGGGCGCAGCCGGCGGACAACCCGTTCGTCGGCGTCGACGGGCACGACCCCCTCATCTACGCGTACGGCTTCCGGAACCCGTGGCGCATGTGGTGGACCGGGGACGGCACGCTGCTCGTCGGGGACACGGGGCAGGCCCGCTACGAGGAGGTCAACGTCGTCCAGGCCGGCCTCAACTACGGCTGGTCGGTCCGCGACGGCACCCTCAACCACCCCGGTCGAGGCGAGGCGCCGGACGATCCCCGCTACACGAAGCCGCTGTACCAGTACGGCGACCCGAAGGGGCGGACGGCGCCGACGGGCGGGTTCGCGATCGTCGGCGGGGTCGTCCCCACGGCCGGTCCGCTGGCGGGGATGTACCTGTTCGGGGACAACGTCTCCAAGAAGCTGTGGGCGCTGGACCTGAGCCAGTCGAACCTGACCGATCCGTCGACGTGGGACGGGACGGCGGCGGTGCAGCGGCTGAAGGGCGACGGGGTGGCGCCGACGACGTTCGGCGTCGACCGGGCAGGAAACCCCGTGGTCGCCGGCTCGGGGGGGGGCGTATTCCGGATCGTGGCACCCGGAGAGTAGGCAGCATCCCGTGGCCCTGACCGCAGCGCAGTACCTCGAGTCCCTCCGCGACGGCCGCGAGGTCTGGATCGACGGTGAGCGCGTCGACGACGTGACCGCCCACCCCGGCTTCGCGATGGCGGCCCGCACGGTCGCGCCTGTACGACACGCTCCACCAGACGCCGCACGACAAGACGCTGACGTGGACGACGCCGCGGGGGGCCGTGTCGCACCGGGCGTTCCGGCTCGCGAAGACGCGCCACCACCTGCTGGAGCGGGCGCGGGCGATGCGGGTCTGGTCCCGGATGCACTTCGGCTTCATGGGCCGCAGCCCCGACTACAAGGCCGGGCTGGCGGTGAGCCTGGGGGCGTCGCCGGACTTCTTCACGCCCTACGACGGCAACTGCCAGGCCTGGTACGAGCGGCTGGCGGACGAGGTGCTGTTCATGAACCACGTCGGGGTCAACCCGATGGTGGACCGGAGCAAGCGGCCGCACGAGCTGCCCGACATCAACATCCGGGTGACGCGCGAGAACGACGCGGGGTTCTGGGTCAGCGGCGCGAAGATGGTGGGGACGGCGGCGGCGTTCACGCACTGCAACCTCGTCTTCTCGTTCGCGCCGGTCCCGCTGGACGACGCCGACAGCGAGCACGCGCTGGTGTTCATCGCGCCGACGGGGTCGCCGGGGCTGAAGCTGATCTCGCGTCCGTCGTACGAGCTCGCGACGCGGGGGGCGACGCCGTTCGACTACCCGCTGAGCAGCCGGTTCGACGAGAACGACGCGACGCTGGTGTTCGACGACGTCTTCGTCCCCTGGGAGAACTGCCTCGTCTTCCGCGACGCGGACCGGGCGAACCGGTTCTTCGTCCACGCCCAGGTCGTCCAGAACCTGATGCTCCACGGCGGGGTGCGGCTGGCGACGAAGCTGGAGTTCCTGGCGGGGATGCTGACGAAGCTGGCGCAGCAGAACGGGACGATCGACTACCGCGGGATCCGGGTCCGGATCGGCGAGGTCATCGGGTACGCGTGGACGGTCGGGGCGCTGGTGCGGGACGCGTGCACGTCGCCGGATCCGGGGCCGAACGGGACGGTGGCGCCGTCGCACCGGTCGATCTTCGCGCTGCGGGCGCTGGGGCCGGCGATCTACCCGAAGGTCCGGGAGCTCATCCAGCTCGTCGGCGCGGGCGGCTTCATCCAGCTGCCGTCGTCGTCGAAGGACCTGCTGGCGGAGCAGATCCGGCCGTACATCGACCGCTACTACCAGGGGACGGGGGTCACGGCGGAGGAGCGGATCAAGCTCTGGAAGCTGGCGTGGGACGCGATCGGGAGCGAGTTCGGGGCGCGGCAGGAGCTGTTCGAGCGGTCGTTCGCGGGGAACTTCGACAACGTCCGGCTGGAGAACCTCTTCATGGCCGAGCGGAACGGCGACGTCCCCGAGTGGAGCGAGCTGGTGGACTCGGCGATGGGGGCGTACGACCTCGAGGGCTGGACGGAGGCCCCGTGGGCGGACCCGCTGGACGACGGCATCGCGGAGGCGGGCTGACCTGATCGACCTCGCGGCCCTGGACCTGAGGCGCTGGCCGCCGCGCGCGGACGACCCGCTGCAGGCGTACGACGGCGCCGATCGCTACCTGCTCGAGGAGGTCTCTCGGGAAGACGGTCGACTCCTCGCCGTCGACGACGCGTTCGGCGCGCTGAGCCTGTCGCTGGGCTGCCCGGTGTGGGGCGACTCGGAGATCAGCCGGCGGGCGATCGCGGCGAACGCGGAGCGGCTCGGGCTGCCGCCGGTGCCGTGGACTCCGGTGACGTCACCGCCGCCGGAGGACGCCGACGTCGTCGTGATCCGCCTCCCGCGGTCGCTCCGTCGGCTGCAGCACCTCCTGGCTGAGCTCGCGCCGGCGCTGCACCCGGGGACGCGGGTGCTCTTGGGGGCGAAGACGCGGCTGGTGCAGAAGTCGACGGTGGCGGCGGTCGACGCCGCGATCGGGCCCGCGTCGAGCACGCGGGCGCGGTACCGGGCGCGGCTGATCGTGGCGACGGCGGACGGTCGCGAGGCCCCCCGTCCCCCGCCGCGCACCTACGAGATCGGTCCGGGCCTCGTCGTCCACGGGCTCCCCGGGGTCTTCGGCGAGGAGCGCCTGGATCGGGGGACGAAGCTGCTGCTGGGGTGCGATCTGACGGGCTCGTCAATCGTCGACCTGGGCTGCGGCGCGGGCCCGCTCGCGATCGCCGCGGCGGCAGCGAACCCGACCGCGTCGATCACGTGCTGCGACGAGTCCCACCTCGCGGTCGCGTCGGCGCGCCGGACCCTGGCGGAGGTGGGATTCGGCGCACGTTCCACGTTCCACGTCACCGACGTGCTCGACGGCGTCGCGGACGCGTCGGCGGATCTGGTCGTCTGCAACCCGCCGTTCCACCAGGGCGACGCCGTCACCCGCCGCGTCGCCGCCCACATGTTCGTGGAGTCCCGCCGCGTCCTCGTCCCCGGCGGCCGCCTGCTCGTCGTCGGCAACCGCCACCTCGGCTACCACACGAGGCTGCGGCAGCTGTTCGGCAGCGCCGACATCGTGCGTTCGGACCCGAAGTTCGTCGTGCTCGAGGCCCGCCGCTAGCAGCCTGTTGATCTACTCCAGATTCCCCTGTTGACGATCGCCCTGTCTGCT
>CAYFOA010000131.1:10425-21309 GCA_964344575.1 uncultured Rickettsiales bacterium | reverse complement strand
ACCTCAGGAGGGCGGCGTGACCGGCCGTCGCATCAGCGGAGCCGCACCCATCGGCTTTGAGGTAGTGCCGGATACCGACGTGCTTCTTTCACGGATCTGTGTCGGAGAGCGAGACCACGGGGCGACCGTCGAAGCGTTCCGGCACTGGCAGCGACACTCCAGCCCGGCCCTCCTGGCCGACGGTGTCCTTCACGAGCTGGCCCACCACGCCTGGATCTCGAAGTACGACTTCAACTCGGTTCGCAGTTGGCTGCCGGGCTCCGAGGCTGACGGGGACCACCTGATCGACAACGCATTCGTGCGCGCGTTTGCGGCCATGATTCGGGGGAAGCGGGCCCGCCTGAGGGAGTGGTCGACGTTCATCCGCACGTATCGAGGCAAGAACCAGGCCGACGGGTCGAGCCTGCGCAGGATCATTATCCATGACTACGGCTTCGAGGAGCTACCACCGGGCACTGCTGCCGAGCAGCGGATCCAGGACCGAGTATTCGCGAAGAGGGAGGCCGACATCCAGAGGCGGGACCTGTCCGACCACCGGCGGAGGCGCGAACTCGACAAGGCCCGGCGTGACGCAGAGCTCGTCGGAGCCATCATCCGTCGCCGCCGTGCGGCCGAGGCCGACAAGGGCTACGGCTCATGCTGCCTGGTCACCTCCTCGAGGCGACTCGCCGAGATCGCGGCCGAGGTCGCGGACGACGCTGGACCTGTCCCAGTGGCCATTCCGTTCGACAGCTGGTTGGTGTTGATCTCCCTGCTCCCGGACTCGGTGTTGAGCTTGAAGTCGCTCGGCGCACTGCTCTTCGCAGGTCGTCCGTTCGACCGCCCACGTGGGCTGGAGAGGAGTCTTCTTCGGGGCATACGGGCAGCAGGGAGCTACGACATGCCGTGGGCGACCCGAACAGTACTGGCCGAGCACATGGAGGAAGCTCTCGCCCGCCTGGCGAAGGAGTTTGGGGTCGGCAAGAGGAAGCTCGAGCGGATCATCTTCGAGGGTGAGGAGACCGAGACCCGGACCCAAGCGGTAACGGCTATCGCTCAACAGGCTGTCTCCGCGTCCCCCTTGAAGGACCGAGAATCGGAGGGGCTTCGAGAGAAGATTGCCGACCTGCTCGCGGAGAACGAGAAGCTGCGCGCCGACGTGGAGCTGCTCGAAGAGGCTCAGAAGGATCGGTGACCTACGACCGCGGGCGCCATCGTCGCAGTCTCGCAGCTCAGAGCTTGACCTCCTCCTCCCCGCCTCGCACAATCGTGTCAAGTGAGGCAAACCTGTAATGATCCTAACTACTTACCTCATAAGCGGAGGGTCGCAGGTGGTGGCGTCCTTCCGGGACGCCATCCCTCCCGATGGTCGGGACGTGCCGCCTGCGGCGTCACGCGACGCTTCGGCTTCCTGCCTCGCGTGCGAATCCTGCTTATAGTTCCGCGGTTCGCTCCCGTAGCTCAGTTGGATAGAGCATCCGCCTCCTAAGCGGAGGGTCGCAGGTTCGAATCCTGCCGGGAGCGCCAGCTTTCGCGATGGCCCGAGTTCCTTCCCTCATCAAGCCGCGTCCGTTGTCCGATGGTGACGTGGTGCGGTTGATTGCGCCCGCTTCGCCGTTTGCGGACGAGCTGCTGGACCGGGCCGTGCCGGTGTTGGAGGGGTGGGGGCTGCGGGTTCGGTTTCGGGAGGACGTGCGGGACAAGCGGGCGTACCTCGCGGGGCGGCCCGAGCGGCGGGCTGACGAGCTGCACGAGGCGTTCGCGGACTCCGAGGCGCGGGCGCTGATCGCGGTTCGGGGGGGGTACGGGGTGACCACCGCGCTGCCGCTGCTCGACGCCGGGCGGCTGCGCGACGATCCGAAGGCGATCGTGGGGTGCTCCGACCTCACCGCGCTGCTCAACTGGGCCGTCGCCGCCGGGGTGACCGCCATCCACGGGCCCATGGCGGGGGCGATCGGGAAGGGTGAGGACGAGGCCGGGATCGCGCGGCTTCGGGACATGCTGTTCGGGGCGAAGAAGCCCCCGAAGCTGACCTCCGCGATGGACGACGCCTACTCCTGGTGCGTCGCCCCCGGCGTCGGCCGCGGGCGCTCCGTCGGGGGCTCCCTGTCCCTCCTCGCCGCCACCTGCGGGACCCCGTTCCAGACCGACACCCGCGGCTGCGTGCTCTTCCTCGAGGACGTGGGCGAGCGGCCCTACCGGATCGACCGGCTCCTCGTGCAGCTCCACCAGGCGGGGATGTTCGACGAGGTCGCCGCCGTCGTCCTCGGCGACATGGTCGGCTGCGACGAGCCCGGCAAGGAGGACGAGGTCACGTGGCGGACCGCCGTCGACCGCGTCTTCCGCTCGCTCGCCGTCCCCGTCCTCGCCGGCGTCCCCTTCGGCCACGCCACCCCCAACCTCGCCATCCCCCTCGGGACCGACGTCCAGGTCGACGCCGGCGCCGGGACCGTGACCTTCCGCGAGGCCCCCCTGGCGTAATCCCGCCGCCGGTCTACAATCCGTCGCCCATGTCCGAAGAGAACAGCCCCGGCCCCGCCTGGTTCCACCGCGCCCACGGCGGGCAGGTCCCCGCGTCGACCGAGCGGAACGAGTCGCTCAACACGTCCGGCATGTGGACCAAGTGCGCCGGCTGCGCGCAGTTCCTCCGCACCGAGGAGCTCGAGGCCGACGCCAACGTCTGCCCCAACTGCGGCGACCACCACAAGATCGGCGGCGTCGAGCGGCTGGAGTTCCTCGTCGACGACGGCTCCTTCGAGGAGCTCGACCAGGACGTCACCTCCACCGACCCCCTCGGCTTCTTCGACTCCAAGGCCTACTCCGCCCGGCTGGCCGCCTCGATCGGCAAGACGGGCCGCAACTCCGCCTTCGTCAGCGGCCGCGCCACGATCCAGCAGCGGCCCGTCCAGATCGGGACCTTCACCTTCGCCTTCATGGGCGGCTCGATGGGCTCCGCCGTGGGCGAGAAGGTGACGCGCATGTTCGAGCGCGGGCTCGAGGAGCAGACCCCCGTCATCTGCATCTCCAGCAGCGGCGGCGCGCGCATGCAGGAGGGCGTCCTGTCGCTCATGCAGATGGCCCGCAGCACCGCCGCCCTGGCCCGCCTCCGGGACGCCAGCCTCCCCTACATCTCCGTGCTCACCCACCCCACGACGGGCGGCGTCGCGGCGTCCTTCGCCATGCTCGGGGACGTCATCCTCGCCGAGCCCAAGGCGCTGATCGGGTTCGCCGGCCCCCGCGTCATCGAGCAGACCATCCGCCAGGTCCTCCCCGAGGGGTTCCAGCGGTCCGAGTTCCTGCTCGAGCACGGGATGGTCGACCAGATCGTCGACCGCCGCGATCTCCCCGGTCGCATCGCCGCCCTGCTGTCGCTCCTCCTCGACTGAGCGCGGCTGACCGGCCGCCCTCCCGATGTCCCTCCTGACCGACTGGCTGGACGAGGTCCAGGCGCAGGGCGTCAAGCTCGGCCTCGACCGGGTCCGGAGCGCGCTCGCGCTGCTCGACCACCCGCAGCGGACCTTCCCCTCGCTCCTCGTCGGGGGGACCAACGGCAAGGGGTCCGTCGTCACCTTCGCGAGCGCCCTCCTGAAGGCCGCCGGGCACCGCACCGGCTCGACGACGTCGCCGCACCTGATCGAGTACCGGGAGCGGTTCCGGGTCGACGGCGCGATCCCCTCGCAGGCGCGGCTCGAGGCGATCGCCGCGGACGTGCGCCCCGTCCTCCACGGGCAGCCGGGGATGGCCGAGCTGACGTTCTTCGAGCTCGGGATCCTCCTCGCGACGTCCCTCTTCCGGTCCGAGGCCGTGGACGCCGCCGTCGTCGAGGTCGGCATGGGGGGCGAGCTGGACGCCACGCGGACGTCGGAGCCGGTGGTGGCCGCGATCGTGACGGTCGACCTCGACCACGAGAAGTACCTCGGCGACACGATCGAGGCGATCGCGCGGACGAAGGCGAAGATCGCGCCGCCCGGCGGCGTGCTCGTGACGACCGAGGTCCGGCCGGACCGGCTGGCGATCCTGGCGGAGGAGGCGGAGGCTGCCGGGGCGACGCTGAAGGCGGCCGGCCAGGACTTCGAGTATTCCTTCAGGGATCAAGTCCTGAGCTACCGGAGTGAAGGGAGGAATCTCGACGGCCTGGAGGTCGGTATGCTCGGCGCCCACCAGGGGCAGAACGCCGCCTGCGCGCTGGCCGCGACCGACGCCTTCTGCGCCGCGACGGGGCTCCGTCCGCCCGACCCCTGGCAGGTGGGGGACGCGCTCCGGACCGCAAAGATCCCGGGGCGGCTGGAGCGGCTCCGGATCCCCGGCGCGCCGGCGTTTCTCTTCGACGGCGCCCACAACCCGGCGGGGGCCGAGGCGCTCGCCGCCGTGCTCGCCGACCGCCGCCGCCCCCCCCGCCGCGTGTGGCTCCTCGCGGGGATGCAGGACAAGGACCGCCGGCCCATGCTGGACGCGCTGCTCCCCCACGTCGACGAGGTGGTCTGCACGCGGGGCGAGTCGAGCCCCCGGTACGAGGACCCGGCGGCGCTGGTCGCCGAGGTCGAGGCCGCCGGGGGTCGCGCCCGCGCCCTCGCCCCCGCCCGCGCCGCTGCCGTCGAGCTGTCCCGGTCGCTCGGCATGCGCGACGAGGTGCTGGTCGCCGGCTCGCTCTACCTCGTCGGCGACGTCCGCGACGCCCTCGGCGTGCCCGTCACGTGAGCGATTGGAAGCAACCGGGCGGACTTGGGTAGGGTGGGGGGATGAGCGAAGTCGAAGGGGTGGACGAGACTCAGGACCTCCGGACCGAGCTCGAGACGGGGGTGGACTCGGCGATCGCCGACTTCGGCGGCTTCTTCCTCGCGCTCGCCCGGACCTGGGGGCTCCAGCTGTTCAAGCCGTTCAAGGCCGCGGAGCGGCTCCTGGCGGACTCCGACGAGGGCCACCTCCAGTACGTCCGCGCGGGGACGTTCCTGATCCTCGCGGGGCAGCTCGTCAGCTTCCTGATCAGCGAGGACCCCCAGGACCCGGAGTACGTCGGCGCGCTGGCGGACGCGGCGCTCAAGCTGCTGCAGCTGGAGGCCGACATCCTCGTGACCGTCCTCGGGGGGGTCGTCCAGGCCGTCATCTTCTACGTCGCGGCGCGGCTCCTCGGGCTCTGCTCCGGGGACCCGGTGCGGGGCGAGAAGGTCACGATCGTGGCGATGTACGTCTTCCCCACGGCGCTGCTGGGGGTGGCCCCCTACGCCTTCGCCGCCTTCGTGCTCCCGGCGGCCCCCGAGGCGGCGCAGCTGCTCTGGTCGGACTGGACGCAGTGGGCGCTGCTCGCCTACGGCATGGTGCTCGCGCCCGCGCTCATGCTCGGCGCGTTCGGGTGGAAGAACCCGTCGCGGTGGGGCCGCTGGACGGCGCTGGCGGCGCCGTTGCCGCTGGTGATGGCCGTGGCGGCGGGCACGATCACCACGCAGGCGGCCATCGAGGACTACTTCGACCGGAGCTACATCGGCATGGTCTGGCTCGCGCCCGCGGACGTGCCCACGGTCGCGGGGGTCGCGACGTTCACCCACTTCGTCGAGCTGCGCGCCTGGCACGACCGGCCCGACCCCGTCGAGCTCTGCAAGCCGGTGTTCTGCCCGACGCAGGTGTGGGACTACGACGACGAGACCGACGACTACACCACGCTCCGGCGGGTCAAGCTGCCGACGCAGATGCGTCCGCCCGGGTCGCCGCCGTCGCCGGGGGACTGGTGCGAGCGGACCCGCTTCCAGGAGCGCCAGTGGATCCCCCCGGAGTTCGAGGTCGGCCTCAGCCTCGTGATGAAGACCGACTGCCCCGGCCTCGACCTGCTGCGGGGGAAGATCTGCTGCGAGCCGGACTGGGACCCCGTCCGCCAGGAGGACGGCACCATCGGGCGCGCCTACACCGACGAGGTCGAGATCTGCTTCGAGGGGTACCGCTGGTTCAGCGAGCTCTGAGCGGGGCCGGCCGCCCTACATGATCTTCCACGGGGCCTCGTCGCCCTTCGGCAGCGGCCGGACGCCGGGGTGCGTGCGCTGGACGTCGTCCTGGTGGAGGAGCTCGAGGGTGCAGTCGTCGTCCTGGGGGGTGTCGGCGTAGCGGGCGACGATCCGCATCGCGAGGTCGAAGTCGTCCCCCTCCTCGTCCCCGACGTACAGCGCCAGCGGCCCCATCACGTCCGCCACCCGGAGGAACGGGCCGAGCTGCCAGAAGCCCGCCAGCATGCCGTTGTCGCCCTCGTTCCGGCCGACCACCAGCTTCCCCCCGCCGGGGAGCCGGAAGTGGCGGCCGACCTTCAGCAGGAGGACGTCCTCGAACGTGACCTCCTCCTTGGGCTTGTGGTCGATGACGTCGCGGAGGCGCTTGCCGTAGTTGCCGTCCGTGAGGAAGCAGCAGCCCCCCGCGGGCTGGGGGTAGTCGAGGACGCCGAGCTCCTTCGCGAGCTGGATCTGGGGCTTCCGGCCGCGCCCCGTGATCGACATCAGCAGCTCGCGGTCGACCCAGCCCCGCTCCTCGGGGATCGTCTCCCACAGCGCGCCCTGGCACAGCGGCCGGACGATCCTCCGCTCCAGCCGGGTGTCCCGCTCGATGAGCCGCATCTGCCGCTTGTGCTGCGTCATGGGGCGCTGGCCGAGGACCTCGCCGGTCGCGATGAAGTGGGCGTCGTACTCGTCGAGCAGCTCGCGGTTCGCGTGCCCGAACATGTGGATGCGGCAGTCGATGCAGGGGTTGACCGCCTTGCCCCAGCCGTACTTCGGCTCCGTCAGGACCTTGAGGTAGCCCTCCCGGACGTCGACCACCTCGACCGGGATCTGCAGCCCCGCGGCGCCGACGATCGCCTCGTTCTGGTAGCGCGACCCGTCGCGGCGGAGGTCGCCGCGCTTGCGCTTGTGGTCGGTCAGGCAGAACCCCGTGAACATGTTGATCGCGACGACGTCGATGCCCTGCAGCCGCAGCAGGATCCCCGCCAGGGTCGAGTCCAGGCCGCCGCTGTACATCAGCAGGCAGCGGACCTGCTTGCCGTCCTCGTCCAGCCGCGGGGCGACCTCGGCGTCGAGCCGATCCGTCAGCGCGGGGTGGATCTGGACCGTGTTGGACATGGCGCGCGGCAGGGTGTCCTAGGATCGGGCGCATGTCGAGCACCTGCTTCGCCGTCGTGCAGATGACCACCACCGACGACCGGGCCGCCAACGCCGCCGCGGCGGAGGGCTTCGTCCGGGAGGCCGCCGCGCGCGGGGCGGACGTCGTCTGCCTGCCCGAGATGTGGCCCTTCATCGGGTCCGACGCCGACAAGGTGGCGGGTGCGGAGACGCTCGACGGGCCGTCGACGTCGCTGATGCGCGAGCTCGCCGCGGAGCTCGGCGTCTGGATCTTCCCGGGGTCCTTCGCCGAGCGCGCCCCGATCGCGGGCCGGGTCTACAACTGCAGCCCGGCGATCGACGCCCGGGGGGAGATCGCCGCGGTCTACCGGAAGCTGCACTTGTTCGACGTGGACATCCCCGGCGGCGCCGTCTTCGCCGAGTCGGAGACCGTCACGCCGGGGGACCGCGCCGTCGTCTGCGACACGCCCTTCGGCGGGGTGGCGATGACGGTCTGCTACGACCTCCGCTTCCCCGCCCTCTACGCCGCCCTCCGGGACGCCGGCGCCGACGTCGTCCTCGTCCCCGCGGCGTTCACCGCGCACACGGGCAAGTCCCACTGGGAGGTGCTCCTCCGGGCGCGGGCGATCGAGCAGCAGGTGTGGGTCGTCGCAGCGGACCAGGGGGGGCGCCACAACCCGAAGCGGGAGTCGCACGGGGACTCGATGATCATCGACCCCTGGGGGGACGTCGTGGCGCGGTGCAGCGCGGGCCCGGGGGTGGCGCTGGCGTGGGTCGATCCCGCCCGCACCGAGACCGTCCGCGAGCAGCTCCCGTGTCACCGCCACCGCCGCCCCTTCGAGCATCCTTGACAGGGGGGCAGTCGGGCCATACAGTCCGCGCGCTCTGGAGACTGAGACGATGGCTTCCCTGACCAAGAAGACGAAGACGATCCGCGCCAACAAGAAGAAGAAGGCCGGCGCCGCGCGCAAGAAGAAGCTGCAGACGAAGGGGACCACCCCGAAGTTCGCGGTTCATCCCGCCGGCAAGTGAGCGGCCCGACCGCGACGGGAGACTCGCTCCCGCCCGTCATCGTCGTCGCCGATGACGACGAGGCGCTCCGCGGGCTGCTCGTCGGCCTGCTCAAGACCCACTTCTCCGACCACGAGGTCGTCGCCTTCCCCGACGGGGTGGAGGCCGACGAGGCGTTGGACCAGCTCGTCCGCCAGGGGCGGCAGGTGGCGATGGTCGTGTCCGACCTCGTCATGCCGCGCATGGACGGGCTCGAGCTGCTGGAGCGGAGCACCGACCGGGACCCCGGCTGCGCGCGCATCATCCTGACGGGGCAGGGGACGATCGAGGCGGCGGTGCAGTCGCTGCGCCTCGGGGTCGACGACTACCTCACGAAGCCGTTCACGTCCGAGGAGCTGGTCCGCACGCTGAAGCGGCACCTGGAGACGCGGGCGATGGCGCGGACGAACGCGCGCCTCCAGGAGGAGCTGAGCAACACCTACCGCTACGTGGCCCGGATCACGGACGCGCTGCTGGCGCGGTTCGACAAGTACCTGGAGCCGATCCTGGAGCTGCCGCAGGTCTCCGAGGAGCACCGGCGCGGCGCGATGCGGGCGCGGCGGGCGATGGACCTGGTGGCCCGGGCGTACCGTCGGGATCCGGCGGCCGCGGAGACGGTGCAGCTCCGGGCGCTGGTCGAGGACGCGCTCCGGTCGGCGGTGGCGACCCAGGGGATCGACGACGACGACGTGATCATCCGCGCGCCGGCGACGGAGCCGCTGCTCCGGGTGGACGCGGGGGCGGCGCGGCTGGCGCTGGGGCAGCTGCTGGACAACGCGATCAGCAGCGGCACGGGGCGCGTCGAGGTGACGCTGCTCGGCGAGGGGCGGAACTGGCCCGAGGGGCTGGGCGAGAACGACCTCCCCATCGCGGTCCGGCTGCCGCTGTCGCGCGGCCACGTGGGCGTCCAGATCCGCAACACGGCGGCGCTGACGCGGGACGACGAGGCCTACATCCGGCGGGTCCTGTCGGGGAGCCCCGACGACACCGACGAGTTCCGCGGCCTGGGGCTCCCCCTGGCGCGGCTCTACACGACGCTGCTCGGCGGCCGGATCATCTTCCAGTGGCGGTCGACCCGCAGCGAGGTGATCTTCACGCTCCTGCTGCCTACCCGTCGCGGCTGAGCTGGTCGAGCCGCGGGAAGAGCGGCGCGGGGCGTTCCAGCTCGAGGCCGGCCGTCACGCCGCCCCAGGCGGTCGCCGCCTCCAGGCCGTCCTCCAGGCACGCCGCCGCGCCGATGACGTCGAGGGCCGCCTTCGCCTTGCCGGGGATCACGGGTGAGAGCAGCACGCAGGCGATCCGGAGGGTCTCCAGGATCCCGTAGAGGAACTGCCTCAGCTCGTCCGCCCGGGACTCGTCCTTGGCCAGCTTCCACGGCTCGCGGGCCTGGATCTGCTCGTTGCAGAGCGTCACCAGCTTCCACGCCGCGGCGGCGCCGTCGTGCAGGGCGAAGGCGTCGAAGGCGGACGTCGCCTGCGCGACGGCCTGCTTGCAGGCCGTCGCGAGCAGCTCGTCGGCGGGCTGATCGCCGGGGTCGGGGACGCCGCCCCAGTACTTCTTGCACATGCCGACGGCCCGCGAGACGAGGTTGCCGAGGCCGTTGGCGAGGTGGGCGCCGTAGATCTCCTCGAACCGCTCCAGGCTGAACTCGCCGTCGCGGCCGTAGGTCACCTGGGAGACCAGGAACCAGCGGACGGCGTCGGGGCCGTAGGTCTCCGCGAGGTACCGCGGATCGGCCGACGCGCCGCCCCCGCCGGCGGACTTCGACAGCTTCTCGCCGCCCGTCGTCACCCAGCCGTGGGCGAAGACGCGGTCGTACAGGGGGACCCCCGCCGCCAGCAGCATCGCCGGCCAGATGATGCAGTGGAAGCGGGTGATGTCCTTCCCGATGATGTGGACCGCCGTCGGCCAGAAGCGCTCGTAGGCCGCCTCGTCCGTCCCGAAGCCGCTCCCTGTCAGGTAGTTGATGAGGGCGTCGAACCAGACGTAGATGACCGAGTCGGGGCGGAAGTCGATGGGGATGCCCCAGCTCACGGCGGACGTCGCGCGCGAGATGGAGATGTCCTCCAGGCCGCCCTCGAGGATGCGGAGGACCTCGTTGCGGCGGGTGGCCGGCTCGATGAACGGCGGCTTCGCGGCGAAGTGGTCGAGGAGCGCCTGCTGGAAGCGGGAGAGGAGGTTCTCCTCCTCGATCCACTTCGGCTCGCGGGTGGGGTGCTCCGGGCACTTGCCGCCGGGGAGGTCCTTGTCGGTCTTGAACGCCTCGCAGCCCTCGCAGTACCAGCCGGTGTACGTCTTCTCGACGAGGTGGCCGTTGTCGCGGATGCGGCGGAGGAGCTCGAGGACGGAGCGGCGGTGGTCGTCGTCGGTGGTCCGGATGAAGCGGTCGTACTCGATGTCCAGGGCGGCCCACGCGGCCTTGAACTTCGGGACGAGGGAGTCGACGTAGGACTGCGGGTCGAGGCCGGCCTCCTCGGCGGTCTTCTGGACCTTGATGCCGTGCTCGTCGGTCCCCGTGAGGAAGCGGACGTCGTCGCCACAGAGGCGCCGCCAGCGGGCGATCACGTCGGTCGTCACCTTCTCGTAGGCGTGGCCGAGGTGGGGCTCGCCGTTGACGTAGTCGATGGCGGTCGTGATGTAGAACGACCCTCGCTGGTCGGTCATTCGCTGGACTCCTTGGATCCCTGGGATCCGGAACGGCGGCCCCGGCCCCGGCCCCGTCGACGGCGCCCGCCGCCTCGCTTGCGGCCGCCGGATCCCT
>CAYFOA010000131.1:0-10415 GCA_964344575.1 uncultured Rickettsiales bacterium | reverse complement strand
TCGATGGCGGTCGTGATGTAGAAGGGTCGGGCCGTCATGAGCTCCTGTTCCGTCGCCCCGGCATGGGGACGACCTCCGGCGGTTCGACCGGGGGCGGGGGCACGTCGCGCCCCTCGTTGCCGTCCCAGTCCTGAGCCGTGAGAGGGTGGCGGGCGCCGGTCTCGTCACGCAGCACCCAGGCGTGCTTCAACACGTCCAGCGCGACGACCTTCCCCTCGCGCCCGTCGGCGGTCCGCGCGCGGCGGCCGAGGCGGGGGAGGTACTTGCGGTGCTGGAGGTAGACGTCGTGCTCGTAGGCGAGGCAGCACAGCGTGCCGCCGCAGACGCCGTGGGTCTTCTCCTCGGACAGCGCGAGGTTCTGGTCCTTGGCCTGGCGGATGGACGTCTTCGGGGGGCGGCGCAGGAAGGTGGAGCAGCAGAGCTCGCGGCCGCATCGGCCGACGCCGCCGAGGGTCTTGGCGAGGTCGCGGCGGCCGACCTGGCGGAGCATGACGTGGAGCCGGAGGACGCGGCCGAGGGCGCGGCCGGCCTCCCGGACGTCGGCGCGCTCGGCGGCGGCGAAGACGACGGTGACCTTCCGGGCGAGGCCGTCGGCGACGACCCGGACGAGCTTCCAGTCGAGGCGCCGGTCGCGGATCCAGGCGAGGGTCTTGCGGAACAGGAGGGGCTCGTCGGCCTCGGCGCGGATCTGGACGTCGATGTCCTCGCGGGTCGCGGGCCGGACGACGCGGCGGAGGCGGCCGCCCTGGTTGCCGCCGGTGGGGGGGTGGGGGTCGCCGATGACGCGGCCCATCGTGACGCCCTTGAAGCCCTCGACGACGACGAGGGAGCCGGGGGCCGGGGGGGCGGCCGCGGCGCCGCCGCGATCGCCGCGGAGGGCGTACTCCCCGGTCCGCCCCAGGGGGGCGAAGCTGACGGTCAGGACCTCCATCAGGGGTACGGCGGGCGGGTGGCGACGTGGAGGAGGACGTCCTCGACGAGGAGGCCGGGGTGGACGTTCCGGCTCAGCTTCTCGCGGGCGTCCTCTACGCGGCTCACGGTGTCGGCGAGGTGCTCGACGGACAGCGGCGCCATGCGACCCTCGCGGACGGCGGCGCCGGGGTGCATCGGGGGGACGTCGGCGGCGGCGGCCTGGGCCATGGCGTCGCGGAGGAGCTCCTGGAGGAGGCCGAGGATCTCGCCGCCGGCCTCGCGGTCGTAGCCGATCTCCTTGACGACGGCGTCGATGGCGGGGCGGTCGCCGGCGAGGGCGCGGCAGAGGCCGTCGACGCGATCGCGGCGGGCGGCGAGGGTGGCGGGGTGGAGCAGGGTGAGGGCGAGGCCGGGGAGGCCGCGGGAGGCGACGGCGGCGGCGCGGGCGAGCTCGGGGTCGGGGGGGCCGAGGGGGTCGAGGTCGCCGGTGTCGGGGGACGCGTCGGGACCGGTGTCGGGGGCGGCGCCGGCGGTGTCCGCGTCGGCCGCGGCGGCGGCGTCGGGGGCGGGCCAGTGGTCGAGGAGCCAGCGCGCCAGCGGCTCGGCGGGGACGGGGGTCAGCGCGAGCTTGGAGCAGCGGGAGCGGACGGTGACGAGGAGCTGGCTGGGGTGGAGCGCGCAGAGCACGAGGACGGTCCCCGGGGGAGGCTCCTCGAGGGTCTTCAGGAGCTTGTTCTGCGCCTGGTCGTTCATGGTCCCGGCGCCGTCGATGAGGACGACGCGCCACTCGGACTCGGCCTTGCGGTAGCTGAGGCGGCGCTGGATCTCGGCGACCTGGTCGACGGTGATGGTGTGGGACTTGCCGCCGGGGGACTCGGTCCAGACGTCGGGGTGGGTGCCCGCGGCGACCTTCCGGCAGCCGGAGCACTCGCCGCACGGGGCCGCGTCGCCGTAGGCCTCGCAGGCGAGGGCGCGGGCGAGGAGGGCGGCGATCGTCAGCTTGCCGATGCCGGCGGGGCCGAGGAGGAGGTAGGCGTGGTGGGGGCGGCCCTCGCGGACGGCGCGGCGGAGCATGCCGAGGGTGCGCTCGTGGCCGGCGATGTCGGTCCAGGTGATCATCGGGGTTCCGGGGCGTGGGGGTGGGAGACCTCACGCGACGAGCGGAACGAGCAACGACACGCAACGACGGGCTGGGGGGGCGGGGAGCGGCGCATCACATGGCCCCGGAGGGGGCGTGGGGGGCGGACGTCTCCGCCGAGACGTCGGGGCGGAGGAGTCCGTGGTCGGCGAGGCCGGCGAGGACGCGGCGGTGGACGACGTCGGGGGGGGCGGCGCCGTCGACGACGACGAAGCAGTCGGGGTCGGCGGCGGCCTCGGCACCGAAGCCGGCGCGGACGCGCTCGTGGAAGGCGACGCCTTCGGCTTCGATGCGGTCGAGGGCGCCGCGGGCCTCGGCGCGGGCGAGGGCTTCGGCGACGGGGACGTCGACGAGGACGATGGCGTCGGGGAGGAGGCCGTCGATGGCGGGGGCGTTGGCGGCGGCGACGAGGTCCCGGCCGAGGCCGCGAGCGTGCCCCTGGTAGACGAGGGAGGACGTGACGTAGCGGTCGCAGAGGACGACGGCGCCGCCGGCGAGGGACGGCCGGATGACCTCGCGCACGAGCTGGGCGCGGGACGCGGCGAAGAGCAGCATCTCGGCGGTGTCGGTCATCTCGGTGAGGGCGGGATCGAGGAGCGCGGCGCGGACGCGATCGCCGACGGGGGTCCCGCCGGGCTCACGGACGGAGACGACCCGTCGGCCGTCTGCTTCGAGCCGGTCGGCGAGCAGCCTCAGCTGGGTCGACTTTCCGCAGCCTTCGATGCCCTCGAAAGCGATGAAGGAGCCCCGGTCCATGAACGGCGCGACTGTACCACCACGCCACCCCGGGGTCCGCCCTCGGGCTCAGCGGGGCTTTTGTCCCCAAGACCGGGACAAAACGCCCGCTGAGGGGGGTCAGCGGGGCTTTTGTCCCGATTCCGGAGACAAAACCGGCGCTGAGGACGGTTCGACGAGCGGCCTCAGGCGCCCGTCGCCGCCGGACCAGAAGAAGCGGACCTCCCAGCCGCCGTCGTCGGAGCGACCGGCGATGGCGTGGACGAAGGACGGCCACAGCTCCGCGTTGCGGTGGTCGTGCGCGGACGGCTCGGGGGGGCCGTGGGGGTGGGAGTGGTAGACGCCGACGAGGGCGAGATCGGTGCCGTCGAGGTCCTCCTCCAGGCGGAGGATCTCGCGCGGGTCGACGGTGTACCGATCGGCGCGCCCCTCGGCGGCGACGTTGGCGGCGGGGCGGGCCTCGACGACGTCGGCGCCGCCGTCGACGAAGCGGCCGACGAGGAGGCCGCAGACCTCGACGTCGGGAGCGGCGGCGGCGTGCGCGAGGATCGCCTCGACCGCGTCGGGGGTGGGATGCCGGCCCGGGCTCACGCGGGAGGGCGCCCCGGCCGCTCGTCGGAGCCGTCGGTCGCCGCCGCTGCCCGGCGGGCGGCGAAGACGACGACGAGCAGTCCGAGGCCCACGACGATCGGCCCGCCGCAGAGCAAGAGCAGGATCAGCAGCTCCAGCGGTCCGGGCATCCACGTCAGCAAGCCGAGTCCGAGGGTCGCCATCGTCGCCTCCCGGCCGCCGCTACGGCGCCGTCGTCACCACCGCGGGGGACGCGCTGCCGGCGGCGAAGTTGCTCACCAGGGGGTTGAGCGACTCGAACGCCGCGTCGCGCGCCTTGACGATGCCCGCGACCGCGACGATGTAGGGGGTGCCCGGGCTGGGGAAGGCGGAGCCCGGCAGCTCGACCGTCGTCACCTCGGACGAGGCGCGGATCCAGTCGACGTACTCGCCCGCCGTCAGCGGGCGCGAGTCGTGCGTCAGGTCCACGTTCCCGTCGCCGTCCACCGTCCCCACGATCGCGATGTAGTTGTTGAAGCCCTGGCCCGTCAGGTCGACGACGATCGCCTCGCCCGCGGGGTGGAGGTCCGCCGTCCCGGGGAGGCCGACGAGGTCCGGCGGGGCCGGGGCGGTGATGTCCACGTAGTGCGCGCTGCCGCCCCGCTCCACCTGGAGGCGGTACGACGCGCCCACCACGTACTCCAGGTCCACGTCGGTCGACGAGTCCACCTCGTACAGCCCGCTGCCGAAGTTCTCCAGGTCCGCCACCACCTCGCCGCGCGCGATCGCCACGCGGTCCGCGTCGTCCACCAGGTTCGACTCCACGTCGTTCAGCGACCGCGCCTGCGCCACGAACGTCGTCGCCGTCGCCGCCGCCCCCAGCTCCACGTCCCCCAGCTCCGGCGGGACCTCCTCGATCCCCAGCAGCAGCCCCTCGGCCGCCATGTTCGAGAAGTAGTCGTCGATGTTCGAGCAGGAGAGGAGGGGGAGGGCGATCAGCAGGAGCGGCAGGTGGCGCATGACCCCCAGGATAGGTCCGCTCTAGTGGACCGTCAGGTCGTACGGCGGCATCAGGACCGGCGTCCCCTCGCTGAAGAGCGGCGCCGCCTGGAGGACGCGCCGCGCCGCCGCCAGCGCCTGGTGGTCCGTCAGCGCGCCTCCGCCGAAGCCCGCGCCGTCCAGCAGCGGGACCAGCACGCCGCCGAGGCCGTTCGCGTCCAGCAGCTGCTCCAGGAACGTCGGCTGCTTCGGGTACAGGACCAGCCGGACCTCGCCCTCGATGCCCGCCTTCTCCTTCGCCAGCCGGAGCGCCGTGCGGAACCCGCCGAGCTCGTCCACGAGGCCGACGGCCTTCGCCTGCTCCCCCGTCCAGACCCGCCCCTGGGCGACCTCGTGGATCGCCGACGGCGCCACCCGGCGGCCGTCCGCCGCCTTGCTGATGAACGCGCCGTAGAACTCGTCGATGAACTCCGTCAGCTTCGCCGTCCCCGCCTCGCCGAGGCGCTGGTTCGCCGCGAAGATGTCCGCCATCTCCCCCCGCTTGACCGACTCGGTCGTGAGCCCGACCTTCTCGTACATCCCCGCCAGGTTGTACTTCCCCGCGAACACCCCGATCGACCCCGTGATCGTCCCCCGCTGGGCCACGATCGCGTCCGCGTTCATCGAAATGTAGTAGCCGCCGCTCGCCGCGTAGTCGCTCATCGACACCACCACCGGCTTGGTCGCCGTCAGCAGCTCCAGCTCGCGCCACATCACGTCGCTCGCCAGCCCCGACCCGCCGGGCGAGTCCACGCGCAGCACCACCGCCTCGATCGAGTCGTCCTCCCGGATCGACCGGAGCGCCGCCGTGATCGTCGTCGACCCCATCGTCTTGCTCGAGAACCCGCCGCCGGGGTCGCTCTCGCCCGACATGATCTGGCCCTCGCCGTAGACCACCGCGATCTTCGGCCCGTCCCCCAGCCCGAGGGAGGCCGGCGACACCATCGCGTACTCGCCGAGCCCGATCATCTCGACGTCGTCCCCGTCCTCGTCCGCGTCCTCGTTGTCGTCGGCGGTCCCGTCCTCGTTCTCGGCCTTCGCCGCGTCGGGATCCGGGAGCTCCAGCGGCGGCGGCGGCCCCTGCGCCATCAGCGCCTCGAACGTCGCCCGCGTCGGGTCGATGGGCTCGACCTCCTCCCCCCCGAGGTGGTCCCGGAGCTGGTCCCGGTACAGCAGCCCGTCGATCAGGCCCGCCCGGGCGGCCCCCGCGGCGGTCAGCGGGGGGTCGTCGATCAGCGCCCGGACCGTCGCCTCGTCCAACCCCCGCGACGTCGCGATCATCGACACGAAGTCGCCGTACAGCGAGTCCGCCATCGACTCCATCATCTCCCGGAACGCCGGCGACATCTCCGTGCTCGTCAGCGGCTCGATCGCGCTCTTGTACTTCCCCGCCCGCGCGAACTCCGCCTCCACCCCGAGCTTGTCCAGCGTCCCCTTGTAGAAGGTCACGTTGAGGTGCAGCCCGTTGACGAGGAAGAAGCCCTCCGGCGCCATGAAGATCTCGTCGCAGGCCGTCGCGAGCAGGTACTCCTTGTTGCCCGCCGCCTCCATCCAGCACGTCACCGGCTTGCCGTCCGACTCCTCCTTGAAGCGGAGGATCGCGCCGTGCAGCTCCTGGACCTTGCCGTAGCCCGTCATCATCGACAGCGGCTTGATGAGGACGCGGTCGACCCGCTCGTCCACCGCCGCCTTGCGGAGCGCCGAGTCGAACTCCAGCACGCTCGGCCACGTCGACCCCAGCCCCGCGAAGGGCGGCTCCGGCATCGGCTGCTCGGGGAGGGGGCCGCCGATCTTGAGGACGAGGACGGACCCCTCGTCGACCTTCCCCCCGCCGTCGCCGAGCATCGCCACGATCGCGACGATCGACCCGATCAGGACGACCACGAGGAAGAGGACGAGGAGGACGACGAGCGCGCGGCTGCGGCGCATGCGCGGTGGCCTAGGCTCCGGCCGCGAGCCGGATGGTCGCCTGCTCGCGGAGCGCGTTCTTGTACGCCTCCAGGGCGCGCGTCTGGCGCGTCCGGAGGAGCCGGTCGTGGACGTCGCCCCGCTCGTCCGCGAAGGCGGTGTCGTCGGGCTCGGACGCCGAGATCAGCTTCATCACGACCCACCCGTTGGGGATCTCGATGGGGGCCGGCGTGACCTGGCCCGCCGACGTCATCGCGAACGCCGCCGAGACCGCCTCGGGGGCCCGCCCCAGCTTCGGGATCGAGCGGGCGCCGCCGTCGAAGTCGCCGGACTCCTGCTTCGTCAGGTTCCGCGACGACAGCAGCTCGTCCGCCGTCGCCTCGTCCATCGTCCCGTCCAGTGCGCCGACCAGCTTCTCGGCGAACGCCTTCGCCAGCGCCGGCGCCTGGTCCTCGGCGTACAGCTCCGTCGCGATCTCCTTGCGGACGTCGTCCAGCGCCTGGACCTCGGCCTCGGTGATGTCCTCGACCTTGATGATGTGGACGCCGTACCGCGTCTCCACGAGGTCGCTGATCTGGCCGATCTCCATGCTGAACGCCGCCTCCGTGAACGGCGCCACCATCCGCTTGTCGTCGAAGAAGCCGAGGTCGCCGCCGCGCGTCGCCGACGTGTCCTCGCTGTACTTCGCCGCGAGCTCCGCGAAGTCCGCCCCCTCCGCCTTCGCCTCGGCCAGGATCTCGCCCATCTTGCTGCGGACCATGTCCCGGTCGCCGTCGGTGTCCTCGTCGCCGAACTTCAGCAGGATGTGGCGGGCGCTGACCTTCTTGGGGACGTTGTACTTGCGGTCGAAGTCGCGGTCGTAGCGCTCCTTGATCGCGTCCTCGTTCGCGCCCATCCACTCGCTCAGGGCGCCGTCCTCGACGGTCACCTCGTCGCGGAAGAGCGTCGTCGAGACGCGGACGAACTCCACGTTCCGCTTGCTGTTCTCCTTGGCCCACGCCTCGCGGACCTCGGCCTCGCTGACCTGCACGCCCGACCGGATCAGCTTGTCGATCGCCGTCAGCATCGCCCGCTCCGCGAGGTCGTCCTGCAGCCGCATCTCCGCCCGCGACGAGCTCTCGAGGTAGTCCTTGTACTTCTGCTCGTCGAAGTTCCCCTCCTCGTCCTGGAACCAGGGGTGCTCGAGCACGGCGCGGCGGAGCTGCTTGGGGCTGACCACGAGCCCTTCTTCGCGGGCCGCCTGGAGCATCAGCTTGTCCTCGATCATCCGGTCGAGGACCTCCTGCTTGATCTGCTGCTGCTGCGCCTCGGTCATGTTCGGGTTGAACTGCTGCTGGAAGCGGACCGCCTGGCGCCACGCCTGGTTCACCTCCTGCTCGCGGATCGTCTCGCCGTTGACCTCCACGACCAGCTCGCTGCGGGGGCTGTTCAGGGCGCCCGAGCCGAAGAAGAAGATGAAGACGATCGAGATCAGCGCGAGGATCGCCTTGGTGAAGAAGGAGTCGGCGTTGTTCCGCAGGTATCCGAGCATGGTGGGGCTTCCTACGGTGCCTTTGCGCGCGCGTCAAGGTGTAGGGTGGCCTCGTGAGGGTCCTGAAGCGCTCGAGCCTCGTCGCGGCGGGGCTCTTCCTGCTCGCCGCGGTGATGCAGTGGAACGATCCCGACCCGTTCGGCTGGATCGCCCTGTACGCCGCGGCGGCGGCGACGTCCGTCGCCTTCGTGCTCATGTCGGAGCGGATCTGGCGCGTCGCGCTGGTCGTCGGCGGCGCCGCCGCGCTGTGGGCCGCCCTCATCGCCCCCGGAGCGTCCGGCGCGGGCTTCGGCGATCTCACCGCTGAAATGAGCGTTTACCGGCCCGAGATTGAAGTAGCACGTGAACTGTGCGGGCTGCTCCTCGTGGCCGTCTGGATGGCGGTGATCGGAGGGGCCGGGATCCGGGGCGCCCGAAAATAGTTCCGTCCTGCAAACTTCGCCGTTGACAGGGCCCCTGGCCGGGAAGACACTCGATCGCATCAGGGCTTGCCCTGGTAAAGCATGCCAGCACAGGCGCGGCGGCAGGGTTCGGGGGAGCACCCGTCGCGCAGTCGAGTCGTCCCCCACGCGCGCGCGGGTTCTGCCTTGTTCAACGCTCTGTTCGGTCTCTTCTCCAAGGACATCGCCATCGACCTCGGCACGGCGAACACGCTGCTGTACGTCAAGGGGAAGGGGATCGTGTCCAACGAGCCCTCCGTCGTGGCGGTCGCCCAGGGGCGCAACGGCAACCAGAACGTCCTCGCCGTCGGCCACGAGGCCAAGCAGATGCTCGGCAAGACGCCGGGCGAGATCCGGGCGGTCCGGCCGCTGAAGGACGGCGTCATCGCCGACTTCGCGGTGACCGAGGCGATGCTCCGGTACTTCATCCAGAAGGCGCACAACCGGCGGACCTTCGTGAAGCCGCGGATGGTCATCTGCATCCCGTTCGGGGTCACCGAGGTGGAGAAGCGGGCGGTCCGGGAGTCCGCCGAGAACGCCGGCGCGTCCGAGGTGTACCTCATCGAGGAGCCCCTGGCGGCGGCGATCGGGGCGAACCTCCCGATCACCGAGCCGAGCGGCAACATGATCGTCGACATCGGCGGGGGGACGACGGAGGTCGCGGTCATCTCGCTGGCCGGCATCGTCATCAGCCAGTCGGTCAAGGTCGGCGGCGACAAGTGGGACGAAGCGATCGTCAGCCACGTCCGCAAGGTCCACAACCTCCTCATCGGCGAGCGCACGGCCGAGCGGATCAAGATCGAGATCGGCAACGCGTGGCCCGACGACGTCGCCCGCACGATGCTGATCAAGGGGCGCGACCTGATGGACGGGATCCCGAAGGAGATCGAGATCGACTCCGACGAGATCCGGGACGCGCTCGGCGAGGCGGTCGACCAGGTGGTCGAGGCGGTCCTGGGCACGCTCGAGCGGACCCCCCCGGAGCTCGCCGCGGACATCGTCGACAAGGGGATCGTCCTCGCCGGCGGCGGCGCCCAGCTGAGGGGGCTGTACCGGCTGCTCGCCGAGCGGACGGGGCTCCCCGTCGTGGTCTGCGACGAGCCGCTGTGCGCGGTCGCCGTCGGCAGCGGCAAGGTCCTCGAAGAGGTCCGCCTCCTCCGCGACGTCACGTTCAACAACTAGGGAGGGGGCTCGCCAGAGGTGGCCTGGTCCAAGCCGGGAGTGCGCGCGGCGGCGGTGCTGGTGATGCTGGCGCTGCTGGGGTGGCACGTCCACGCGCGGAGCAAGCCGGCCTCCGAGCTCAACTTCGCCGACCGGGCGCTGCTCGGGGTCACGGGGCCGATGCAGTCGGCGCTGTCGGGGGTCCTCGGCGGGTTCGGCGGGGCGTGGGACCACTACGTCTCGCTCGTCGGGGTGAGCCGTCAGAACGAGGAGCTCCGGGCGGAGCTGGCGGCGGCGCGGGCGGCGTCGTCCGAGCTGGCCGAGCTGCGGAGCGAGAACGACCGGCTCCGGGCGCTCGTGGCGCTGGCGGAGCGGACGCCGGGGGCGAGCGTCGCCGCGTCGGTGGTGGGGCGGGGGACGTCGACGCGGTTCCGGACCCTCCGGATCGACCGCGGGACCGACCACGGCCTCGACCGCGGCATGCCGGTGCTCGGCCCCGACGGCGCGGTGGGGCGGGTGCTCCGGGCGTCGGGCGGGTACGCGGACGTGCTGCTCCTCCACGACGGGCTCAGCGCGGCGGGGGCGGTCGTCCAGGAGTCGCGCCTGCGGGGGGTGCTGACCGGGGACGGGAGCGACCGCCTGGCCCTGAACTTCGTCCGCCGGAGCGACGCCGGGGGCGTGAACGAGGGCGACCTGCTGGTGACGTCGGGGGAGGACGGCGTGTTCCCCGAGGGGGTCGCGCTGGGGACGGTCGTCGACGCGTCGGCGCCGGAGACGGGGCTGTTCCTGGACATCGTCGTCGAGCCGATCGTCGACCTCGACCGCCTCGACGAGGTGCTGGTGGTGCTCGACCCGGGCGTCGGCCCGTTCCCCGCGCCGGTCGTCCCCGATCCCATCCCGTTGCCCGATCACGAGGGGGACGGGGACGACCCCGCCGAGGTGATGGAGTGAGAAACCTGTGTCCACCTCGAGCCGTCGAGGGGTGCGCTCCGCTCGGAGCTGA
>CAYFOA010000130.1:0-21316 GCA_964344575.1 uncultured Rickettsiales bacterium | reverse complement strand
GGTCCGGCCGGGGGCGGGGCGGCGCCGGCGCGGGGGGCGGCGGCGCCATCGTCGCCGAGCAGCTGGGCGACCGAGCGGGTCGCGGGGGCGCTGCCCCGATCGGTGCCGCCGGTGCGGCGTCCGATGGCGAGGAGGGCGCGGGCGCCGACGACCATCTGGAGGCGCCACTTCACGAGCTGGCGTCCGAGGAGGCAGCCGATCCCGAGCCAGAGGCAGAGCACCAGCGGCATGAGCCACCACCCCGGGAGCGGCTCGTCGCGGGCGCGGAGCTCGGCGAGCATCGGGGCGACGCCGCGGATGCGGACGCGGTCCGGCGGCGCGGCCAGGTCGAAGGGGTCGAGGTCGAAGGGGAGGTGGAGCGAGATCGGGGCCCCGACCGCGGGGTCGATGGTCTGGTGGAGGAAAAGCCAGCCGTCGCCGGACGCGGATCGAGGGACGTCGACGCGGAACGCGCCCGTCTCGGGGGTGACCGACGCGGTGGCGAGGGGTGGCTGGGCGAGGTCGAGGGTGCCGACGAGGAGCACCTCGTAGCCGGCGTCCGCGCTCCAGGACTCGACCGTTCCCTCGATCGAGGCGGCGTTCGCCGCGCGGGGGAGGAGGGCGACCCCCAGGCCGGCGGCGAGGATGGAGGCGGTCACGGCGGACGCGGCGGCGGCGGCGGCGGAGGAGGAGGGGGTCGGGCGGCGCCGGCGTCCGAAGGCGAGGAGGAGCGCGAGGGCGACGCCGGCGAGGGACGCGAGCAGGGAGCCGCGCAGCCCCGGGGGGACGAACCGGTAGGTCAGGCGCGACGTCCCCGGGCCGACGACGACGCCGGTGTGGACCTGGTTGAGGGGGAACGTGTCCAGGTGGGCCCCGGTCTCGTCGGTCACCCGCCAGCCGGGGTGCCACCGGACGCGCCGGATCACCAGCGCGCCGGATGACGTCGACACGTCGGTGATGCCCGGCTCGGGACACGACAGGTGCTCGGGGGGGAGCGTCGGGTCGGGGAGGGTGACGGGGGCTTCGACCAGGCTCGTCCGGGCCGTCCACGGGGCGGTCGTCTCGAGCAGCCGCCGCATCCGCAGGTCCGCGTCTTCGACCACCTCGACGCGCCGCGCGAAGGAGCAGAGGGGGGCCACGTCCTCGACGCGGTAGGCGGCGATGTCCTTCCACGCCGCGGCCGGGATCCCGTGCAGCGCCATCGTCGCCGCGCCGAGCCCGCCGGGGGCGAAGAGCTCGGGGAAGAAGTACTCGACGCCGCGGTTGGCGTGGAGCGCCTCGGCGAGCGGGCGGAGCGCCGCTGCCTGCCGCGCCGGGGTCAGCTTCGACTTGCCCGCCAGCCCCGGGGTCCCCAGCGCCAGCGGCAGGTGCGGCGGCCACGCCCGGCCGCCGAGGTCCGCCTGCATGGCGGGGCCGTCGAGCTCCGGGACCACGACGTCGTCCTCCTCCGCGGAGCCCGGCGTCTGGAAGGTGTCGGCGAGGTCCCAGAGGTCGAGGAAGCCGTCCTCGATCGCAACCACGTCCCCCGCGTACGCGTCCGCCGAGGCGACCAGCGGGGTCGACGGCACGGCGAGGTGGGCGCGGACGCCGAAGAGCAGCAGGTCGGCGAGGACGACGGCGAAGACGAGGTCGGCGCGCCCCCGGCCGAGGAGCCGCCACGCGACGACGAGGACGGCGGCGGCCTGCGCCGTGGAGAGGACCTGGAGCGTCCGGCCGTGCTCCGAGGCGAACTCCCCCAGCGCGACGCGAGCCACGGCGGCGGCGACCATGATCGCGACCACGGCCCCCGCCGGTCCCTGGCCGAACGCGCGGCGCTCGTCGGCGGTCATCGCGAGCAGCCGGTCGAGCCCGCGGGCGGCGAGGACGGCGGCCGGGATCAGCGCCAGCACGGGCCACACGAGGTTGACGGGGTGGGACAGCAGCAGCAGCGGGGCGAGCGCGACCTTCACGCCGGGGAGGTGGGTGCCCGCGAGGACGCAGAGGATGACGGCGGCGCCGGCGCGGCGGTCGTCGGCGAACGCGGCGAGCGCGGCGATGCCGAGGACCGTCCCCAGGGAGACGTCCCGCGCGACGGACATCACCGTCGGCGCGAGCCACCCGCCGACGGCGTGCAGCCCCAGCGCCTGGTCGATCGGCCCGCTGAGCCCCGTCCGCGACGACGTCCCGCCGCCGGTGGCGAGGCCCGCTTCGAGGAGCATGGGGACGAACCCGGGGGACCCGATCAGCAGCCCGGCGGCGGCGGCAAGCGCGGCCCCGGGGAGGTCCCGGGCCCGCAGCAGCGTCCACACCGCAATCACGCCGCAGGCCCCCACCGCGACCCGGAGGTGGGTCCCGAGCAGGAGCAGCCCGAGCGCGACCGCGGCGGCCGCCAGCCAGCGTCGCCGCGTCCGCCCCTCCGTCGTCGCCCCCCGCTCGAGCGCGCCGAGCACCACGGGGATCCACAGGAAGGCGGGCCAGGAGTCGACCTGGGCGTCCACGAAGGCGGCGCTGCCGAGGGGGCCGAGGACGATCGCGGCCCCCGCCAGCGTCGCCGCCCGGGCCGACGCCCCGTGGACCGTCGCCATCCAGCGGACCGCGAGCAGCGTCCCGACCGCGTGCACGAGCACCGCGAGCCCCATCGCGGGCACCACCGGCAGCACCACGCCGAGCCACGCGAAGGGGTACAGCGGCCCCATCGGGGTGACGTCGCCGAACAGCGAGACGCCCCCGAGCTTGCCCGTCATCCACCAGATCGACTGGTCGGTCCGGACGGCCGCGCGGAGCCACTCCCAGGCGGTGACCTCGTAGTAGAGGGCGTCGTCGGGGAAGTCGACGCCGTCGCCGAACAGCGCGAACGGTCCCGCCACCACGGCCGCCGCCGCGACCGCCGCGAGCAGCTCGAGCCGATCCCGCGTCACGGCCGGATCCACGACGCCAGCGCGTCCCCGAGCGCCTGCCCGAGGACGCGGTGGGCCGCCGCGCTGAGGTGGTCGTCGCCGTCGATGAAGTCGTCGCCGCCGTCCTCCAGCGCCCGCCACGCGGGCCCCAGATCGATGACGTGCGCGCCGGTCCGGTCGACGAGGTGGTGCGGCGCGGGGCACTCCGTGCACCACCGCGACCCGTGGAACTCCGTCGCGTCGGTGAGCAGCACGGCGGCAGCCCGGAACCCGCGCTCCCGCCCCTGCTCGGCGAGCCGCTTCATCGACGCCACGAAGCGGTCCCCCGGCGTGCCCCGCTGCTCGATCGTCCCGGGCTCGAGCTTCGGGCTCAGGACGGGGTCGGCGAGGAGGAGGAACAGGCGGATGACGGCGCCGCTCCGGAGGAGCCACGCGGGGGCGCCGGCGCCGGCGACGCAGTGCGACCGCTCCGGGGTGAAGTCGGTCGGGAAGACGCTGACGAGGACGAGGTCGGGGTCGGTGGCGACGGCCCGCCGCTCGGCGCGCGCGACGGCCTGGGGGGTGGCGTGGCCGGGGACCCCGAAGTTCAGGACCTCGGCGTCGACGCCCGCCTCCCGCAGTCGGCCGGCGGCGACCGCGACGTAGGCGTCCTCCTCGCCGACGCCCAGCCCGAACGCGAGCGCCCCCCCGACGGCGGCGACGCGGAGCGATCCGGGGCGCTTGTCGAACGCGAACTCGGGGCCGCGGAGGCCGTAGCTGTTGGTCCGGAGGGTGGTGGCGGGGACGCGCGCCCGGCGGCCGGTGTACGTCACCTCGGTCCTCGGCCGGAGCTCGACGCAGACGTCGTCGTGGGCGCTCCGCTGGAGGATGCGCGCGTCCCCGGCGTTGCCGAGCAGCACGCGCAGCCCGGCCTCCAACAGGACGAGCCCGAGCAGCAGGCTCACGAGCGTCCGCTTCCGCGCGGGGGTGCTGCTTCGCCTCCCGACCATCGGCCGTCAGGTTAGCGCCCTCGGCTTTTCGCCGTGCTATCCGTGGACTCGTGCGGATCGCCATCCTCCAGGCCGGAGCGGTCGACGAGTCACTCGCCCTGGCCGCCGCGGCGGGCGAGCTCGTCGCGCGCGGGCACACGGTCCGGCTCTTCCTGGAGGCGCAGGAGAAGCAGTTCGCCAAGGTCGTCCGCCGCTTCGACCCGGACCTCGCGATCGTGCAGGCGGCGCTCATGTCGCGCGTCTGGATCCGCCACGCCGTCGGCCTCCTGCCGGCGGGGGTGCCGTCGATCCTGGTGGGGACGGCGGCGACGTTCGACGAGGAGATCCTGGAGGCGAGCGGGGCGACGGCGGCCGTCCAGGGGGAGCTCGACGACGCGCTCCCCCTGGCCGCCGAGGCGCTGCTCGAGCCGGACGGGGATCCCTCCGCGGTCCCGGGGTTCGTCTACCGGGACGACGCCGGCCGCGTCCACCGCACCCCCTGGGCGGAGGGCCCCCCCGAGCTGCACGACGACCGCCCGCTCCCCCACCGGGACCTCTACTTCGACCCCTACCCGTTCCTCGGCCGGTTCCCCTGGAAGCGGTTCCAGACGGGCCGCGGCTGCGTCCACAGCTGCGGGTTCTGCTACCTCCCGGGGCTGCGCGAGTCGTACGGGGGGCTGAAGCCGAACGTCCGGCGGAAGTCGGTGCAGCGCGTCATCGACGAGGTCACGGCGGTCCGCCACAAGTGGCCCGTCGAGCGGATCCACTTCGCCGACGACCTCTTCGCCCCGTCCCGCGCGTGGCTGGAGGAGTTCGCGGCGCGCTGGCCGCGGGAGGCGGGCATCCCGTTCTCCTGCAACACGTCCTCGGAGACGGTGACGGAGGTCCACGCGGAGCTGCTCGGCAAGGCCGGCTGCCGGGTGGTCGGGATCGGGATCGAGTCCGGCGTCGAGACGAACCGGATGGACCACCTCGGGCGGCCGACCCGCGACGGCGCCATCGAGCGGGCCGCCGACCGCATCAAGCGGCACGGCATGCAGCTGCTGACGTTCAACATGATCGCCAACCCCGGCGAGACGATGGACGAGGCGATGGAGACGCTGCGCTTCAACCAGCAGCTGGGGACGGACTTCCCCCGCATCAACCTCGCCTACCCGCTGCCCGGCGGGTGGGTCGAGTCGGCGGCGAAGGAGCTCGGGCTGGAGCTCCCCGACCCCGACTCGTTCGCGCGGGCGGAGTACCGGGCATGGTGCGCCGAGGGGAACGGGACGCCGTTCGAGATCCTGATGCGGCTCTTCCGCCTGTCGACGCGGTGGAACCTGCCGCTCCCCGTGGTCCGGGCGCTCACGAAGGCCCCCCGGCGCGGCCTGTTCGCGCCGCTGTACTTCTACGACGCGTACGTCGAGAGCCGCTGGTCGGGGGTGAGCCTCCTCGACGCGGTCAAGTACGGCATCCACGCCGGCGGCCCCCTCCGCCGGGTGACGTACCACGAGTCTATCCCCTGAGTTGCAAGGGGGCCGCCCCGTCCCCGTAGTCCCAGCACGGCTATCATCGCCGCCACCTGCGGCCAGGAGGGGCCATGCGCGCGTTTCTCGAAAAGCTCGGGACCTTCATCACGAGCGGGAAGCTCGTCCAACTGATCCTGCCCGGGCTCGCCCTGCTGGTCGTCCTCGGGGGGCTGCTCAGCGGCGGGCTCGGGCTCGCCGAGATCAAGCCCGGCGAGGCGGCCGTCATCTACAACACGGCGTTCGGCAAGGGGGCCAAGGTCCGGCTCGAACAGGGGACGCAGACGTTCATCCCGATCCTGCAGCGGGTCGAGATCCTGAACATCGAGCCCCACGTCCTCATCATGGAGGGGGGCGAGGAGTACCGCGGCCAGGACAAGAACCGCGTGCGGCGCCTCACCGTCCGCGCCCGGGACGGGAGCAAGCTCTGGTTCAACCGGCTGGAGATCCACTACGAGGCGATCCCGTCGTCGGCCGACGTCCTCCACCGCGTCCACGGCCTCGGCGACGCCTACATCGGGACGCAGCTCATCGTGCAGTCCCGCGAGGTGCTCCGGAACGAGTTCGGCCGGTTCTCGTTCCTCGAGATCGCGGATCCCAGCAACTACGAGGTCGCGACCACGAAGGCCAAGGAGGTGCTGAACGACCGGATGGAGCCGTACGGCATCCGCGTCACGCAGATCATCACGCCGAAGCCGTCGTTCGAGAACGAGATCGAGCACGCCATCGAGGAGCGGCAGACGGCGGAGCAGCAGGTCGAGGTCGAGCAGGAGAAGCGGAACCGGATGATCGCGCAGAAGGAGCGCAAGGTGCAGGACGTCACCGAGGCCAAGAACAAGGAGTACAAGGACCTGATCGCGGTGCTCGAGGCGTCGGTCCAGGAGGCGCGGAACCGGCAGATCAGCACCAAGCGCGAGGCGGACGTCTACTTCACCTCCCGCGTGGCCCAGTGCGAGGCCGACCGGGACTCCGCGCTGACCCGCGCGGCGGCCAACAAGGACGCGTTCCGGAAGGAGGCCGAGGGCCTCGCCGCGCAGATCAAGGCCGTCGGCCAGCAGGGCGACGGCGCGTTGGACCTCGCCATCGCGGAGCACGTCTTCCCGCAGCTGGAGAAGATCGAGGCGGCGCCGTTCGCGACGCTGCCGGCCACCGTCGACGTCCTCTACTCGGCGGGGGGGGGAGACTGACATGCGCGCGCTCAACATCGTCTCGGCGATCGTCCTGATCGCCTTCCTCATCCCGCCGCTCGGTTCGTCGTACGTCGGGCCCGACGAGATCGGCGTCCGGCAGAGCCTCCTGACGGGCATCAGCAAGGAGGACTACGGCCAGGGCCGGGTCATCACGGCGCCCTTCATCCACACCGTCCACACGATGCCGAGCACGCTCCAGTACCTCAGCTTCGTCGGGACCAACGCGCTGTCGCTGCGGACGAAGGAGAACAACACGTTCGACGTCGACGTCACGATCGTCTGGCACATCCGGGAGGGGGAGGCGCACCACATCGTCGCCAAGGGCTTCAAGGAGACGCTCCGGGACCGCGTCCTGTCGGTCTCCCAGGGGTTCCTCCGCGACCACCTCAGCAAGCTGAGCATCGAGGAGTTCCAGATCCCCGAGAAGCGCGAGGAGGCGACGCTGTCGGCCATCGCGCCGCTGAACGAGCGGCTGGCGCAGTACCACGTCCAGGTGCCGGAGGCGGGCGTGCTGATCCGGGCGATCCGGTTCCGCGGGGACTACGAGCAGCGGCTGCAGAGCAAGCAGCAGCTCGCGGTCCAGCGCCTGCTCGACCGCGCCAAGGAGAAGGAGTCGGAGGCGCGCCAGTCGACGACCGACGTCGAGAAGGACATCGACAAGGCGGTGAAGATCGAGACGGAGACGTGGAACGGGAAGATCGAGGAGCTGCGGGCCGAGTTCGAGGTAGCGGTGGCCGAGGTCGACGCCGAGACGACGCGCTACGACCGGGAGCGGCGGGCCGAGACGGACGCGATCTGCGCGCGGGCCGACGCCGAGGGGAAGCGCGCGCTCGCGGTGGCCGAGGCCTACGGCGTCCGGCTCCGGACGGAGGCCCTGAGCAGCCGGGCGGGGCGGACCTACTCGGCGATCAAGGCGGCCGAGAATTTCAAGCTCGGCGACGTGAAGCTGAACTCGCTGGACCCCCAGTTCATGCAGGACTTCGGGTCGATGGAGGCGTGGCGTCGCTTCTTCCTCAGCAAGTCGGGGCGGTAGAGTCCAGCCGCGATGCTCGCCCGCCTGATCATCTTCGTCCTCATCGTCGGCTTCGTGACGTGGGCCGTCCGGACGATGACGAAGGAGCTCAAGGAGGGGGTGCCGTCGGACATCCTCGCGACGGCGCGGAAGCACGCGGCGCTGAAGGCGGCGGTCAAGCACCGCGAGGCGATCCGGCGGCTCGGCGCGAAGGACGTCGTCGCCGAGGCGGACAAGATCCTCGCCGCGATGGCCGAGCTGGTCCGCCGCCGGGGGCTGCTCGCGGACGTCCCCGAGGAGGCGGAGCGGATCGAGGCGAGCCTCACCACGAGCGAGCAGCGGCTGAAGGAGGCCCTGGAGCACCTCGCCACCGAGCAGACCGACGCCATCCACGCCGAGCTGCAGGAGGTCAGCTCCGAGCTGCAGGACGAGGTGCAGGCGCGGCGGGAGATCCGGGGGATCGAGCGGGCTACTTGACGAGGACCCGCAGCGGAGGCGCGTCGCAGGGGGGACCGACCGCCTTCACCGTCAGCATGTCGAGGCCGCGGTTCGTCCTCAGCTGGGCGTTCCCCCGCGCCGAGGCGCTCGTCGCGCCGGGGATCCGGAGGTCCAGGTACCAGTGCGTGTCCGCGGCCGGCTTCAGCGACGGGCGGAGCCCCTTGAACCGCCAGTCCACGCAGCCCGGCGACATCGGCGCCTGGTAGCGGAGCGTCCTGCTCAGGGCCGGCGTCGGGGGGACGTCGGCGGGGGGGACGAACGTGGGCCGTCCCTCCAGCGGGGGGTAGAGCCGGTGGTTGAAGATCGCCCCCGCCGCCGACAGCTCCAGGGGGAGCTCGTCCAGGGCGTCCGCGGGCCGGCGGTACCGGATCAGGCGGATCCGGTCGAAGCTCCACTCCGCCTCGCGGACGAGGTGCGCGTCCGCCCAGGCGAGGGCCTGGTCGGCGACCGGGAGCTGGAACTTGGTCCGCCCGCTCATCCGCTCGTCGACGACCGCGACCCAGAGGCGGTCCACGTGCGAGCTCAGCGCGGTCGTCTCGAACGGGAGCGACTCGTGGACGGGCTCGACGATCACCTTGGCCCCGTCGACCCGCCACGCGGCCTCCCCGTCGTCCGGCGAACGCTGCACGCCGGGGCGGTTCAGGAGGTAGTAGGCGAGGGTCCCGCGCTGGAACCAGGCCGGGAGCGTGGCGATGCCGTCGCGGTCCTGGAGCTCGCTCCGGATCAGGTCGACGGCCTCCTCGTAGGCCGGCCGCGACGGCTCCGTGACCTGCGCCCAGGCGGCGGGGAGGACGCCCGCGAACCACACCGCGGCGAGCACCCCGCGCAGCGCCCGCGAGCCGCGCCCCTCGACCACCCCGAAGGCCGCGATCCCGACGACCACGGGGAGGAAGCAGCCGACCCAGCGGAAGCCGTAGAAGACGTGGCCGGCGAGCGCCTCGACCACGTTGACGTAGAAGAAGGCGACCGAGGCGACGAAGCCGATCGTCAGCGCGGCGAGGACGATCCCGATCGCGGGCGGCGGGTCGCCGTCGTCGGGGCGGAGGACGCGGGCGAGCGCCAGCCCGATCAGGACGACGACCGCCGCCGCCGAGACGTGCGACGTGCTCACGTCGATGCCCGACATGACCGTCCAGAAGTCCCACGTGTAGGAGAGGAACCCGGGGTCCGGCATGTAGACGTCGGCCACGAGGCGCGTGTCCTGGGCGATCGTCTCGTAGGTCGAGAAGTGGACCCAGACCCACGCCAGCGGCCACGGCGCCCACCGCAGCGCCGGCCCAATCGCCCGGTGGAGCGCCGCAGTCCAGCGTTTGTCGGCCCGCCCCCGCCCCACCAGGACGACCAGCAGGGCCAGCTCCGTCACCCCCAGGAGCGCGACGTTGTAGTGGAAGAAGAAGCCGACCACGAGGAGCCCGAAGTAGCACGACCAGAGCCGTGTCCGGCCTTCGGTGAGGGCGCGCGTCAGCAGGGTCACCGAGCCGAGCGCGACGAGGCCGAGGGCGGCGTAGGGGGTGGCGTCCTGACCGAAGTAGATCGACGGCGCCACCACCGCGTAGACCGCCGCGCAGGTCAGCCCCGCGGCCGGCGACCAGCGCCGGAAGAAGCGCCACGTCAGCCAGCAGGTCCCCAGCGAGGCGGCCAGCCCGGGGAGGCGGAGGACCCAGGCGTCCGTCGACACCAGCCCCATCACGCCCATCACGACGTGGTAGCCGGGGGGGTGGGTCAGGTCGACGCAGTACATCCGCGTCAGCTCGCTCAGCATGTGGGGGATGGCGGCGAAGCCCGTCACGCCGGCGGCGAAGGGGGCGGGGCGGCCGATGCCGGGGAGGTAGCTGACCTCGAGGAGGTCGAGCGACTCGGTGAAGAACCCCGGCATCCGGAGCGCGAACGCGACCGCGAGGATGGCCAGGATCGCCTGCCGCTCGCGCCGCTCGGGCGGGGGGGGGCCGCGGATGCCGGCCAGGGGCGCCGACCGCGCGCCCTCGGGCGCCTCGTGATCCCGGAGGCCGCGGCGGACGCCGAACCCCGCCCCCAGGACGACGAGGCAGACGAGCCCCCACCGCGCGAGGACCGAGGGGTGGAGCGAGAACCGCTCGCGCGTCAGGAGCAGGTCCGGATCGACGTGCCGGAGGACGATCGGCTCGGTCGGGGGGTCGTACCGGGGGAGGAGATCCTCGGGCAGGAAGAGCTCGAACCGCGGGGCGCCCTCGGGACGGAAGCGTTGGTGCAGGAACACCCAGTACGGCCGGCCGCCGGGGTCGAAGGCGATGGAGAAGGCGCCCGTGGCGGGGTCGATGGGGCCGCGGGCGGCGGGCTGGTCGGCGCGGGTCAGGTCGAGGCTGGTGACGATCCAGACCTCGTAGGCGGCGTGGTCGCTGACCTCGACGACCGACCCCTCGACGGGAGCGGCCTCCGCGACCCCCGCGGCCCCCGCGACCCCGGCGGTCGCGAGCAGCGCGGCGACGATCAGGGCGCGGACGACCACCGTCCCCATTGTGCTACACCGATCGGGATGACGCGGACGGCGGCCCTGTTTGCGCTCCTCGTCGCCGTCGGCGTCGCCGGGTGCGGGGGCACGGAGCCCGGGGCGGGCTCCCCCGACGCGATCCAGACCGGCATGGAGCCGTCCGACCGGTCGCCCGCGCGGACCCTGGTCGTCGACGAGACCCCCCGCCCCGCGGTCGAGGCCGTCCGCATCCTCCTCGTCGGCTACACCGAGGACCAGCTCGAGGAGGGCCGGCCCGCGCAGGGGGTGGTGCCGCCGTTCTTCTGGGTCTCCCCCGAGCTGGCGCCGGAGTGGCCCCTCCGCTTCGGCGCGCCCATCCCCGCGGGGCTGCACGTCACCGTCGTGCGGGACATGGACGACGACGGGCGGCCCTCGCCGGCGGATCGCCGGAGCGCCTTCCTCGTCGTCCCCGTCAAGAACGAGGGGGAGCTCCAGTTCCGGATCGACCGCGGGTTCCTCGACGGCGCCGATCCGGGGGCGGGCGCGCGGCCGCCGTCGCCGTCGCCCGAGCCTCCCCCCTCCGGCGACGACGGACCGCGGCCCGACGGCGTGGTCCTCCAGCCCGCGGGGGCCGACCTGATCGAGCGGACCGTGCGGGGGACCTCGGGGACGCCGGACGTCCCCCCGCCGGCGGGGAACCTCCTCGTCGTCGGCTTCTCCCCCGGCCAGCTCGAGGACGGGCTGCCGGTCCCGGGGACGAAGCCCGCCTTCCTCTGGACGGGGGCGCACGGCGAGGCGGGCTGGCCGCTGGAGGTCGCCGGCGTCCCGCTGCCCGCGGCCCTGGAGCTGATCTTCGCCATCGACGCCGACGGCGACGGCATGCCGAGCCCCCCCGACCTCGCCGCGACGCCCCGGGTCGTGGGGGACGCCGACCCCGTCGAGGTGATCTTCGACCGCCCCTTCGCCCCCGCCGAGACGGCCGACGGCGACGACGACGGGGGCGAGGAGGACGGGTTCGGGGGCGACGAGGACGACGCCCCGCTCCCCGACACCGAGGAGTCCGCCGCCCGGGGCGCCCTCCGCCCCATCAACCTCGATAGCGAGCCCCGCGTCCCCTTCCTCCGGAACGGCGTCCTGATGGTCGTCGGCTACGACCCCGACGACGTCGAGGCGACGATGCCGCGCGAGGAGGGGGTGCCGAAGTTCTTCTGGGCGTCCGAGGACTTGCAGCTGACGTGGCCGCTGCAGCTGGAGGTGCCGCTCCCCGAGGGCGGGCTGACCGTGTTCTTCGTCCTCGACCTCGACGGCGACCGCCGCCCGTCCCCCGGCGATCTCGCGAGCAAGCCCTACGAGGGGTTCGAGCCCGGCGAGCCCGGCGTCGATCTCGAGGTGCGGCTCAACACCGCGTTCGGGCTGGTCCCCCCGACTCGGTGAGGGGCGTCGCGCTCAGTCAGGAAGCGTCGGCGGACTTCGAGGTGACGACGATCTCGCCGTCCTTCAGGTCCACGACCGCCACCCCGCCGCCCGCGAGCTCGCCGAAGAGCAGCTCGTCGGCGAGCTGCTTCTTGATGTGCTCGTGGATGACGCGGGCCATGGGGCGGGCGCCGAACTTGTCGTCGTAGCCCTTCTCCGCGAGCCATCCCTTGGCGGCGTCGGTGATCTCGAGCTGGACCGACTTGTCCGCGAGCTGCCCGTCGAGCTCGTGGATGAACTTGTCGACGACGCGCCGGACCACCTCGGGGGGGAGCGGGTTGAACTGGACGATCTTGTCGAGGCGGTTCCGGAACTCGGGGCTGAACGTCCGCTCCAGCGCCTTGTTCTTGCCCCGGTGCTTGGGGTTCTTGCTCGGCTTGCCGCCCGCGAACCCGACGCCGGTGCGGGCCAGCTCCCGGGCCCCGGCGTTGGTCGTCATGATGATCACGACGTTGCGGAAGTCGGCCTTGCGGCCGTTGTTGTCCGTCAGCGTGGCGTGGTCCATGACCTGGAGGAGGATGTTGAACAGATCGGGGTGCGCCTTCTCGATCTCGTCGAGGATGAGGACGCAGTGCGGGTTCTTGACGATCGCGTCGGTGAGCAGCCCGCCCTGGTCGAAGCCGACGTACCCCGGAGGCGCGCCGATCAGCCGCGAGACGGCGTGCTTCTCCATGTACTCGCTCATGTCGAAGCGGAGGAACTCGACCCCCATCACCGCCGCCAGCTGCCGGGCCAGCTCGGTCTTGCCGACGCCCGTGGGGCCGGCGAAGAGGAGGTTGGCGATCGGCTTGTCCGGCGCCTTGAGCCCGGAGCGGCCGAGCTTGACCGCGGCGGAGACGGTGTCGATCGCGTCGTCCTGGCCGAAGATCAGCAGCCCGAGGTCCCGCTCGAGGGTGCGGAGCTTCTCCTTGTCGTCGCTGCTCACCGACTTCGGCGGGATGCGCGCGATCTTCGCGACGATGTGCTCGATGTCCTTGGGGCGGACGGTCTTGCGGCGCTTGCTCCCCGGCTGCAGGCGCATGCGGGCGCCCGCCTCGTCGATGACGTCGATCGCCTTGTCGGGGAGGAACTGGTCGTTGATGTGGCGGGAGGCGAGGTCGGCGGCGGTCCGGAGCGCGGCGTCGGTGTAGCGGACCCCGTGGTGCTCCTCGTACCGCTCCTTGAGGCCGCGGAGGATCTTGTACGTCTCGGCCGTGGTGGGCTCGACGACGTCGATCTTCTGGAACCGCCGGGCCAGCGCGCGGTCCCGCCCGAACGCCGCCTTGTAGTCGTTGAACGTGGTCGAGCCGATGCAGCGGAGCTCCCCGTTGGCGAGGGCCGGCTTGAGCATGTTGGACGCGTCCATCGTCCCGCCGGTGGTCGCGCCCGCGCCGACGACGGTGTGGATCTCGTCGATGAAGAGGATCGCGTCGGGGTCCTCGGACAGGGTCGAGATCACGGCCTTGAGCCGCTCCTCGAAGTCGCCCCGGTAGCGGGTGCCGGCGAGGACGGCGGACATGTCGAGGGCGAAGATCTTGGCGTCGGCGAGGATCTCGGGGACGTCGCCGGCGTGGACCTTGAGGGCGAGCCCCTCGGCCAGCGCGGTCTTGCCGACGCCGGGGTCGCCGACGAAGACGGGGTTGTTCTTGCGGCGCCGGCAGAGCACCTGGAGGGCGCGCTCGATCTCGGCGTGGCGGCCGATCAGGGGGTCGATCTTGCCCGCCGCGGCGCGGGCCACGAGCTCCGTGCAGAACGACTCCAGCGGGTTGTCGACCTTGCCCGCCTCCTCGTCCTCGCCGCCCGCCCCGGTGGGGACGCGGCGCTGGTCGTGGCCGGGGATCTTGCTGATGCCGTGGCTGACGTAGTTGACGAGGTCGAACCGCTTGAGGCCCTGCGACTCCAGCAGGTAGACGGCGTACGACTCGGCCTCCCGGAACATCGAGATGAGGAGGTGGCCGGCGTCGATGTTGTCGCGGCCGCTGCTCCGCATGTGCATGGCGGCGCGCTGCAGGACCCGCTGGAACGACATCGTCTGCTGCGGCTCCCGGTCCGTCCCCTTCGGCAGGGACGGGACCTGGGCCTCGAGGTACTCGATCAGCTCGGCGCGGAGCCGCTCCCGGTCGGCGCCCACCGCGTCCAGGCACTCGATCGCGCGGGCGTCGTCGAGCATCGCGAGCAGCAGGTGCTCGAGGAGGAGGTACTCGTGGCGGCGCGACAGCGCGGTCTCGAGCGCGCGGCGCAGCGTGTCTTGCAGTTCCTTCGTCAGCATGGCCCGACCGTGGAGTAATCATCGCTGGCCCGTCGGTCCAGGGGCAACCGGTTCCTTCGTGCCAGAATCGGCGGCGGTGGACGCGAGCCTCAAGACGGCGGCGCGCTGGGCGGTGCTCCTGCCCTTCTTCGTCCTGCCCGTCTCGCTGACCATCGACGCCCCCGACGTCCACGGCGGCTACGGCATCCACCTGCGGCAGGCGCTGCTCCTCGCCGTCATCGGGGGCGTGGCGGCGCTGATGGTGGGGGCGTGGCGGCGGCTCGAGGCGCGGACGACGACGCGGCCGCGGGTCCGGCGGGCGATGGAGATCGTCCTCCTCCTCCCGATCCTCGTGGGAGTAGGCCACCTGCTGACGACGGTGGGCGCGGGGTACGGCCCGAAGCAGGGGACGCGGGCGCTGGTCGTGCTCGCCGTGGTCGTGATCGGGGCGCAGGTGCGGACGGCCGTGCAGCTCCGGAACGCCGTCATCGCGGGGGCGCTCCTGGCGGGGGCGGTGGCCGGGGGGAAGGCGCTGTCGATGGGGGAGGCGGCGTCGACGTGGTGGGTGCCGGAGCTGCCCGCGGCGATCGCCGCGATCGTGCTGGGGGTCGGGTTCCGCTGGGTCGGGGGGGGCGACTCGGAGACGCTGCGGTGGCTCGAGCAGGGGCCCGTCGCGCTCGGCGAGAAGCTCGTCCTGGCGGCGGCCGCGGCGGCGTTCGGGGTGGCCGGCGCGTCGTTCCTGTCGGCGTCCGCGGGGGCGCTGGCGGCGGCGCTCGGGTTCGACGCGCCGGCACCCTTCGGGCGGGACCTCTGGATCGTCACCCCGTGGACGCTCTTCGTGGTCGCGGTGTTGCTGCGGCCGGTCGACGGGCCGGCGGTGGGGGCGCTTGCGGGGATCGGCGCGACGGCGATCCTCGGCGCGGCGGTGGGGATCCGGCCGATCTGGATCGTGTTCGTCGCGATCATCCTCCTCCCATCGCTCGCGAACCTCGCCGGCGGCGAGCGGTGGCGCCTCGGTGTGCAGGCCCTCGGCGCGGTCCTCGGCCTCCCCGCGGGGCACTACATCGTGGCTGCGTGGCCGGGCGACTTCGGGGACGTCCTGCCCTTGGTGGCGGGGGGCGCGCTGGGCATCAGCCTGGCGACGACGATCGCGACCCGGTGGGAGCGGGCCGAGTCCGTCCCCGACCCGTTCGCGGTCGGGAGTCGCCTCGCGCTGCTCGCGATCGCCCCGATTCTCCTGCTCGACGTGGCCGTGGCGTGGGGGCTGGCGCACGCGCTGACGGCGGTCTGCGTCGTCGCCGCGACGGGGGCTGCGCTGTCGCCCCGGGTGCCTGCGCGCTACCCGCTGTGGGCGCTGTTCTACGCGTCGTTCGCGATCATCACGGTCTTCCGGCTGGGCCCGTCGTCGGACGACTGCGCCACGGTCGAGGCGACCGCCCTGCACCTCCGGGCGCCCGGCGAGGCCGAGCCCTACGACGTCCTCCCGATGGGCGGCGGGGTGCTCGCGTCCTTCAAGCGGATCGACCGACGCGGCGGCTACCTCGAGCTCTTCGGAGAGACGACGACGCGGTTCGAGACGAAGCGCGCCGACGGCGGCCCGCTGTGGCCCGAGCGGCTGGAGCGGGACCCCGACACGGGCCGGGCGTGGGTCCAGATCCTCGGCTTCGGGAACTACGCGATGTGGGAGCTCGCCGTCGACGGGAGCCCGCCCCGGCCGGTCGTCGTCCGGCGCCTGCCGATCGCGTACGAGCCGGGCAACCCGGCGGTCCACGACGGCCGCCTCCTCCTGTCGTACGTCCCCAACCGGCAGCCCACGAACCCGACCGCCGAGGCGTTCGATCTCGACACCCTCCAGTCCGTCGCCGCCGCCTCCGGATCAGGGCTCCGGATGTCGGACTTCATCACCGTCGACCCGGCGTCGGGGCACGCGTTCCTCGGCCTCTTCCACGGCGGCCTCCGCTTCGCCCTGATCGAGCTCGACCGCGAGCTGAAGGAGGTCCGTCGCGAGGAGACGTTCGCCCCCGCGATCGGCCTCGCGGCCGACGGCGACCTGCTCTGGGTGACGAACCCGCTGGCGGGGACGGTCGAGGTCCGCCGTGGCCTGGAGCTGGTCCAGACGGTGGACGCGGGCGCGTTCCCGCGGGACCTGGTGCTCGACCGGGACCGGGACCTGCTCCACGTGGCGGCCTACAGCTCGGGCGACGTCCACACCTACTGGATCGACGAAGACGGCCGGTTGTCCGAGGTCCGGCGCGCGCGGGTCGGCTCGCTGCTCCGCGGGATCGGGCTGGACGCGGCGACGGGGGCGCTGTACGCCGCCTCGGGGTGCGGCGTGTTCGAGGTCGCCTACTCGGGCTCCATCGAGCACTGAAGCGGGTACTCGTACCGCTGCGCCGCCTTCATCGTCTCCTGGACCTTCGTCTCCGCGATCTCGAAGCTGAAGACGCCGGCGACGCCGATGCCGGTGTTGTGGACGTGGAGCATGACGCGGGTCGCGTCGACCTCGCCGAGGTGGAAGATCTGCTGGAGCACGGCGACGACGAACTCCATCGGGGTGTAGTCGTCGTTGTGAAGCAGCACCTTGTACTGGCGCGGCTTCTTCGTCTGCTGCTTCTTGCGGGTCTTGACCGACCCTTCCTCGCGGGGATCCCGGCTCGCCATCGCGCGGCATGATAGTCGGAGGGATGCGCCTTGCCATCGCCGACGGCGTCGCCGCGATCGATCCCGACGCCTGGGATCGGCTCCCCACCGGTCCGTCGCCGTTCTGCGAGCACGCCTTCCTGGCGGCCCTGGAGACGTCCGGATCGGTCGGCCCGGGGACCGGCTGGCGGCCCCTGATCGCGACCGTGTACGACGATCGGGACGAGCTGATCGCGGCGGCCCCGGCGTACGTCAAGGAGCACTCCTACGGGGAGTACATCTTCGACTGGGCGTGGGCCGACGCCGCGCACCGGAGCGGGCTGCCGTACTACCCGAAGATCGTGGTCGCGGCGCCGTTCACGCCCGCCACGGGGGGGCGCCTCCTGAGCGCGGATCCGGAGGCGTCGGAGCTCCTCGCGCGGGGGCTGATCGAGGTGGCGCGGACCGTCGGCGCCAGCTCGGTCCACTGGCTGTTCGTCGCCGAGGCGGAGCGGGAGCTGCTGACGTCCTGCGGCTACGCGGCGCGGACGACCGTCCAGTACCACTGGCGGAACCGGGGGTGGGAGACGTTCGACGCGTACCTCGCCGCGATGCGGTCGAAGCGGCGCCGCGAGATCCGGCGGGAGCGGCGGATCGTCCGGGACGCCGGCGTCGAGGTCCGCGTGGCCGACGGACCCGCGCTCGGCGAGCCGGAGTGGGCCTCCCTCGACCGCTTCTACCGGCGGACGTCGGCCCGGAAGTGGGGCCGGCCGTACCTGACGCCCCGCTTCTTCGACGACATCCGGGCCACGTTCGCTCACCGCGTCCAGTTCACGGGCGCGTACCGGGGCGACGACCTGATCGGGGGCGCGCTCGCCTTCCGTCGCGACGACCACGTCTACGGTCGCTACTGGGGCTGCGACGAGCGCCTCCCCCAGCTCCACTTCGAGACCTGCTTCTACGCCCCCATCGAGCACGCGATCGCCGAGGGCGTCCAGGTCTACGAGGCGGGCGCCCAGGGCGAGCACAAGATCGCCCGCGGCTTCGAGCCGTCCCCCATCTACAGCGCCCACTGGATGGCCCACCCGGGGCTGCACGCGGGCGTCGAGGGGTTCCTGGAGCGGGAGCGGGTCCACAGCGAGCGCGTCATCGCGGGCCTGTCGGAGCACCTCCCGTACCGCGGCTCAGTCGAGTGAGCCCGCGCACGGGCTGCGCTGCTGGGAGGCGTGATCGTCCGGCCGCGCGATCGCGACGGTCAATCCGATTCAGGGGGCTCGGGCGCGGGGGGCTCCCGCCCCCACAGCCAGGACAGCTCGAGCTCGATCGCGGCGAACGGGCCGATGCGCGCGACGTCGTCCGCGCTGTGGACGCTGTGCCGAACCCAGGAGCCGTCGGCGAGGCGGACGAACAGATCCTCGTAGCGCGCGAGCTGCTTGGCCGGGGACGGAGGCGTCACCCGGTCAGTGTAGGTCCGCGCCTCGGCACCCGGCCCTCCGGACCGGTCGCCATCGGGGATCGGCGTGGATGGAGTCGCCAGGGAGGGGCTGGGTGGGGTGGGTCGGTCTGCTCTCGCCGTGGCTCCCCAGATTCCGGGTGGCCGATGCGTCGGGGACGTCGTCCTCGCCCGCGCATCGGTTCCTCGGAATCAGGGGAGTCACGGCATGGATGGGAGATCCCGTCCAGAACGCCCCCCTCATCGTCGCACCGACAACGCCCGCCCCTCGCGGGGAAGTCCGATAACAGCGACTACGTCGACCTGGCCGGCTGCCGCGGAGTGGGACCCCCCGGAGACTCCTTGGCCCGGGCTGACGGAGCGCCCTAGCTTGGGCGGTGCCGATGCCGCGCGCCACCATCGTCCTGGCCCTCTCCCTCGCGGTCGGCTGCGCCCCCGTCCTGGAGACGCCCGACTGCGCGGACGACGGCAGCGAGCCCTGCGGGCAGCCGACGGACTGCCGGCCCGACGAGCTGTGCAACGGACTGGACGACGACTGTGACGGGGACGTTCCCCCCGACGAGACCGACGGCGACGGGGACGGCTTCCCGGCTTGTTCCGACTGCGACGACACCGATGCCGAAGTCTTCCCCGGCGCTCCCGAGTTCTGCGACGGCAGGGTGACCGACTGCGGAGGCTCCCTTCCGGCAGCCGAGCTCGACGGGGACGGGGACGGGTTCCTGGCGTGCGAGGAGTGCGACGACGGGGAGCCGGCGATCCACCCCGGCGCCGACGAGGCCTGCGACGGGATCGACAGCGACTGCGACGGGAGTCTGCTGGAGGACGAATACGATCAGGACGGCGATGGCTTCCGAGCCTGTCACGACTGCGACGACGCGGACCCGGCGATCCACCCCGGAGCCGTCGAGCAGTGCGACGGAATCGACAGCGACTGCGATCCCGGCGACGAGGGCGAAGTCGACGAGGACGGGGACGGGGTCCTCGCATGCGCCGGCGACTGCGACGACACCTCCGCGTCCGTCTCGCCGAACGCTCCGGAGATCTGCAACGGGCACGACGACGACTGCGACGGCGCCGCGACCGGCGAGCACGACGACGACGGCGACGGCGCCCTCGCATGCGACGACTGCGACGACGGGGACCCCGCGGTCCACCCCGGCGCCGAGGAGGCCTGCGACGGGATCGATAGCGACTGCGACGGCATCGCGGAGACGGACGGGGACGGCGACGGCGTCCTCGGGTGCGACGACTGCGACGACGGCGAGCCCCTGGTGTGGACCCCGACGACCGAGTATTGCGACGGAATCGACAGCAACCGCGACGGTCTCGCCGGCGAAGAGGACCTCGACGGCGACGGGCACTTCGCCTGCGCGGACTGCGACGACCACGACCCGGCCGTCTGGATCCCGTCGGCCGAGGTCTGCGACGGGGTCGACAACGACTGCGAGCCCGCGACCGACGAGCTCGTCGACGCGGATGGGGACGGCTTCGCGGTCTGCGACGGCGACTGCGACGATGCCTCCCCCCTCCGCGCCCCCGGCCTCCCAGAGGTGCAGGACGGCATCGACAACGACTGCGATGGCACGATCCCGCCGGACGAGCTGGACGCGGACGGAGACGGGTTCGTCGCGAACGAGGACTGCGACGACACTTCGCCGGCGGTCTACCCCGGGGCTCCGACCGTGTGCTCGGCTCAGGACCTCGACTGCGACGGCGCGGTCGAGGGCGTCGACGGGGACGGGGACGGGCTGCTCGACTGCCTCCCCCTCCGGTGGGCGCTCGACATCGCGTCTGCGAACGTCGTGCCGTGGGTCCAGGCGGCGGTGGAGGAGGAGCTTCCGGGGTGTGACCCGTTCGTGACCCCCAGCCTCGGCGCGCCCCTGCCGGCTCAGGGAGAGGAGCTGACTTGGCTCGGCCCGTGCGCCGACGGCGGCTCGGAGCTGACCGGCGCGATGGAGTACGACTCCTGGGACTACTGGACGTCGCCCGACTCCATCACGATCGCGTCCGACTTCGGCGCGACCGGACTGTCGATCACGTCACCGGCCGGCTCCGTGCTGGTCGACGGCACAGGCTCCTCGAACCGGGTCGAGTACACGTACGCCCTCTGGTGCGACGGCTGGCCCCTCGGGTGGCAAGCGGGAAGCGACGAGATCGAGGAGGTGGACCTGATGTTCGAGCGTACCGGCAGCGGGGCGCCGGATGCGCCCTGGCTTCTCGAAGGAGTGACGGAGCTCCAGACCACGGCGACGGACACGTGGTGGGGCTCCTGGTTCCCCTCGATCTCGGGATGCGGGCCTCCGGCGGACATCTCGACGTCGAGCGACACCACCGACGGCGAAGCCACGGTCACCACCGGGGGGGTGAGCATGACCGCGACGTGGACCCTGGCGTGGTCGGACTGTTCGGACGAGCCGGCCGGAAGCGTGACCGTCGAGGCGGCCGACGCCGTCACCGGCGTGCCCCTGTCCACCTCGTCGATCACCTACCCCGGAGGCGTCGCTTGCGACGGCTGCGGCGACGTCGTCATCGGCGGTGTCGCGGTCGACGAGTGGTGCGGAGATGCACCCAGGCCCTGAGCGCAAACCAGGGGGCTCGTGGGAGGGTCGGTCGCCGTCGTCGTCATCGATGCAGTCCGGCAGCCCGTCACCGTCGGCGGCGTAGTGCGACGCCTCATCGATCGCAGATCACCACGACCCCTCACAGACGAGTCCGTCCTTTGCCCTAGGTGTTACGCCGACCGGGCCGGCGAGCCGATGAACTTCGCGCTCCGCGGCCTCGGCATCCGCGAGCCCGTCAGTGGAAGGGGCGCTCCGTCTAGAGGCGGCATCCCGAACGCACCCGACGGAACCCTCGTCCGCGAGACCCGAACCGGCTAGCGTCTCCCCGGGAGGGATGACCATGAGAGCTCTGACCAGGACCCCGCTTCTCCTCGTGCTCGTCTGGGGATGCGCCCCCTGCCCGGACGGGTTCGAGCGGAACGCCGACGGGAACTGCCTGCAGATCGTCGCGGATGACGACGACGCGGCCGACGACGACGACGCGGCCGACGACGACGACGCGGCCGACG
>CAYFOA010000129.1:0-21443 GCA_964344575.1 uncultured Rickettsiales bacterium | reverse complement strand
CCGAACGCCGTCGGTGTCGGCCGGGGACATGCCACGGCGGGGACAGCTCTCCGCTTCGCTCCGACCTGCGCCCACCGTTTGGACAACCCTCCCGCCTCCGGCTCCGGGTTGCCCACATGCCCCCAACCGCGACGACGAAGGATGGGTAGCCGGTCACCCGTGGGGGTACGGGCGGTGAGGGTCTCGGAATCCGGTCGGTGGCGGCCGGAAGGTCGCCCCCTGGCGGCGAGGGTGGCGGAATCCGGTCGGTGGCGGCCGGAAGGTCGCCCCCTGGCGGCGAGGGTCTCGGAATCCGGTCGGTGGCGGCCGGAAGGTCGCCCCCTGGCGGCGAGGGTGGCGGAATCCGGTCGGTGGCGGCCGGAAGGTCGCCCCCCTAGTCCGCGTCGACCGCGACGCCCTCCAGCACGATCTCCGCCGTGTCGCCGTCCCACGCCTCGTTGCTGAACTCGCCGTCGATCACCACGATCAGCGCCGCCCGCGCCTCCGATGCGAACTCCGGGCTGTAGCGCACCACCAGCTCCGCCTCCTGGCCGCGCCGCAGGTCGCTCTCGAAGCCCTGGATCAGCGACCAGTCCTGCTCCCCGTCCAGGTAGACGACCGACGTCGTCTGCACGTCGATCGAGCCCGGCCCCTCGTTGGACAGCGTGACGAGGACGTCCTCGGGATCGTCCAGCCCGCCGCCTTCGACCTCCACCTCCACCGTGATCGGCCCCTGCGGCGCGATCGTCATCACGCCCAGGCTCTGCCGGAACTCCTCGTCCCCGCCGCACGCCGCGAGCAGCAGGCAGCAGGCGAGCCACGCCGGCCTCACGACTTCCTCCGCAGCAGCTTCATCCGCCGGATCTCCTTCGCGTACGGTCGCTTCCCCCGCTCGGCGGGCGTCTCCAGGAACCCCGGAACGTCGCTGAACCGCTCGTCGTTCATCAGCCGCGCGAACGCCGCCTTGCCGATCTGACCGGCGCCGATGTTCGCATGCCGGTCCACCCGGCTCCCCAGCGGCTTGTCGCTGTCGTTGACGTGGAACGACGTCAGCTTCTCCAGCCCCACCACCTCGTCGAACCGCTCCCAGCACGCCTCCCAGCCGTCCTCGGTCGAGATGTCCAGCCCCGACGCGAACGCGTGCTGCGTGTCGAAGCAGACCCCCACCCGCTCCGGCTCGCTCACGCGATCGAGGATCGCCCGCAGGTGCTCGAACCGGTACCCGAGGTTCGTCCCCTGCCCCGCCGTGTTCTCCAGCGTCGGCTGGACGTCGTACCCCGCCGTCGCCTTGAGGCAGTCGTCGAGCCGCGCCGCGATCCGCGCGATCCCCGCCTCCTCCCCGTCCCCGAGGTGCGACCCGGGGTGGAAGATCAGCGCCGGGATCTCCAGCCGCTCGCACCGCTCGAGCTCCTCGAGCATCGTCGCCATCGACTTCCGCTCCAGCTCCGCGTCGTTCGTCCCCAGGTTCACCAGGTACGACCCGTGCGCGACCACCGCCTTCACCTTCTTGCGCGCCGCCTTCCGCGACGCCTCCCACAACCCCACCGCCTCGTCCGTCAGCGGCGGCGCCGCCCACGCGCGCGACGTCCGGACGAACACCTGCAGCGCCTCGCAGTGATCCGCGAACGCCCGGTCCCACGCCCTGTGGACGCCGCCGGCGATCGACTCGTGGGCCCCGATGAGCACGGAGCGGGAGGGTACCGGACGCGCCGGCGCGGGGCGGTGGAGCCCAGCGTGCAGCGCGCGGCGGGCGAGAACTGGTTCAGCGGAGGCCGGCGGGCGATGGCCGCCTCCGACTTCGGCCTCGCCCGGCAGATGTTCCAGCGGGCCGTCGACCGGATGCCGGAGGAGGCGCGCTACTGGGAGGCGCTGGGCGAGGCTCAGCTCTGGGGCAAACCGAGGAGGCCGCGGAGTCGTTCCGGCGCGCGGCCGATCTGGGGCGCGTCAACGCACACCGCTGAGCCCGCGGGCCGGGGCGTGACGCGCGTCGGGGTGACTTGATGGAGGCCTGGCCTACTTCTTCTTCTTCTTCGGCCGACGACGCGTCAGGTCGATCGTCTCGCCGGGCTTGAGCAGCGGGGCGAGGCGGGCGCGCAGCCTCAGGCAGGCCTCGGTGTGGAGCTGGCTCACGCGGCTCTCGCTCACGCCCAGGACCGCGCCGATCTCCTTCAGGTTCATCTCGCGGTAGTAGTACATGACGAGCACGTCCCGGAGCCGCTCCGGCAGGCCCGTCTTGATCGCGTCGGCCAGCGCCTCGAGCGCCTCCGTCCGGTCCAGCTCGGCGTCGGGCCGCTCCGCGCGCACGTCCTCGATGACGTCCGCCAGCGTCCCCCGCCCCTCGTCCCGCTCGCTCCGGGGACCGTCGATCGACACCAGGTTGATCGACCGGACCTCGTCCAGCAGGTCGTGGTAGTCGGCCATCGACAGGCCCATCTTCTGCGCGATCTCCTCGCGCTCCGGGGGCCGCCCCAGCTTCAGCTCCAGCTCGCGCGTGACCTTCTGCAGCTGGTTCGCCTTCTCCCGGACCGTCCGGCTGACCGGGTCCAGCCCGCGCAGCAGGTCCAGGATCGCGCCCCGGATGCGGAACTCCACGTACGTCCCGAACTTCGTGTTCTTGCCCGGGTCGTACTTGTCGATCGCGTCCAGCAGGCCGAGCGTCCCGGAGTTGATCAGGTCGTCCAGCTCCAGCGCCGCGTGCGACGGCAGCCGGTGCATGATCCGCCGCGCGATGAACGTCACCTTGCGGGCGTACTTCTCGATGACCTCCTCGCGGCTCAAGCCGTCGATCAGCGTCACCACCCGGGCCGAGTCCGCGCCCGACGCCTTGCGGGCCTCGCTGCGGGCGCGGTCGTACTGCGCGATGCGCGTGTGCAACGACGTCACCGGGCACCTCCCGCCGCCGCGGCCGCCAGCGGCGACCCGAAGCTGATCCGACCGGCCGCCGGGCGACCCGCCTCGACCTCGTCCTCGAGCAGGCGACGGGCCAGCTTCCGGACCGCGTGGGACCACGCCGACGTCGGGTAGCTGTGCGTCGCGGGCTCGCGGGCGCGGACCGCGCGCATCACCCGGTCGTCGTACGGCAGGCTCCCCGTGAGCCGGATCTCCACCGGCAGGAACCGCTCCACGACCCCCGTCAGCTGCGCGTACACGCGCTTGGCGTCCCGCGGCCCCTGGATCATGTTCACCACCAGGTCGACCTGGTCGATCTTGTGCGCCTGGTACAGCACCTTGATCGCCGCGTAGGCGTCCTTGATGGCCGTCGGCTCCGGCGTCGTGACGAGCAGGATCCGCTCGCACGCCGCCCCGAACAGCATCGGGTTCCGGCTCACGCCCGCGCCCGTGTCGACGAGGACGGTGTCGTAGCCCCGCCCCACCTGCTCGACCGCGTCGATGACCGCGAGCTGCTCGGCGGGCTGGAGCTCGGCCCCGTTCCGGTCCGGCGCGGGCGCCGCGAGCATGTCGATCTCCGCGTCGCCGACGTGCGCCGTCGTGACGATCTCCTCGGGCCGCCGCTCGCCGCGGAGCACCGCCCGGAGATCCTCGTCGGGACGCACGCCCAACAGGATGTCGAGGTTCCCGCAGCCGACGTCCGCGTCCACCATCAGCGTCCGCTTGCCCTCCTGCCGGAGGACCACCGCGAGCGACGCCGCGAGCTGACTCTTGCCGACCCCGCCCTTGCCCGACGTCACGGCCACCGTCATCGGCCCCGCCGCCCGTCGCTGCACCACCTTCAGAGATGCGCTCATGCCTGTCCCGTCCTGCGCCTGCGGCCGTCGCTGCTGCCAAGGCAGACTCCGGCCTTTGAAGTTCCGTATCGGCTGACCTGCCTCATCGCTTGAGTCCTTCGTGCGAAGAAGAAGTGGTCTGGAGCCACTGAACGACCTCGTCCCAACCCGCCGCGCGGGCCCCCTCTTCGTCGCCGTCCGTCGATCCCGAGAAGAACGAGGGGGCCATCCCGGTCCGCAGCGTGGCCGCCAGGACCGTGCCCGGATCGCCGACCCGGTCGAGCCACGTCCACGCCGCCGCCGTCGCCCCGATCGCGGCCTGCGCCTCGAGGGAGCGGACGGCCTCGCGGGTGGACCACGTCGCCGGCGCCGTGCCGTGGAGCCGGAGCCCCGGCCAGGCCTTCCGGCTCGCGCGCACGTAGCGGTCCAACGCGCGCCGCTCGCCGTCGCCGTGGACGTCGATCCCGGGGAGGTCGACGAGGACGGCGCTGACATCCGCGTGCTCCGCCGCCACGTCCGCGATCTCGTCGGGGTGGTTGGCGACGCGGTGGTCGACCCCCAGCGGGGCGAGGAGGTCCGACATCGGCGCCACCGGCCGCGCGGGGAAGCCCGCCTCGAGCCAGACGACCCGCCCCGGCTGCTGGATGGCGGCCCGCGCCGCGAGCCCCCGCACGAGCGACGTCCGCCCCACGCCGCGCCCGCCGACGAAGCCGAGGGCGAGGATCCCGGTCGCCTCGTCGGGCTCCGGAATCGCGCAGGGGTGGACCCGCTCGAGGTGGGCCTGGAGCCGGTGCCAGGCGCCCGCGCTGTCGCCGACGACGGCCGCGATCCGGGCGCTGAGGTCGTTGGGGAGCTCCAGCCCGTTCAGCGTCCGCGCGATCGAGGGGCGGAGGCGGCCCGGGCCGGACAGCACCTGCAGCGGCACGAGGTCCGCGGCGGCGATGTCGTCGCCGGAGTCGTCCGCGATCTCGACGTGGGCGACGCGCGCCTGGCGGGCCCCCTGCTCGAGGAACCGCCGCAGACCCCGCGGCCGCTCGCGCCCCGCGACCACCTCGACGCGCCCCGGCTCCCGCCGGACGTCGAGGATGACCGCGCGTTCACCCATCGTGTCGCGCACGCGGCGGAACGCGTCCTGCATCGTCGCCGCGGCAAAAGTCCGAGTCGTCATGCTCGCTCCTCGCTCGTCACACGCCGACCGTGCCCAGCCGCTTGAGGCGGGTCCGGTCGGTCAGTTCGTTGGGGCTCAGGACCGCGACCTGGGGGAGGACGCGCTCCGTCAGGCGGCGCACGGGGCCGCGGATGGCGGGGGCGGCGAGGAGCACCGGCATCACCTGGCCGGCGGCGTGGCGCTCGATCTCGCCCGACAGCCGGCGGAGCAGCTCGTTCGCCCGGACCGGGTCCAGGACGAGCTGCGCGGGGCTGCCGTCGGCGCTGCGGTGGATGCCCGTCCGGATCATCTCCTCGGTGGGGCGGCTCAGGCCGATGTAGTGGATGGTCCCGGCGTCGTCGCAGTGCTGCGACGCGATCTGCCGGCCGAGCGCCTGCCGGACGCGCTCGGTGAGGAAGTCGGGGTCCGTGCTCCGCGGCGCGTAGTCGGCCAGGGTCTCGACCACCGTGAGGAGGTCGCGCACGCTCACGCCCTCGCGGAGGAGGCCGCGCAGGACCGTCAGCACCGTCCCCAGGGGGAGCAGGTTGGGGACGAGGTCGTCGACCACGCGGGGGTGCGTCTTGCCGAGGCGGTCCAGCATGTTCTGGACCTCCTGCCGGCCGAGGAACTCCGGCGCGTGCTTCTTGATGATCTCGGACAGGTGCGTCGACAGCACCGTCACCGGGTCGACGACCGTGTAGCCCGCCATCTCGGCCCGCGCCTTGTCCTCGTCCTTGACCCACAGCGCGGGGAGACCGAACGCCGGCTCCTTGCCGGGGATCCCGGGGACCTTGTGCTCGCCCGCCCGGCCGCCGGGGTCGATCGCGAGCCAGTGGCCGGGCCGCAGCTCGCCGCTGGCGACCTCGGTGCCGCGCAGCAGGATCGAGTAGATGGTCGGCTGGAGGCGGAGGTTGTCGCGGACCTGGATGGGCGGGACGACGATGCCGAGGCTGCGCGCGAACTGCCGGCGGAGGCGGGAGATGCGCTGCATCAGCTCGCCGCCGCGCCGCTCGTCGACCAGCGGGATCAGGTCGAAGCCGACCTCCATCTCGAGCGTCTCGACGGGCCGGAGCGGGTCCTCGAGCTCGGGATCGAGGGCCCCCGGCTCGTCCGACTTGGCCGCCGCCGCCTCGGCCTGGGCCGTCTCCGCCTTGGTCGCCTCCGTCCTCCGCGCGAGCCACGCGAACCCCGCCGTCATCAGCGAGATGGCGAGGAAGGGGACCGTCAGGCCGCGGACCAGGGCGAACGGCAGCATGATCCCGGCGGCGACCCAGAGGACGCGGGAGCTGCCGAGGAGCTGGCTGCCGATCTCGTCGTGGAGGCTGTCGCCGTCCTTGCCGCTGACGCGGGTGACGAGCATGCCCGCGCTGACGCTGATGACGAGCGCGGGGATCTGGGAGACGAGGCCGTCGCCGATGGTCAGGACCGAGTAGGTCTGGGCGGCGTCCGCGGCCGTCATCTTGAGCTGGACGACGCCGATGAACAGGCCGCCCACGAGGTTGATGCCGGTGATGAGGATGCCGGCGATGGCGTCGCCGCGGATGAACTTGGACGCGCCGTCCATGGCGCCGTGGAAGTCGGCCTCCAGCGCGACCTCGGCGCGGCGGCGGCGGGCGGTGTCCTCGTCGACGAGGCCGGCGTTCAGGTCGGCGTCGATCGCCATCTGCTTGCCGGGCATGGCGTCGAGGGTGAACCGGGCCCCGACCTCGGCGATGCGCCCCGCGCCCTTCGTGACGACGACGAAGTTGATGATGATGAGGATCAGGAAGATGACGAGGCCGACGGCGAAGTTGCCGCCCGTCACGAAGTTCCCGAACGTCTCGATGATGTTGCCCGCCGCGCGCGTGCCGGAGCTGCCGTTCGACAGCACGAGCCGCGTCGAGCTGATGTTCAGGCTGAGCCGGAAGACCGTCGCGATGAGCAGCAGCGTGGGGAAGACGCTGAACTCCATCGGCTCGCGCACGTAGAAGCTGACGAGGAAGACGATCAGGCTGAGCGCGATCGAGATGGCGAGGAGGAAGTCGAGCAGCGCGGGGGACAGGGGGACGATGAGCAGGCCGAGCGTGCCGACCAGGCCGAGGGCGATCAGGACCTCCTTGCTGTTCGCCGCGAGCCGGCTCCCGAAGCTCCCACCGCTCGTCGCCATCTTGACGTTCCTCCCGTCAGGTCATTGGCACCTCGAGTCCGAATTCGATGGACGTCGTTGGTGCCGTGCGCTGTCGGGGGGTGTCTTCTGCGAGGGGCGTGCCAGTTCTCCGGATTGGAGAGGGCAGGGTCAGGGGGTCGTGCGCGGCGCCTTGGGCGCGGGGGGCGGCTCGGACGCGTCCAGGCCCGCCTCGTCGAGCACCTTGTCGGCGACGTAGATCGGGGCCTTGGCGCCGAGCGCCAGGGCGATCGAGTCCGATGGGCGCGCATCGAGCCGGACGGTGGTGCCGTCCGGCTTCCGCAGGGTGAGGACGGCGATGAAGACCTGCGCCTCGAGCGAGCTGACCTCGACCGAGACGATCGAGCCGCCGAGGTGTTCCATCACCGAGTCCAGGAGGTCGTGCGTCAGCGGCCGCTGGAAGGTCCTTCCGTCGAGCCGCAGCGCGATCGCCATCGCCTCCGACGGGCCGATGAAGATCGGGACGACCCGGGTGGACTTCGGCTCGGTCAGCAGGACGACCGGGGTGCCGCCGATCTCGACGACCGTCGTCACCTCGACCCGCTTCCGCGCCGACTCCAGCAGCTGGGGGAACTGCCCCTGCCCCCGGGTGCTCTTGGCGGCCCCGGGCCCGGCGGGCAGGAGGAGCAGGACGAGGAGCGGGAACAGGACTCGGATGCGGTTCATGCCGGCCAGCCTACCGGCGTACGCAACGGGTCTCCGCACCTCCTTTGCGCAGCTGGCGCTAGCCTCGAACCGTGAGCGACCGGCAACTCACCGTGGTCCTCGTGGTCGGCGCGCTGCTGCTTGCGTTGTGGCTCGCGCCGTCGGGTCGGGAGGCCGGCGAGGCGGGCCCGGCGCGGGGGAACGGCGAAGCGGTGGACGCGGTCGCCGAGCGGGGGGGCGGGGAGCCGGCCCCCGTGGGACCCCGGCGGCCGGACCGGCCGAGCGAGGAGGCCGAGCCGCCGACGCCGATCGACCTCCTGCCCCGCGACTGCCAGCTGCGGCTGCGGCTGCGGTCGGAGCACGAGATCCCGTCGGGCATCTTCGCGGAGGTCTACGGGGGGGGGCGCCCGATCGCCTTCGAGCCGATCTTCACGGACGAGGTCGTCATCGACGGGTTGCCCTGCGTCGAGGTCGAGCTCGTGCTGGGCGGGGCGCGGGGCGTGGTCCAGACGCAACGGGAGCGTCTGCGGCCGGAGCCGGAGCCGGCGCCCTGGACGGAGCTCCAGCTCGCGCCGCCGTGCGTGCGTCGGGTCCGCGCGGTGGACACCGACGGGGTTCCGATCGAGGGCGCCTGGTGGGGCGCGCATCCGCTGCACGACGGGGAGCCGGCGGGGCCGGGTGGGATCGTCGAGGTGGAGGCGTGCGGGAACTCCTGGGGGGCGGGGTACCTGCTCGCCCACGGCCACGACGTCGTGCTTCTGGGCGTGCTCCCCGAGGATGGAGTACCGGACGTGATGCTGCCGCGAGCCGAGCTCATCGAGGTCGTGGCTGACTGCCCGGGGACGACGTACCTGCTGGTCGCGACGGTCCGGGGCCTGGGCGGCGAGCGGCGGTGCGAGGCGGTGGGGGACGGGTGGCGTTGTCCGGCACCGGCGTACGGCGAGGCGTCGATCAAGGTGTCCGAGGACGGCGGGGACGCGTCCGGAAGCGTGCGGGTCGGGCGGTCGGGGGGGTCGGTGACCGTGCGTTGCGGGGAGCACCCCCCGGTGGTCGAGGTCGCGCCGGTGACGGCCCTGGAGGACGGCGTGGCGTCGGCGTCGTTGCGGGTCCGCGTGCGCGACATCGACGGAGCCCCGGTGGAGGGGGCGCGCGTGCACCTGGGGGCGGCCGGCGGCGGACTCCTGCAGCGGCTCATCGACGAGCGGTATGTGACAGGCCCGGACGGATGGGCGCCGACGATCGAGGGGCTGGCGCCGGGGCCGTGGAAGGTGTTCGCGGGGGGCCCGGGGGGCGAGGCGGTGGGGGACGTCGTGCTGGGGGAGGGCGAGACGGCGCACGAGCTCCGGCTCCGCCGTCATGCCTGCCTGGGCGTGCTCGCGCAGCGGGTGCGCGAGGGCTGGCAGCTGTGCATGGTGTCGGCGGGGTCGGTCCACTGGGCGGCGGGTCTGCGGCCGGGCGACCGGGTGGTCGCGATCGACGATGAGCCGGTGACGGACGACCCCCGCGAGCGGTGGGCGATCGAGGCAGGCGAGGCGCTCGAAGTCGAGGTGGATCGCCCGGGGGTGGGCAGGCTCGAGTTCGAGGTGGTGTGTCCGTAGTGGTCGATCGGTGGTCCTTGCGCGCCCGCTCGCGAGGGCGGCCCTTCGGACCTACGCTCCGCAACGGTCTGACAAGGGCCCCCGGGGGCGGGCTGGGTTGACGGTGACGGTCTGCTCTCGCCGTGGATGTCCACTTCCCGCGGGACCCATCCATCGGCGGCCGGGTCCTCGCTCCTGCCGACACCTCACGAGGGTTGGGTCTTGAACCCCCATCCTTGACGGCGCACCGATCGGTTCGCCGTCAAGGAGGTCCGAGAGACCAGGAACGGGTGAGGTGTCGCCGAGGGCGAGATCGACGCCACTGCGGGGTCGGTCCCACGGAACCTGGGGAGCCGGGGCGGGAGCAGACCGCCCCCCGTCAACCCAGCCCCTCCCTCACAGCTGCAACCGCTCGTCACGGCCCCGCCCGGGGGAGTGGAGAAGAGGAAGCTGGGGAGAGGGAGGGTCAGGGGGAACGGCGACGGGCTGCTCGGAACGTGAGGACGAGGAGGAGGAGCAGGGCGGCCAGGGAGACGAGGACGCCGAGGCGCTGCGTGCCCGTCCCCGCGTACCAGACGTCGACCACGTGGGGGCCGGGGGGGACGTCGATCTGGACCAGGCCGCGGGCGTCGTGGGTGACCGGGACCTCCGCGCCGTCGACCGACGCCTTGACCCCCGGGTAGACGAACCACGTCGCCTCGCGCACGCCCGCCGCCGGCTGGTCGACGTACCAGCGACGCCACGCGCCGGCCTGCTCGGCGGGGGGGCCGAGGTCGTAGGCGGGGCGGGGGCCGCGGTCGCTGCCGGGGGGGCCCAACGGGGGCTCCTCGGCGGTCAGCGGGCGGTACGCGTCGTGGGCGTCCGTCACGATCGGGAGCCGGAAGCCGTCGGGGTCGATCAGGTCGAGCCGCTGGAGGCGGACGGGGTCGTCCAGCGCCTCGACGTGGGACGGCGCGATCGGGGTCGGCGTCGTGTGCGCCTTGTGGAACGTCGCGAGGAGCAACGGCATCGCGGCGATGACGACGACGGCGGACAGGATCGGGGCGGCGGGGCGGTGCCGATCCAGCGTCAGCAGCGACCCCATCGCGGCGAGGTGCGCGACCCCCAGGGCGATCCAGGCGCCCGTCCCGGCCTCGCGCCAGAGCACCGACTCGACCTGGACCGCGGCACCCGCGAGCACGACCGCCCCCAGGACCCACGGACCCCACCTCACCGAGCGGGCGTCCAGCTCGTCCACGACCAGCGCGGCGAGGACGCCGACGACGATCCCCTGCAGCAGCAGCCACCGCCACGGGAACTGGAAGAACTCGCCCAGCGGCATCGCCGCCCACACCGGCCGGCTGACCGCCGTCACCATCGCGAGGACGGCGAGCCAGGCGAATAGCGGCGGCCCCAGCCGGCGCCGCGATCCGGGGTGCGTCGCCGCCAGCGCCACCGCCGCGATCACCACCGCCCAGGCCCACGGCGGGTCCCCCAGGGGCATCCGATCGTCGAGGCCGGGGACCGACGTCCCCCACCGGTAGCCCGGCTCGAAGCGCTGCAGCAGCCCCACGAAGTGGTCGCCGTAGTGGAACGAGAAGACTCCCTCGACGGACTCCACCATCCGGTCCGTCCGGACCAGCGCCCGCTCCACGAACGCCGGCAGGAGGTACCCCGCCGCGATCGCCAGCCCCAGCGCGCCGCCCCCGACCGTCCGCCCGAACCCGGGGCCGTCCCGCCGCGCCAGCTTGAGCAGCCCGAGCACGCCGACGACCCAGCACGCCAGCACCGCCGTCAGCGTGTGGCACAGCGCGACCGCCCCGAGCCACCCCGCCAGCCGCCGCGGCTCGTCCCGCAGCACCGCCGCGATCACCCACGGCAGCAGGGACGTCGCGAACGCCTCGGCGAGGTCCCCGCGCACGTAGACCTGGACGAAGTGCCACTGGAACACCGTCGCGCACGCCGCGCCGAGCCGCGCGGGCCCCTCCCCCGCGTACGCCTGGAGCAGGTGCCGCGTCCCGAAGAACGTCGACAGCGACCCGATCACCACCGTCGCCTTGAGCCCCCCGGCGACCCCGATCACGGCCCCCAGCAGCGACGACAGCCAGAACACCCCGGGCGGGTAGAAGACGAAGAAGGGGTAGCCGTAGCCCCAGTAGAAGTCCGGCGCCCACCGCGGCCAGGGCTCGCCCTGGGCCAGCAGCGCCTTGAACTCGGCCGTCCGGTAGAGGTAGTTGGCGCCCTCGTGGCCGCCGACCCAGGCGTCCGCCAGCAGCGGCGCGCAGACGACGGCGACCGACGCGAACGCGAGCAGGCCGAGGCTGAGACGGTCGCGCACCGGTCCCGATGTTAGCGGGCCCTGCCTCCACGTCTTCGTCACGGCGGCGCAACGTGCCCCGCGTAGCGTCGCCGTCATGCGTTCCCTGCTCTGCCTGACGCTGCTCCTGGCCGGCTGCGCGGTCGACCCCCCCGCCGGCGACGACGACGCCACCGCCGCGCCGGACGACGACGACGCGGCGGCCGACGACGACGACAGCGCCGCTCCCGACGACGACGACGCGGCCGGCGACGACGACGACGACGCCGGCGACGACGACGACGCGGCGCCGCACGAGTACGAGTGCGTCCCCATCGGCGCGAGCGACGCCGACGGCTTCTTCGCGCTCCGTTCGTTCGGCGGCCGCCTCTACGCGGGCCAGTTCGGGTACGGCCACGAGGGCGCCTCGATGCTCTACCGGACCGACCCCTGGGAGCTCGTCTCCCCGGGCCTGCTCGGCGTCACCGAGTCCGTCTGCGCGATGCGCGAGTTCGACGGGATGCTGTACGCGAACACCGAGTCCAGCGGCGACGTCTTCCGGTCGGCCGACGGCAGCACCTGGGAGCGCGTCTACGACGGCCCCGGGTCGACGATCGGGTGCGGCCTCGAGGTCTTCGGCGGCGCGCTGTACGCCGTCCAGTACGGCAACCAGGCCCAGGAGCACGGCGTGATCCTCCGGAGCGCGAACGGCACCGACTGGGAGACGGTGTGGGACAGCGGCGCGGGCCCCGTCTACCTGCGCGAGATCGTCGGCCACGAAGGGACGCTGTACGCGTGGGCCATCAACGAGGACGACGACAACACGGTGCAGCTCGCCTCGACCGACGGCACCTCCTGGAGCGTGACCGCGACGCCGACCCGGTTCTTCCGCGGCCTCTCCCACGACGGCGAGCTCTGGATCGGCGCGACGGAGCGGGGTGGCCACAGCACCGGCGGGACGGGGATCTGGCGCCTCGACGCGGGCGGCCCGACCCTGGTCCACGCGGTGGACGCGGCCTACGTCACGGAGCTGGCGGCGTGGGACGGGGCGCTGTGGGCGGGGACGTCGGACGGGTGGAAGTACGACGTCGGGAACGCCCAACTCCTCCGCAGCGACGACGGCGACGGCAGCTGGGAAAACGTCTGCACCTTCTCCGAGCTGGCGGCGTGGTCGATCGCCGTGAACGGCGACCACCTCTACGTCGGCACCTGGGAGTACGAGGTCGGCGGCAGCGTCTACGAGGTCCGGATCGTCGAGCCCTGACGCGGGCTTCGGCCCTCAGAAGTCGTAGACGACCTTGAAGGCGGCCTTGGCCCCGGGGGGGACGCCGTCGAGCGGCTCGAAGCCGACACCGGAGTCGGCCACCTCCGCCCGCATCGCCTCCGTGACGAGGATCTCCCAGGCCTCGGCGGTGTCCTCGCCGAGCTTGCTCGCGGCGTTGACCTGGGCGCCGAAGACGTCGGCGTCGCCGATCTTGAGGAGGTGGCCGTAGCCGAGCCCGACGCACAGGAGGATGTCGTCCTCGGCGGGGGTCCGCTCGTTGTGGTCCTTGAGGTGCCGCTGCATCGCGATCGCGCAGGTCAGCGCCTTCGCCGGGTTGCGGAAGATGACGAGCATGCTGTCGCCCTCGGTCTTCAGCAGGATGCCGTCGTGCTCGTCGATGAGCGGCACCAGCTCCCGCTCCTGGGCGTAGATCGTCTGCAGGAAGTGGGTGATCCCGAAGGTCTCGACCGACCGGGAGAAGCCGGCGAGGTCCGTGAACATCACGCACCACGTCTCCCCGAACAGGTCCCAGATCCGCTTGTCGATGCGCGCCTTGTCGGCGCCCTCCTTCATCCGGTCCTCGATGAGCCGGCTGAGCCGCTCCTCCGACGCGCCGACGCCGATTCGCCTCGTGATCCTCATGCGGTCCTCCTGAGGGGACCGATTCTGGTGCGGCCGGGGCGCGGCCACAAGCCGGACTCCTAGCCTGCCCTCCGCTCGCGCAGGCGGTAGACGAAGGCGAGGACTTCGGCGACCGCCTCGTAGAGCTTCGCGGGGACCATGTCCCCGGGGCGGCAGTCGGCGTACAGCGCCCTCGCGAGGGGGCGGTTCTCGATCCGCGGGATGCCGTTGCTGCGCGCGATGTCCTTGATCAGGCGGGCGCGGGCGTCGGCGCCGCGGGCGACCACCAGCGGCGGCCCCTGCTGCCCCAGCTCGTACTTGATCGCGATCGCGTAGTGCGTCGGGTTGGCGACCACGACCGTCGCCTCGCTGACCTCGGCGACCAGCCGGTTCCGGCTCATCTCCGTCATGATCCGGCGGATCCGCGCCTTCATGTAGGGGTCGCCCTCGGTGTCCTTGTTCTCCTCCTTCAGCTCCTGCCGCGTCATCCGCATCTTCCGGAGCAGCTGCCACTTCGCGAACATGTAGTCGACGATCCCCAGCGCCAGCATCGCCAGCAGGCAGAAGAAGATCAGGCGCGCGAGCACGCCGCCGGTCCACGCCACCGACTCCCCGATCGGCGCCGACGCCAGCTCCGTGAGGCCCGGCGCGTAGACCACGACGACGCGCCACCCGATCGCCGCCACGACCGCCACCTTGGCCATCGCCTTGGCCCACTCGAACACCGCCTGGGCGCTGAAGAGCTTCTGCTGCAGGCCCTTTATGGGGTTGAGCTTGTTGAGGTCCGGCTCGAGCGGCTTCCACGACCACTGCAGCCCCACCTGCGCGATCGCGAGGAGCAGCCCCGCGAACAGCCCCGCGAGCAGGATCGGGCCGCACATCCACAGCGTCGCCTTCATGCCCGTCTTGAGGAGCCCGATGGGGTCGGCGAGGAAGAGGTCCGAGTTCGCGGGGCCGTCGCCCAGGAACTCGCGGACGAGGTCCTCGCACGCCCGCAGGATCCCCGGCCACCACGCGGCCGTCGCGAGCCCCACGGCGAGGAGGACGCCGACCGAGGCGAGATCCCGCGACTGGGCCACGCGGCCCTTCTCGCGGAAGTCCTTCTTGCGCTTCTCGGTTGGTTCTTCTGTGCGGTCCTGGCCGCTGTCCTGCTCGCCGGAGGAAGACACGGCGGAGCCCTACCCGCCGACCATCGCGAGCATGAGCCCGCGGATGGACTCGCCGTGGACGAGGACCGCCGTCGCCAGCGCCGGGATCCCCAGCCCGATCGCGAGCAGGCCCGCCGCCGCGTTCGCGGGGAGGCCGACGGAGAAGTAGATGTTCATCTGCTGGGCGAACCGGGTCACCAGCGCGGCGACCAGGTTCAGGACGAGCACGGCGGCGACGACCGGCATCGCGATGCGGAGCCCGTCCAGCAGCACCTGCGCCATCACCGACGACATCGCCGGCCCCGCCAGCGCCGCGAGGACGCCCGTCCCCGGGGGCGCGACCTGGAAGCTGTCGACCAGCCCCAGGAGCATCAGGTGGTGCAGGTCGAGGCTGAGGAAGACGAGGAAGCCGGCCACCTGGACCAGGCGCGTGGTGATGACCTGCTGCGAGTTCGTCAGCGGGTCGAACTGCATCGCGATGGCGAGCTGGGCGTTGACGCCGACGAAGGTGCCGACGATGTCGAGCAGCGACATCACGACGGTCGCGACGAAGCCCATGGCTGCGCCGAGGAGGAGCTCGCTGACCAGCCGCAGGCCGAGCGGGCCGGCCGCCCACGTGACCTGGGTCTCGTCGAGGACGATCAGCGGCGCGGTCACCGCCGTCAGCATCACCGCGAGGACGACGCGGACGGGGATGGGGACGGCGGTGGTGGAGACGAACGGCGCCGTCTGGAGGAGGCCGCCGATGCGGGCGAAGGCCATGAGCAGCCCGTACAGCTCCGGGCCGATCTGGATCTCGACGCCGAGCATGGCGGCTAGAGCGCGCCGCCGCGGCTGACGAGGTCGAAGATCGCGTAGGTGAAGCGCGCGATGGTGTCGAGCATGAACGCGGCGAAGAGGACGACGCCGACGAACACGGCGAGCATCTTCGGCACGAACACCAGGGTCATCTCCTGGATCTGCGTGGCGGCCTGGATGATCGACACGGTCAGGCCGACGGCCATCGACAGGAGGAGCAGCGGGGCGGCCAGCCACAGCGTCGTGCGGACGCTCTCCTGGACCAGGGCGACGAGGAAGTCAGAGGTCATGGCGGAGCCCTACGCGAAGCTCGTCACGAGGCTGCCGATCAGCATGTTCCAGCCGTCCACGAAGACGAACAGGAGCAGCTTGAAGGGGAGCGAGATGACGATCGGGGGGAGGACCATCATGCCCATCGCGAGGAGCACGGTGGACACGACGAGGTCGATGATGAGGAACGGGATGTAGATCAGGAAGCCGATCTGGAAGGCGGTCTTGAGCTCGCTGATCATGAAGGCGGGGACGAGCGCGCGGGTGGGGACGTCGGCGCGGGTCGCGGGGCGGGCGCTGCGGGACAGCCGGAGCATCAGGGCGAGGTCCTTCTCGCGGGTGTTCCGCATCATGAAGTCGCGCATGGGGCCCATCGCCGCGTCCAGCGCCTCGCCTTCGGTCATGTGGCCGGCGAAGTAGGGCTCGACGGCGACGTCGTTGACCTGCTCGAACGTCGGCGCCATCACGAACCACGTCAGGAACAGCGCGAGGCCGACGAGGACCTGGTTGGGGGGCGCCTGCTGGACGCCGACCGCCTGGCGGAGGAGCGAGAAGACGACGATGAGGCGCGTGAACGACGTCATCGAGAGCACGATGGCGGGGGCGATGGCGAGCAGCGTCAGGGTGACGAGCAGCTTGACCGCGGTCGACGCGCCCTCGCCGCCGGCGACGGCGGACTCGAGCTCCTGGGCGGACAGGTCGATCATCAGCCCGCCGCCCGCGGCCTGGGCGAACGCGTCGGGGGCGAACCCGAGGGTGGCGAGGCCGGTCAGCCCGACCAGAAACCCAAGCACGGCCCTCGGGAGGCGGCGGGCGGGGCGGTCGGCGGCGTCGTCGTCGGAGGCGGCGGCGCGGGCGTCGTCGGTGCCGGTGCGGCCGAGGCGGGAGAGGCGGGGGCGGCGCTCGTTCAGGGTCTCGCGAGCGCGGGCCACGCGGAGCTGGGCGAGGACCGACTCGGCGACCGCGGGATCCTCGTCGGCGGGGGACGCGGTCGCCGCGGCGGCGGGGTCGGCGGCGCCGGCGATGCGGGCCTTCTCCTCGTCCGTCGCGCCCTCCAGCCACCACGGCGTCTCGGCGGCCTCCTCCGCGACGGCGCTGGGCTTCGGCGGGGCCGGCGCGGGGCGCTGCCACGCGGCGACGAGGTCGGCGGCCCACCGCTGCTGGTCGGGGCCGACGGAGACGTCCTCGGCGAGGTAGTCGACGTCGAGGCGGGCGCGCTCGTCGCGGCGGGCGTTCCCGATCTCGTTCTCGTTCTCGTTCTCGTTCTCGTTCTCGTTCTCGAGAGGGTGCTGGCCCGGACGGGGCTCGACGCCTGCCCAGCTGTGGAGGACGTCCATCCGCCCCTGGCTGAGGCCGACGAGGAGGCGGACGCCGTCGACCTCGAGGGTCACGACGCGCTGCCCGGTGCCGACGGACACCGCCGACCGCACCTCGATCGACGGGCCGTCGCGGCGACCGCCCGCCATGCCCTGGCGGAGGCGGGCGAGGAGGTGCTCGCGGGTCCGGGGGTGGGCGAGGAGGCCGGCGAGGCAGAGGAGGCCGACGAGCAGCGCCCCGCTCGCCCGCGCCAGGGGATTGACGGAGGCGGTGGGGGCGGCCGTCGGGATGCTGACGTCGCCGCCGTCGGCGAGCGGGGCGGGGGCGTCGTCCAGCGCCGCAAGCAGCGAGGCGGGGAGCGGCTCGGAGGGGGACGCCGTCGCCGCCGGAGCCTCGTTCTCGTTCTTGCGCTCGTTTTCGATCTCGTTCTCGAGTTCGTTCTCGTTCTCAGTCGAGGTCTTCCCGACGGGGACAGGGTCGGTGGAGGCGACCGTCCTGGTCGCCTCCTCCGACAGCGCCGTCGTGGCAGTCGCGGGCGCGGCGGTTCCATCCTCCGCGTCGTCCCCGCGCACGCCGGCCGTCGTGGCCGCCGCGTGTCCCTGCGTCCCCTCCGGAGCGGCGATGGTCGCCCCCTTCAACGCCGCCGGCTCGCTCTCCGCGATGGCCTCCCGCACCGCCGGCGGGAGCGGCGTCGACGCTTCGTCGGCCGCGCGGGCGGGGGAGGACAGGGAGATGACGAGCAAGCAAGCGATCAGCGTCGTAGGGGTGCGAATCATCCGAGGCTCCGTCCAGGTCACGGACCTCGCACGTCGCAACACCCGTGCCAGGGGGTGTACGCTGCCGCTCCATGCAACGAATCGTCCTCGTCGCGACCCTGATCTCGACCCTGGCGCTGCCCGTGAGCGTCAACGCTTCGACTCCCCCCGACTTCGACGCCCTGTGGGACTACGGCGACCCCGCCGCGACCGAGGCGAAGTTCCGCGAGGTGCAGGGCAAGAACGACGAGCAGTCCCTCGACTACCGCCTCCAGCTGGCCACCCAGATCGCCCGCACCCACAGCCTCCGCTCCCAGTTCGACGAGGCCCACGCGCTACTCGACGACGTCGAGAAGGCGCTGACCGACGACACCGGGATCGCCCGCGTCCGCTACCTCCTGGAGCGGGGGCGGACGTTCAACTCCGCCGGCGACAAGCAGCGCGCGCGGGCGCTGTTCGTCCACGCCTGGCTCCTCGCGCAGGAGCTCGGGGAGGACTTCCACGCCGTCGACGCGGCCCACATGGTCGCCATCGCGGACCCCGGCGAGGCGATGAAGTGGAACCAGGACGCGCTGGAGCTGGCGGAGAAGTCGGCCGACGAGCGCGCCCGGAACTGGCGCGGGTCGCTCTACAACAACATCGGCTGGACCCACTTCGACGCGGGGAAGTACGACGAGGCGCTGGCGATCTTCGAACGGGCGCTGGCGTTCCGGAAGGAGCAGGGGAAGGCCGGTTCGATCCGGGTGGCCCGATGGTGCATCGCGCGGACGTGGCGCGCGCAGGGGAAGCTGGAGGAGGCGCTCGCCGAGCAGCGGAAGCTCCACGAGGAGGCGACCGCGGCGGGCGCGCCCGACCCCTACACGCTGGAGGAGATCGCCGAGTGCCTCCACGCGCTCGGCCGGACCGAGGAGGCGCGGCCGTTCTTCGCCCAGGCGCACGCGGAGCTGAGCAAGGACGCGTGGATGGTGGCGAACGAGGCCGACCGGCTCGCGCGCCTGGAGCAGCTTGCCACGGCCGCGGGCGACTGATTGAATCGCGGCCCATGAGCAAGGTCCACGTCCGCCACGAGCACACGCTGAACATCGACGACTCCCGCTCCCGCATCGAGTACTTCGAGTCCTTCATGGGCAAGTACGGGGCGAAGCTGGTCTGGAGCGGCAACCACGCCGAGCTCAAGGGGCCGGGCGTCAGCGGGGGGGTCGACCTGGCCGACCAGGTCGTCAACGTGACGGTCAAGCTGGGCATGCTCGCGCGCGCCGCGGGCGTCGACCCGAACCGCCTCGAGGGCTCGATCCGGAAGCGCCTCGTCGCCGCCTTCCACCCGGACGGCCCGCAGGTCGTCTAGCGGCCAGTGGCCGCGGCGCGGCGCGGCGCGGCGGGGGCGGCTCCCTACCCGTGGAACCGGAGGACCGCCCGCGCGAGCGCGCGGACGCGCCTGGTCGCTCCGTCCTCGGCCAGCTTCTCGACCTCGCCGAGGAGCCTCCGCTCGCCGCGGCCCCAGAGCAGGGAGTCCCGCATCGCGTCGACGAGCTCCTCCTGGACGAAGGGGTTGCCCGTCGTGAGGGCGACGTCCACGGCCTCGCCGAGTCCGGGGAGGCCGTGGGAGGCCAGCACCTTCGCCGCGTCCCCCGCCGCGTCGTCGTACGCCCGCTCTTCCCCCAGGGCGACGAGGTCGACGAGGAGGGAGGCCCAGGGGGCGGCGACCTCGGGGGTCTTCTCGGACGCGTCGAGGATGGTGTCGGCGACCTCCGCGGCGAGCTTGACCGGGGGCGGGTCGTCGCCCCGCCAGAGCATGGCGCGCACCGCGGCGACGTGGTGGCGGGATGCGGGGTCGACCCGGCCCTTCCGCTCCGACGGGTTGGGGATCAGGAGCTCGAGGATCTCGTCCTGCACGTCGAAGTCGGTCGCTCGGGCCAGGGCCATCGAGGCGTCCGGCCCGAGGTCGGGCCGGCGGCGGGCGAGCACGCTCACGACCTCCTCCCACTCGTCCTCCGCGACGGCCATCGGGATCGCCTCCAGGCCCTCGGCGAACAGGCTCCCCGTCCCCCGTCCGAGGAGGAAGAGGCGCGCCTCGAACACGTCCCTCTGCCGGGCGCTGCCGGCCCCGTCCCGGAGCCACTCGGCGAGGGCCTCGCAGCCCCCGCGCCCGAGCTCCCGAAGCTCCTTCCAGGCCGCCGAGCCCTTGTCGAGGCGCTGCCAGATCGCCTCGGCCCGCTCCTCCTCGGCGGGAGTCGTCGCGCGGGTGCAGTGGTCGCCCTTGGTGCGGCGGGCTTCGCTCCCGTCATCGATGGCCGGCGCGGGCGACGGCAGCGGGACCGCGAGCAGCACGACGAGGACCGCGACGGGCCAACGAGCAGGCACGCGTCGAGGATGACCGATCGCGGCCGATCGTTCGAGGAGGACTTCGGGGCCCGCGCCGTCTAGATCATCTCGGCCAGGTAGTTCGCCAGGCCGACGTCCCCGATCTCCTGGAGCTGGGCCTCCAGCCACCGGATGTGGTCCTCTTCGGTGTCGACGAGGAGCTTGTCGAGGATGACGCGGGTGCCGTTGTCCCCGGCGGCGACGCAGCGGGCGATGACCTCGTTGAGGTGGCGGGCGACGTCCAGCTCCAGCTCGAGGTCCCGCTCCAGCATCTCCTGGACATCCGCGCCCACCACGAAGGGGAGGCGGCTCGCCATGTCGGGTGTCCCCCCGAGGTAGAGGATGCGCTGGATGAGGTCGTCGGCGTGGCCCTTCTCGTCGTCCATCTCGTGGTCCAGCCGCTCGTGGAGCTTCGAGTAGCCCCAGCGGTGCAGCATCCGGGACTGGACGAAGTACACGTCCATGGCCGTCAGCTCGCCCGTGAGGAGCCGGTTCAGGTCGTCGAGGATCGCGGGGTCGCCCTTCATGGCGGCGACCTTAGCAACCTGCCTACTCGACGAGCTCTACGAGGCAGATGTTCGTCATGTGGCCGCCGCCGGAGGGGTTGTCGTGGGAGCCGAACCAGAGGTACCCGCCCGCCCATGGGGAGAGGTCGAGCTCGAGCACCTCGCCGGGGGTGTCGCAGACGAAGCTGTCGACGTAGTCGAGGTAGTCCCAGGCGTCGAGGCCCTGGTCCTCCCAACCCTGGCAGCGGGTGACGCCGTCGGACTGCTCGGGGCCGGTGTTCGTCGCGACGTAGCCGATGCCGGAGTTGGCGCCGACACACTCCAGGCCGTAGGTGGTGCCGGCGTCGACCCCGAACAGCTCGTCGTCGCAGATCTCGGCGCCGTTGCGGGCGCAGGCGAGCTGCACCCAGACGGGGTCGGGGCACTCGACGGTGACGGTGGAGGCGGCGGTCTCGCCGAACCACGTCACCCACTCGTGGACCATGCGCCAGTCGGTGACGTACGTCCCCGCCTCGGCGGGCGCGACGAGGGGGACGTCGAAGGTGAACGACGCGCCCGGCGGGACGACGGCGCCGTCTCCCATCCAGATGCGGGGGTCGCCGGTCTTGAGCGGGTCCTCGTCGTCGACGGCGCCGAGCTTGTAGAGGTCCGGCTCGGTGCCGTACCAGGTCGCGGAGCCGGTGTTCTGGAGGGTGATCTGCGCGGTGAACGCCTCGCCGCATTCGAGGGAGGCGGGGAGGTTGGAGGCGACGATGACGGCGTCGTCGGCGGGAACCTCGGGGGCCGCGTCGTCGTCGTCGTCGTCCGAGTTCGCGTCGTCGTCGTCCCCCTCGTCGTCGTCCCCCTCGTCGTCGTCCTCGTTCTCGTCCTCGTTCTCGTTCTCGTCCTCGT